>JAHHRA010000001.1 GCA_020026055.1 Actinobacillus sp.
AATTGTACCCACGTTTACGTGCGGTTTTGTACGTTCAAATTTTTCTTTAGACATTTTAAAGTTTCCTTATTAACTAAGTTATTAATTCAAGGGCTGTAGCTTATTCGTTAAGCTACAGCATTAAAACAACATGATTATTTTTTACGTGCTTCAATAACAGCTTCAGCAACATTCTTAGGTGCTTCAGCGTATTTATACGGTTCCATTGAATAAGAAGCACGACCTTGAGTTTGTGAACGCAAGTCAGTCGCGTAACCAAACATTTCAGAAAGTGGTACTTCCGCTTCAATTTTAACGACATGTTCAGTTGCTTCTTGACCGTTCACCATCGCACGACGACGGCTTAAGTCACCAATTACGTCTCCTACGTATTCTGGTGGTGTTTCAACTTCCACTTTCATAATAGGTTCAAGTAATACTGGATTTGCTTTATTAAAAGCAGCTTTAAACGCCAAAGAGGCGGCTAGTTTAAATGCTAATTCAGAAGAGTCTACATCGTGGTATGAACCAAAATGTAAACGCACACCGATATCCACTACTGGATAACCTGCTAATGGACCTGATTTAAGTTGTTCTTGAATACCTTTATCAACCGCTGGGATATACTCTGTTGGAATAACCCCACCTTTGATCTCGTTGACAAATTCGTAACTTTTTTCGCTTTCCGCCTCTAATGGGTAAAGATCAATTACTACATGACCATATTGACCACGACCACCAGATTGTTTTGCATGTTTACCTTCAACATCATTTACACGAGTACGGATAGTTTCACGATAAGATACTTGTGGTTTACCGATATTTGCTTCCACTTTGAACTCACGTTTCATACGGTCAACAATAATATCTAAGTGCAATTCACCCATACCTGAGATAATAGTTTCACCAGAATCTTCATCTGTATGTACACGGAAAGAAGGATCTTCTTGAGCAAGACGTCCTAAAGCTAAGCCCATTTTTTCTTGGTCTGCTTTAGTTTTTGGTTCAACCGCAACAGAAATTACTGGTTCTGGGAATTCCATACGTTCAAGAATAATTGGTGCCTCTTGTGCACATAATGTATCACCAGTACCAACATCTTTTAAGCCGATAGCGGCAGCGATATCACCTGCACGCACTTCTTTGATTTCTTCACGTTTATTAGCATGCATTTGTACAATACGACCAAGACGTTCACGTTTTTGTTTAACAGAATTCATTACAGTGTCGCCTGAGTTAATAACACCAGAGTAGACACGGAAGAAAGTTAAATTCCCCACGAATGGGTCAGTCGCGATTTTGAATGCTAATGCAGAAAATGGTTCATCATCACTAGCAATACGTTCATCAGGCTGATCAGTTAAACTCACGCCCTGAATAGCTGGAATATCTGTTGGGGCGGGTAAGTATTCAATAACTGCATCAAGCATTGCCTGTACACCTTTGTTTTTGAATGCTGAACCACAGCAAACTAAAATGATTTCAGTCGATAAAACGCGTTGACGAAGACCTGCTTTGATTTCTTCTTCAGTTAACTCTTCACCACTAAGGTATTTTTCCATTAATTCTTCAGATGCTTCTGCTGCAGCTTCAATAAGGTTTTGACGCCACTCTTCGCAAGCTTCAAGCATATCAGTTGGAATATCTTCATAGGTAAAAGTCATACCTTGATCAGCTTCGTTCCAGTTAATGGCACGCATTTTGATTAAATCGACTACACCTTTGAAATTGTCTTCAGCACCAATAGGTAATTGCAGAGGTACAGCATTACCACCTAAACGAGTTTTAATTTGTTCAACAACACGTAAAAAGTTTGCACCTGTACGATCCATTTTGTTTACGAAAGCGATACGTGGAACTTTGTATTTGTTTGCTTGACGCCATACGGTTTCAGATTGAGGTTGCACTCCACCTACCGCACAGTACACCATTACTGCACCATCAAGCACACGCATGGAACGTTCTACTTCAACAGTAAAATCGACGTGCCCTGGAGTATCGATTACGTTGATGCGATGTTGAGGGAATTGCTGTGACATACCGCTCCAGAAAGCAGTAGTAGCAGCAGAAGTGATAGTAATCCCACGTTCTTGTTCTTGTTCCATCCAGTCCATCGTTGCCGCACCATCGTGTACTTCACCGATTTTGTGGCTAACACCTGTATAGAACAAAATACGCTCAGTAGTTGTGGTTTTACCAGCATCAATATGAGCACTGATACCGATATTACGATAGCGCTCAATAGGAGTTGTACGAGCCATTTGTTTTTCCTTTACAAATTCAATATTTAAAATGGATAAGGCTTCAGTTCAAAACTGAAGCCTGAAAGGATAAGCAGATTACCAACGGTAATGAGCAAACGCTTTGTTCGCTTCTGCCATACGGTGAACATCTTCACGTTTTTTCACTGCTGCACCTTTGTTTTCAGAGGCGTCAGATAATTCGTTAGCTAAACGTAAAGCCATTGATTTATCACCGCGTTTACGAGCAGCCTCTACAATCCAACGCATACCTAAAGCGTTGCGACGCACTGGGCGAACTTCAACTGGCACTTGGTAAGTAGAACCACCGACACGGCGGGATTTAACCTCAACGGTTGGGCGAACGTTTTCTAATGCGATTTCAAAAGCATCTAAAGGTTCTTTGCCTGTACGTTCTGCTAATGTATCAAGTGCACTATAAACGATTTTTTCAGCGATAGACTTTTTACCATCTACCATTAAAACATTAATAAATTTCGCAAGTAGTTCTGAACCGAATTTCGGATCTGGAAGGATTTTGCGTTGTCCAACAACACGACGACGTGGCATAGGAAATTCTCCGTATAAATTTTTCAGGATTGTCCAAAACTCAATATGAGAAAAATCTCAAAACTGGAGTTTAGGGATTAAATTGTTTAATAAGCGTTTGGCCTTACTTAACGGAGAACCATTAAGCCTTAGGACGTTTTACGCCGTATTTAGAACGTGCTTGTTTACGATCTTTTACGCCAGCACAGTCAAGTGCACCACGTACAGTGTGATAACGTACACCTGGTAAATCTTTCACACGTCCACCACGGATAAGCACAACACTGTGCTCTTGAAGATTATGACCTTCACCGCCAATGTAAGAAGTGACTTCAAAGCCGTTAGTTAAACGGACACGACATACTTTACGTAATGCAGAGTTAGGTTTTTTAGGGGTTGTAGTGTATACACGAGTACACACACCACGTTTTTGCGGGCAAGCAGCCAAAGCAGGCACGAGGTTTTTTGCAACCTTTTTAACTCGTGGATTACGAACTAATTGGTTAATTGTTGCCATTAAAAAGCTCCAGTTTTAGTTAATACAACGAATTTTTAAATCAAAAAAACGAATCTGCCACAAAGGGCAGATCGCCGTGATTCTATGCGAAAATCTAAGATACGTCAAGAGGAACAACACGCCACGAATTTTAGAAAACTTCTCTGAATTTCGTGGCATGTCTAGATTTATTGAAAGTAAAAATTTAAATCTAAAAATTTCAAAGTTAGTTTACTAGAGTCATCAAGCCCAATAATGTTATTTAGTTAAACTAACATTACACTTTACTAATTATAATTAGTAATTACTGTACAAGCATCCTCGTTATGTTTATTGAGTTTGATTTCTGAATCATTAATTAGATATTTACAATTTTCAATTTTAGCTTTAAATATCAAATTATCTCCTGATTTTTTCAACACTGGAAAAACCTGCCCAAGCTCACGATCTATAAAAATATAAGTATCTCCTTCTAAAACCAATGAACCTTCTTGAATCGCTTCAGCAATTACAAAATCTATTCCTTGTTCAGCTTCATTTTTCTTGTGTAGTAAATCATTTGCACTAAAAATACCATTTAGCATTTCCGAAAATTGTGCTTTGGAGAGTATCATTCCAAAATTTATATGAAGATTATGCATCAATTCTTTATCCATTAGCTCAGGATTAGTTTGCCATTGAATCAATTTAGCTTGATCAAGCGTTAACTGCTTCAAACCTGCTTTAAATTCAAAACTAGAGTTACCTTTAGAATTGCTTAAGTCCAGTTTTGCGTTGACATTACTACTAGCACTGATAGTTTTAAATAGTTCATTTAGCATTTCATTAGATCTTAAAGTCAGAATCTGATAAATACCATCTATCCAACTTACTGTTTTACCGTCTTTATTCGTCAACACTAAACTTAAATCATCTGATTCTTGATAATTCAAATCAGCAATTTCGTGCTCTTTTTGATTTCTGTCAATGAAGCTAACTTTTGAACTAACATTTGAGTTTGACTCCAACCGATCTTGCATAGCAGTCAAAAGCCCTTTAGCACTCAGATTTTGTAGATGATAAGCTTCTCGATTCGCCCAAGGATGAATTTTTAAATCTCGGATAGCAAAATCAATAATCACGTTATTATCTTTATTTTCACTTAAAACAATTAGTGTGGGTAATTTTAAATCAAATATAGCATTGAGTGAGGCTTTAAATTTTGCATCTTTCATCTCAATGAAAGGAGCATAAACAAAATCTTGTATTTCAATTTCATAATTGAAATTATTTTCTTTATCAAAACCAAAAATAAATGACAGTCCATTATCTAAGACAAAGTTTCTAGCATCGTTAAGATTATAATTCCAATCTCCCGTTATTTTGAACTTAACTCCATTCATCGTTAATTGAGGCAATACTCTTTTAATTCTAGCTAGTTGTTGTTCGCTTGGTATCAGCTCAACATTTGATTCTATTTTTAAGTCGTTGTGATTTATTCTATCGACTACTACATTATATTTCACATCTGTGCCTAAAAATTTACCGCCTAATATTACATCAATATTCCTGAGTTGCTTATAATATTGTTTCGTCATTTGAGTACTCATTTTTTGTAAATCTTGATAACTTAACTTTTCAGGGAAGAGTTGCGGTGAAATTTTATCCCAAAACAATCCATAAGCTGTTGCTTGCATATTTAAATCTGTCTTGCAACATTGTGTGTCATGGCTATCTGTAAAATGTATTTTAGCTTGAGTATAAAATCCTTTGCTATTTAGCCCTAAATGCCAAAAATCAGCAGAATATAGAAAAGGTCCTACTTTATAGCTATATTCAGAAGAAAAAAAACCTCGTTTTTCTGAAATAAGCGTTGTCTCTGAACCACTATATAGCCGAGATTTAGCTAATATTCGTTGCATAAGATCTGTTTGTGTTTGAGTAAAAGAGGCGATATTTTTACCAATTCGATTCGCAACATAGGTGTAACTTCCACCTAATATAGCTACAGCTATCGTAGTTACAGTAAAAATTTTCATTTTTTTAGACATAAGAATTATCTCCTATCAATTCAAGTGTTATGTTAAATGTAATTTAAGTGGTACATAAAAGCAGACATACCATGTTAGTTGTTCATTTTTGCTAAGGATTCTGGCGTAAACCAATATTTTTTCCCGCAACATTCACAACAAGTCTCAATCACGCCCTGATTTTCAGTAAAAATTTCATTTAATTCTGGTTGTCCTAGCATTAATAAAGCGTGAGCAGAACGTGTTTCTGAGCAACCACAATAAAAATGCAAACTTTGAGCAGGATAAATTTCCACATATTCCTCGTGAAATAAACGATAAAGCAATGCTTTTGCAGTTAAAGTAAAAAATTCTGTTTTGGTTGCTGTTGTAGCTAGCATACTTAAATGTTCAAAATCGTTTTCTGTCCCCGTACCATCTGGCATTACTTGCAATAATAATCCCGCACTCACGGCTTCACCAGCAATTTCACCAGTCGCGATAACTAATTTAGTCGCTAGCTGTTCAGAGCGTTGAAAATAAGATTCTAAACAAGCTGTGAGTGTTGCGTGATCTAATGCTACAACACCTTGATAACGTTCACCTTTTTCTGGAGCGATCGTCATCACCATCACACCTTCGCCAAGCATTTCTCTAAGTGACATATTCTCTTGAATTTCACCTTGTACTCGTGCTACTGCACGCATTTGTTGTTGATCATTAGCATTTACAACAGCTAATTGCAAAGCACCATTGCCTTGTAATTGCATTGTGATGTTACCTTTAAATTTTAATGTAGCAGTTAATAAAGCTGTCGCCACCATCATCTCGCCTAATAGTGTTTGTACAGGTTGTGGATAATGATGTGTTGCTAAAGTTTCATTGAATGTTTTATTTAACCGTACCCATTCGCCTCGTACACCGCGATCTTTAAATAAATAACGGTAAAGTTTATCGTTATCTTCAGTGTAATTTGTCATTGTTTTTCTCTTATATTTTAAAACTTACTGATTCAGTCTGAATTTAATTAATTCACGCCGTTCTTTTTTTGTTGGACGCCGCTTCGGATTTGGCATCGTGAGCACACCATATCTACGAGCGTCAGCAACTTGTTCACGTTGCCGAATACTTTCTTGTGTTTCCTGATAAAGTTTCTGTGCTTCAGGAGCAGCGACACGTTTATCAATTATCCCAAGCACAATGATTTCTTTCTCTGTATTGCTTTGAACTAAACGGATCCGAGCCCCTGTTTTCACAATTTTATTCGGTTTAACGCGTTGTTGATTATAATGTACTTTTCCCCCTTCAATCATCATTTTTGCAATACTACGCGTTTTGTAGAAGCGAGCTGCCCATAACCATTTATCTAATCGAACTTCAGATACGCCTTCGTTTTCAGAAAAATTTTCTTTTTTATGCATCTGTTTTTAACTCAATTTGTTTACAAAAACTTTTTATTTATTAACTAAAAATCAATCCATTTAAAATTTAATAAAAAAATGACCAATTTATTTGACATTAAGTCGAATTCATTATAATACTTTTTTCTTATTCCAATAACAAAAATAAAGGAGCTCTCTATGCAAAGTGAGATACAAACAACACAACAAGAACCCAGTGTCAGGGAATTGACTCTGCGAGGCATGATTCTTGGAGCAATCATTACTGTTATTTTTACTGCATCAAATGTCTATTTAGGATTGAAAGTAGGCTTAACTTTTGCGTCTTCAATCCCTGCTGCTGTCATCTCTATGGCAGTTTTAAAAGTATTCCACGATGCCAGCATACTAGAAAACAATATGGTGCAAACTCAAGCTTCCGCAGCTGGAACACTTTCTTCAGTAATTTTTGTACTACCAGGTTTACTTATGATGGGATATTGGCAAGGCTTTCCATTTCTACAAACATTGCTTATTTGTACAGCTGGCGGGATCCTCGGTGTAATTTTTACGATACCACTAAGGCATGTAATGGTAGTAAAATCAAGCTTACCTTATCCAGAAGGCGTTGCAGCAGCAGAAATTTTACATGCGGGAAGTCATAAAGAAGGTGATACTGGTATTAGAGAAATTATCGGGGGTGGATTCCTTGCCGCTATAGTTAGTTTTTGTACAAATGGTCTACGCATCATTTCTGATAGTGCGAGTTATTGGTTTAAAGCTGGTAGCACCGTTTTTCAAATTCCGATGGGTTTCTCATTAGCATTGTTAGGTGCAGGCTACCTTGTTGGCATCGTCGGTGGGTTTGCGATTTTACTCGGTATTTTCCTTGCTTGGGGAGTGGGTGTGCCATATTTCACGTCCAACATTGTGATTCCTGATGGGTTGAATTATATTGATTTTGCTCAAGATTTATGGAAAACCAAAGTACGTTTCGTTGGCGTAGGCACTCTCGGTATTGCTGCAATTTGGACTTTGCTTACACTTATGAAACCGATGACACAAGGGATGGTGAGCTCATTCCGTGCGTTGCAAGATAAAGAAAAAAAATCAACGGATGCAACAGAAACTGATCTTTCTCCTAGAACAATGATTGCTATTACTTTGTCAGCCATTGCTCTTATTGTTTTAGCACTTTCTGATTTTATTCACGAAGCACCTATTTCTACTACAGAAGCAGTGATACTTGTTATCGTTTGTACGACTTTAGCTGTGATGATTGGCTTTTTTGTGGCTGCAGCTTGTGGTTATATGGCTGGGCTTGTCGGCTCTTCATCTTCCCCCATTTCAGGGATTGGCATTATTTCCGTTGTGATTATTGCTCTCACTTTAACGTTAATTGGCAAGTTTACAGGATTAATGGACTCACAAGCAGGGCAAAATTTCTTAATTGCTCTCACTATTTTTACAGGTGCTACTGTAGTAAGTACTGCAGCTATTTCTAATGATAATTTACAAGATTTAAAAACAGGCTTATTAGTCAAAGCTACACCTTGGAAGCAACAAGTTGCTTTAATTGTAGGTTGCATCGTTGGAGCATTGGTTATCGCACCTGTTCTTAGCATCCTATACAATGCTTATGGTTTTTCAGGTGCACTCCCTCGTCCAAATATGGATCCAGCAGATGCTCTTTCCGCACCACAAGCTACGTTAATGACATTCATTGCAAAAGGTATTTTCTCAAGTAGTCTTGAATGGACTTATATTTATATGGGCATTGGTTTAGGAGTGACATTAATCATTATGGATATCTTGATAAAACGCATTTCAAACAACCGATTAGCCTTACCTGCTTTAGCTGTTGGAATGGGGATCTATCTTCCACCAAGCATTAATATGCCAATTGTTGTCGGGGCAATACTTGCATGGTTGATTAATCGCCACTTAACGGCTCATGCAAAACGCACTCACGTTTCCTCTGAAAAATTACATCAAAAATCAGAGCGATTCGGTACACTCTTTGCCGCAGGACTCATTGTTGGCGAAAGTTTGATTGGTGTATTGATGGCATTCATTATTGCTGCATCTGTAACTACTGGAGGCTCTGAATCACCATTAGCAATCCAAATATCTGATTGGAAAACTACTGCAAATTTATTGGGATTGGCTGTCTTTATTATTGGTATCGCTATTTTTGCACAACGTGTGTTACGTGCTAAAAAATAATTTGTTAACATACACACCGCATAACATTATGCGGTGTTTTTTATTTGTTTTTTCTTGTGCATTAATACTAAAATTAACTAACTATGCTAACTAGATATTTTAAACATTATTTTTTAAAAAATATTCCAAGATACAACACATTTCTTGGCTTATTCACGCCCCGATTTTCATAAAAAATTATTCACATTTTCTCGAATTAATAGATGTTAAAGGATTAATACCTAAAAAGAGACTCATAAAATGAAAACAGAACCTACTTGTATTGTTATTTTCGGCGCTTCTGGCGATTTGACATACCGAAAATTAATTCCAGCACTTTTTAATCTTTATCGACTTGGACGTTTAGATGAACATTTTTCGGTATTAGGAGTAGCACGTACGAAACTAGAAAATGAAAGTTTCCGAGCTAAAATGCGTGATGTTCTTATAAAAACTGAAAAAGCAGACGGCGAGATTTTAGAAAATTTTTGTCAACATCTTTACTACCAAGCTATTAATACTTCCGATAGCCAAGATTATGCTAAACTCGTTCCGATCCTTGATAAATTACACCAGACTTACACAACACTAGGTAATACGCTTTATTACCTTTCTACACCACCAAGCCTTTATGGCATCATTCCTGAGTGCCTTGCTGCACACCATCTCAATTCAGAAAAACAAGGTTGGAAACGAATTATCATTGAAAAACCATTTGGTTATGATATGGCAAGTGCAAAAGCTCTTGACATTCAGATTCACCGTTTCTTTGAAGAACATCAGATTTATCGTATTGACCATTATCTCGGAAAAGAAACCGTACAAAATCTATTAGTATTGCGTTTTTCTAACGGACTTTTTGAACCACTTTGGAATCATAATTTTATTGATTATATTGAAATTACAGGGGCAGAAACACTAGGCGTAGAAGAGCGTGGTGGTTATTACGATGGCTCTGGGGCTGTACGTGATATGTTCCAAAATCATTTACTCCAAGTATTAGCTTTAGTCGCGATGGAACCTCCTGCTATTATCAATGCAGATTCAATGCGTGATGAAGTTGCTAAAGTTCTACATTGCTTACATCCGTTAAATGAAGAAGAATTACAAGATAATGTAGTATTAGGTCAATATACTGCAGGTAAAATCGAGGGACACGAACTAAAAGGATATCGCCAAGAAAACAGTGTACCTCCTGATTCAATGACAGAAACTTATATGGCATTACTGGTGCAAATTAATAACTGGCGTTGGTCAGGCGTGCCTTTCTACGTGCGTACAGGTAAACGTTTACCTACAAGAGTTACTGAAGTCGTTATTCACTTTAAAAAAACACCGCATCCTGTTTTTAGTCCCAATGCACCTGAGAATAAACTTATTATTCGCATTCAACCAGATGAAGGAATTTCAATGCATTTTGGTCTAAAAAAACCAGGTGCAGGCTTCGAAGCCAAAGAAGTATCAATGGATTTTCGTTATGCTGACTTAGCTCAACCTAGTTTATTAACTTCTTATGATCGTTTGTTGCTAGATGCTATTCGTGGTGATGCAACACTTTTTGCACGCACTGACACTGTACACGCTTGCTGGAAATACGTCCAACCTATTTTAAATTATAAAGCTAACGGTGGACATATTTATGATTACGAAGCAGGAACTTGGGGACCTACTGCTGCTGATAAGCTCATCGCACGTAATGGGCGCGTATGGGAACGCCCAACAGGTAAAATGGTTAAAAAACATTAAGGAAAGAATTATGCTCGAAAATGTTACTATTTTCCCGACTGCTCAAGCAGCAGTGAATATGATTGCTAATGAATTCTTAAATTACAGCTTACAAAACCGTCCTGTCCATATTTCTCTTTCAGGAGGCAGTACGCCTAAGCAATTATTTAAGACATTAGCAACTTCACCTTTAAGTACAACAATTCATTGGAAAAACTTGCATTTCTGGTGGGGTGATGAACGCATGGTGAGTCCCGATGATCCTGAAAGCAATTATGGAGAGGCTCAAAAATTACTTTTCGATCATATTACTCTCCCCATACAAAATATTCATCGTATACGGGGAGAAGCCCATCACCAACAAGAACATGATCGTTTTGAAAAAGAGATCCGTAAATTTGTACCCCATTGTTGTTTCGATTGGATTATTTTAGGTATGGGGGATGATGGTCATACCGCTTCCCTTTTCCCAGGGCAAACAAATTTTGAAGACGAAGCACTTGCTTGTCTTGTTCAACATCCACAAACAGGGCAATGGCGTCTCTCTAAAACAGCAAGATTGTTATCTCTCGCAAAACGAATTACATTTTTAGTAACAGGTGAAAAAAAAGCTAAAATTCTTACTGAGATTGCTAATCAAGATCTCAAAGCAAAAGCATATCCAGCAGCAAAAATCCGTAGCCACAACGGTAAAACAGAATGGTATCTTGATAAAGTTGCTGCTTCTGGTTTAACAAATATTGAATTAACTGAAATTTAACTATCAACTTAGGAGAAAATTATGAATACCAAACAAGGGGATATCGGTGTTATCGGACTTGCGGTAATGGGGCAAAACCTTATTTTAAATATGGCTGATCACGGCTTTACAGTTGTAGCTTATAACCGTACTACCAGCAAAGTAAGCGAATTTTTAGAAGGTGCGGCTAAAAATAATACACATATTATCGGTGCTTATTCTTTGGAAGATTTAGTCAGCAAACTTAATGCTCCACGTAAAATTATGTTGATGGTGCGTGCTGGTGAAGTAGTCGATCAATTTATTAATGCCTTAGTGCCCCTTTTAGATAAAGGAGACATTATTATTGATGGAGGAAATTCAAATTATCCTGATACTAACCGTCGAGTAAAAGAACTAGCTGAAAAAGGTATTTGTTTTATCGGTGCAGGCGTATCTGGTGGTGAAGAAGGGGCTCGTCGAGGTCCGTCTATTATGCCTGGAGGTAATCCTATAGCTTGGCAATATGTAAAACCTATCTTGCAAGCGATCTCTGCTAAAACAAAAGGAGGTGAACCTTGTTGTGACTGGGTAGGTAATGAAGGTGCAGGTCATTTTGTCAAAATGGTACATAACGGCATTGAATATGGTGATATGCAACTCATCTGTGAAGCATACCAATTTATGAAAGAAGGTTTGAACTTAAGTTACGAAGAAATGCAACGCATTTTCAAAGAATGGCAGAAAACTGAACTAGATAGCTATTTGATTGAAATTACAGCGGATATTCTTGGCTATAAAGATAAAGATGGCTCACCACTAGTTGAAAAAATTCTTGATACTGCAGGGCAAAAAGGAACGGGTAAATGGACAGGTATTAATGCTTTAGACTTTGGTGTTCCACTTACACTTATCACTGAAGCAGTTTTTGCACGTTGTGTTTCAGCATTAAAAGAGCAACGTGTTGTGATGACAAAATGCTTTGATAAGCAAATCACTCCAATCGAAGGTGAGAAAACGCAATGGATCAACGCACTACGCAATGCTCTACTTGCCTCTAAAATTATTTCTTACGCACAAGGTTTTATGTTAATTCGTGAAGCATCAGAAACTTTTAATTGGAATATCGATTATGGAGCAACAGCACTTTTATGGCGAGAAGGCTGCATCATCCGTTCAGCATTTTTAGGTAATATTCGCGACGCATACGCACGAGATCCAAAACTGATATTTTTAGGTGTTGATCCTTATTTTCGCACAATTCTAGAAAATGCAATGAAGGACTGGCGTAAGATCGTCGCCAAATCGTTCGAAATAGGATTACCTATGCCTTGTATGGCATCTGCACTTACTTTCTTAGATAGCTATACTACTACTCAACTTCCTGCTAATTTACTACAGGCTCAACGAGACTACTTCGGTGCTCATACTTACGAACGCACTGATAAGGCTCGTGGTCAATTCTTTCACACAAATTGGACAGGACACGGTGGGGATACTGCGTCAACAACATATGATGTTTGATATCACGCCAGCAAATTCGTAAAATTTTTCCAAAGAAAAACTGTAATTTTTTGTAGCTCTACAAAGCATGCACAAAACGCTTTTGTGTTTTGTGCATAATTTGCAAGTTATGAATTTGCTTAATGTTACTATTTCGCATAAGCAAAGAAATAACATTAAGCATTAGTTTGGTTCTTTTTTGAAAAGACTTAAAACAAATAGTCCAGCAGCCCCAATCACAACAGAAGGACCCGCGGGAGTGTCATAAAATAAAGAAAGAAGCAAACCTAAACACACTGCGAGCATACTGAAAATGATACCAACGAAAACCATAGATTCTGGCGTTCGAACAAAACGGCGAGCACAAGCAGCAGGGATAATCAATAACGAAGTGATAATCAACGCTCCAACAAACTTCATACTTAGTGCAATTGTAAACGCTGTTAAAATCATCAATAGTAATCGCATTTTTTGCACATTTACACCTTCAATCTGAGCCAATTCTGGACTGACTGTCATTGATAACATCGGCTTCCAAAACCATATTAATGTGAGAAGAACGAACACAACGCCTCCCCCAACAAGGTAAACATCATCATAGTGCATTGCTAATAAATCACCAAATAAGTAAATCATTAAATCGATGCGAACATTGTGTAACAAAGCAACTGTGACTACACCAAGTGATAGGCTACTATGAGCAATAATCCCTAATAGAGTATCTGCCGAGAAAGTCGTACGTTCTTCAAGCCAAACCATTACTACAGCCAATGCGAGAGTAAGTATTAAAATAGCAAAATAAGGACTAATGTCTAAAAAAATCCCTAGAGCGACTCCAAAAATAGCAGAATGAGATAAAGTGTCACCAAAATATGCCATTTTACGCCAAACAACAAAAGCCCCTAATGGAGCAGTAATTAATGATAATAAAAGTCCTGTCAATAAAGCGGGTAAAAGAATTTCTAACATCTTTTTGTCCTATTCTTCAATGTGAAGAATGTGCGAAATACAACATTCGTTTTCCTTTTTTTTATTGTGACAGACATCACCATGCATATTATGATGATGATTGTGATGATGTGTATACAAAGCGATATTCTTAGCAAAAGAATCGCCAAAAAAATATTTAAATTTAGGATCATTAGATATGATTTCTGGCGTACCTTGGCAGCAAATATGTTGATTTACACACAACACTTCATTTGTATCCGCCATTACAATATGTAAATCATGCGAAACCATTAAAATAGTACAATTTAATTTACGTTGCATCGTATTTATAAGTTGATAAAGTTCGGATTGTCCATTAATATCTACTCCTTGTGTTGGCTCATCGAGTACTAGCAAGTTAGGTTTATTTAAGATAGCACGTGCAATTAATACTCTTTGCATTTCACCGCCAGATAATTTATGCAGGCTATTATGTTTTAAATGTGTAATTGAGAGCAGTTCTGCCGTTTCGCGAATTGCTTCTTCTGTTACAGCTTGACTTAAAGCAAGAAACTTAGCAACAGTAAGAGGCAGGGTATGATCAAGATAGATTTTTTGTGGAACATATCCAATACGAAGATTTTTACTATAAATTACTTCGCCAGTTGTTGGCGGAATAAGTTTGAGTAAAACTTTAAGCAAAGTAGATTTACCTCCGCCATTTGGACCAACTATTGTAATAATTGATTGCGGATAAAGGCAAAAATTGATATTTTGTAGCACTCTATGATGAGCAAAAGTTACACTGATATTCTTTAACTCAATTAAAGGCTTTCGTTTCGTTTTATCAAACATTTTTTGTAACACTAAAAAATAATTAAAATAACTTATTTAAGTTACTTTAGCAATCATTGAATTCTAACGCTTCTTTAATGATTATTAATAGAATTAATAGTATTGATTCTCAATCAGGTTTAAATTTATGGAATTTTCCTCAAAAAAAATAAAACATATAGTATGGGCTTTCATTGCTGCTATCATTTTATTAATAGCAAGTATCGTATTTTATAATACTTATGGTGTAAAAAAATTAACAGACAATAAAGTTTCTCAGACCCTTTCTTCAAATAATGAAATTTCTGAAGGCGATGGTCTTTCAGTTGATGATATTGATGGCAAAGATGACGAAGTTGATCAAATAGAAGACGTTGGTGATTCTACTGCTGAAGATTTACCTGAAGATGTAAAAACAGCAATTAATAACTTAGTTGACGCAACAAATCAAGCACGTCAAATCACAGAACAATTTGTGTATACTGTTCAAAAGGGTGATACGCTTTCGAAAATTTTAAACGATTCAAATCTAAATGAGCGTGTTGGACACCAACTCATTAAACAATTCCCTGAATTTGAAACGCAATTACATCCAGGTCAAAAAATTTATTGGACATTAAATAATGACGGTAATTTAATGTACTTAAACTGGTTCCCATCTGCACGCGAAGAACGCATTTATATTCGTAATCCAGACAATACTTTTACTGCTCAGATAATTAAACAAGAAGGAAAATGGGAAACACAAATTCTACACGGCAATATAACTCATTCATTCGTGAAAAGTTTCCAAGATCTTGAATTAGATAACGCTGTGGCAAACCAAGCTTCTAATGCATTACAATGGCAAACTAATATGCGTCATTTACAAAAAGGAGATAAATTCACTATCAAAGTATCTCGTGAACTTATCAATAATAAGCCCACAGGAAGGGCAGAAGTGAAAGCTATTCATTTACGTACTGGTAAATCTGATTTCTATGCCATTCAAGCGGAAGACGGTTTATTCTACGATGAAAATGGTAACTCAACAGGGAAGGGGTTTAACCGTTACCCATTTAATTTTGTTCCTCGTATTTCATCGCCTTTTAACTTACATCGTCGTCATCCTCTCACAGGAGCACACCGCCCACACTATGGTGTAGACTTCGCAGTTCCAATGAAAACAAAAGTATTAGCACCCGCAGAAGGAGTCGTTACTAAAGTGGCTTACCAAGCTCATGGTGCGGGACGTTATATTGTAATTCGTCACAGTCGTAAATATCAAACTATCTATATGCATTTACATCGTACTCTCGTACAAGCAGGACAAAAAGTAAAACGAGGTCAAATAATTGCACTTTCTGGTAATTCTGGATTATCAACAGGACCACATTTACACTACGAATTTCGTATTAATGGGAATCCTTGGAATCCTATGTCTATAAAATTGCCTGCTATTACTAATCTGATGACAGCTAAACAACGCTCACAGTTTCTTACTTTAGCGAATAAAGTAAAAAAGGAACTTGCAATTAAGAATGATTAAATTTTTTAGAGTTTAACTTAAAAAGGTGAATAGTTTAGCAGACGTATCAAAATTTGAACGCTTTTCGTTATTAGATAGAACTAGACGTAAGTAAAGTTTGATTTTTGCACTTATGCAAAACAAGTCTTACTAAAACTCACTCCGTTTTAGTAAGAGAAGAAAAACAATTTTTAGATTCGATCAATATCGAATGCCATTACTTCAGCAATACTTGATGCACCAAGTGCAATCATAAGTAATCGTTCTATACCTAGTGCCACTCCAGAACAATTCGGCATTCCAGCTTTTAATGCAGCTAAAAAATGCATATCAATTTCAAATATTGGTAACCCTAGACGTTTACGTTCTCGATTGTCTTCTTCAAAACGATGACGTTGTTCACGAAAATCCGTTAATTCAGTAAAACCATTTGCTAATTCCAATCCTTTATAATAAAACTCAAAACGTTCAGCAACACGAAGATCTTCAGAACTTAATTGAGCTAATGCTGCTTGTGAAGCAGGGAAATGGTAAACTGCTATTGGTTGTTTTTGTCCAATCTTTGGTTCAACTTGTGTACTAAATAAAAATTCTAATAGAGTGTCTCGATCTGCTTTTTCAGCGTCGATAAAATGATACATTTTTGCTTTTGCAATCAGTTCTGCTAACGAACAAGAAAGTGGATCTAACCCTACACATTCTTGGAAAATAGTTTGATAACTTACTGTTTCCGCAGGAGGACAGTCTAAAATTTCCTGCAATAAATCATCAACTTCATTAATAAGACGATACATATCAAAAAACGGACGATACCATTCGAGCATTGTAAATTCAGGATTATGCTTCTTGCCTGCTTCTTCATTCCGAAATACAGGGCAAATTTGGAAAATGGGTCCACTTCCTGAAGCAAGAAGTCGTTTCATATAATATTCAGGACTAGTCATTAAATAAAGTTTTTTAGGAGTAGATTTATGTGGAGAATGGTATATAGTTTCAAAAGTTGTCAAATGTACGTCTGTTACACTATACGCATTTAAGACAGGTGTAGTAACTTCTAATAAGCCACGATCACGAAAAAATATTCGAATTTGCTCAATTATCTTAGCTCGTATAATCAAATTTTTAATCTGTGCACTTGGCTGCCAAGTTTGTTTTGTTAATTTCAATTTCTTATCTAATAAAATATCTCGTTTCATATTCTCTTCAATTGCTAACTCATCATAGTGATTTCTTGTCATTACATTACTCATTTTTAAGCTTAAAAATTCGGCTTATTTTAGCATTATTTATGAGTGCTATAAATTAAAATATCTGAAAAAAGATATTTGATAATTATTATCAATAACTTCTTGAATTAACATATTTTTTTCTTAAAAAAACTTTGAAGTAGATCACAATTTTAAGATATTGCGATTATCAGAATATGTCAAAAATGGCAGAATGTTTCCGCTTAAAAAGCTTTTTACTGTTATCAATAATCATATTTATTTCTGGGGAGAAATACTGTGCATATCGAAGAAATTATCAATGTCGATGTTGCGATTGTCGGAGCTGGTGGCGGTGGCTTACGTACTGCAATTGCTGCTGCTGAAGCCAATCCAAATTTAAAAATCGCACTCCTGTCTAAAGTTTACCCGATGCGTAGTCACACTGTTGCTGCTGAAGGTGGTGCTGCTGCTGTGATCAAACCTGAAGATAGCTACGATAAACACTTCCATGATACTGTAGCAGGTGGAGACTGGTTGTGTGAACAAGATATGGTCGAATACTTTGTTCAGCATTCACCTGTAGAAATGACTCAACTTGAACGTTGGGGTTGCCCTTGGAGCCGTAAAAAAGATGGAGATGTCAATGTGCGTCGTTTCGGCGGAATGAAAATTGAACGTACTTGGTTTGCAGCGGATAAAACAGGCTTCCATTTACTCCACACCCTTTTCCAAACTTCAATCCAATTTTCACAAATTCAACGTTTTGACGAACATTTTGTCCTCGATATTTTAGTTGACAATGGTTATGCTTGTGGCGTAGTGGCGATTGATATGATGGAAGGTAAGATCATCCAAATTAACGCTAAATCGGTAGTTATCGCTACGGGCGGTGGTTGTAGAGCATTCCGTTTTAATACTAATGGTGGCATCGTCACAGGTGATGGTTTATCTATGGCATATCGTCATGGTGTACCATTACGCGATATGGAATTTGTGCAATACCACCCTACAGGTTTACCAAATACGGGAATTCTGATGACTGAAGGTTGCCGAGGTGAAGGCGGAATTTTAGTAAATAAAAATGGCTATCGTTATCTCCAAGATTATGGTCTCGGACCGGAAACTCCTATTGGTAAACCACAAAATAAATATATGGAGCTAGGTCCACGTGACAAAGTTTCACAAGCCTTCTGGCAAGAATGGAAAAAAGGTAATACTTTAAAAACAGCTAAAGGTGTAGACGTTGTCCATTTAGATTTACGTCATCTTGGTGAAAAATATTTACACGAACGCTTACCGTTCATTTGTGAACTTGCCCAAGCTTATGAAGGTGTCAATCCAGTCATTAGCCCGATCCCTGTACGCCCTGTCGTACATTACACTATGGGAGGTATTGAAGTTGATCTCAATTGTGAAACTCGTATCAAAGGGTTATATGCTGTCGGTGAATGTGCATCCTCTGGCTTACACGGTGCTAATCGTTTAGGTTCAAACTCATTAGCAGAATTAGTAGTACTCGGCAAAGTAGCTGGCGTACAGGCTGCTCAAAATGCACTGCAAGCTCCTACACTCAACCAGTCTGCAATAGACAAACAAGCACAAGATGTAGTCGTTCGTTTAGAAATGCTTTACGAACAAAAAGGCAATGAATCTTGGGCAACTATCCGTGAAGAAATGGGACAAGCGATGGAAGAAGGTTGTGGCATTTATCGTACTCAAGAAAGCATGCAACGAGCTGTCGATAAAATTGCTGAACTCAAGGAACGTTATAAAAACGTCAAAATTGAAGATCATTCCAACGTTTTTAATACTAACGCCCTTTACACGATCGAGCTTGGTTACATTCTTGATGTTGCGCAATCAATTGCTAATTCTGCAATTGAGCGTAAAGAATCTCGTGGAGCACATCAACGTTTAGATTATACTGAACGTGATGACGAGAACTATTTGAAACATACGCTCGCTTTCTATAATGAAAACAGTGCTCCTATGATTGAATATAGTCCTGTCAAAATCACTACTTCACAACCTGCAAAACGAGTTTATGGTGCTGAAGCAGAACAACAAGAAGCTGCACATAAAGATGACAATAAAAAGGAGCAAAACAATGGCAAGTAACGAAGTGATGCAAGTCGAAGTTTTACGCTACAATCCTGAAATCGACGAAAAACCTTACTTAAAAACCTATCAAGTTCCTTATGATAACCAAACTTCTTTGCTCGATGCCTTAGGATATATCAAAGATCAGTTAGATCCAGAGTTAGCTTATCGCTGGTCCTGCCGTATGGCTATTTGTGGTTCATGTGGAATGATGGTCAATAACGTACCCAAATTAGCTTGTAAAACTTTCTTGCGAGATTACAGCGGTTATATGCGAATTGAGCCTTTAGCAAATTTTCCAATTGAGCGTGATCTTGTTGTTGATCTCACTCATTTTATTGAGAGTTTGGAAAGCATAAAACCTTACATTATCGGCAACCAAGAACCACCTTTAGATGGTGAGCCGCATTCTTCTGAAGTTTTAGCACGTAGTCGCACTAAACAAACGCCAGCACAATTAGAAAAATATCGCCAATTTTCAATGTGTATCAATTGCGGTTTATGCTATGCCGCTTGTCCACAATTTGGCTTAAACCCTGAATTTTTAGGACCTGCCGCTATCACTATGGCAAGACGTTACAACCTCGATAATCGCGATCATGGCGAAGTAGAACGTATGAAATTGCTAAATAGCGATAATGGTGTTTGGAGCTGTACTTTTGTTGGCTATTGCTCTGAAGTTTGTCCAAAACACGTAGACCCTGCGGCAGCGATCAACCAAGGTAAAGTTGAAAGTGCCAAAGACTTCATTATCGCGATGTTAAAGCCAAAACAATAAGGAGTTTCTGAATGACAACTGCGAGTAAACGTAAAAAATACATCCGCCCGATGGAAGCTGATTGGTGGAAACATCATCCTTTCTACCGCTTTTATATGATGCGAGAAGCTACTGCGATCTTTTCACTTTGGTTTAGCTTTGTTTTATTTTATGGCGTAATCTGTTTAAGCAAATCGGCTTGGGGAATCTTTGGTGCTTATAAGTTCATCGAATTTTTAAGCAATCCAATCGTCGTTTTCCTAAACCTCATTGCTCTTGGTGCAGCCATATTAAACACTGTAACTTACTTCAGGATGACACCTAAGGTGATGAATCTCATCATCAAAGGAGAAAAACTAGATCCGAAATTGGTTACGCAAGCTTTATGGGGCATCACTGCTATCGTAAGCATTATAGTTATCTTGTGGTTAGTTATTTAAAAGGAGGATAGAATGCAAGATCCAAAACGTTCCAACGAACCGCTTGTTTGGTTACTCTTCGGTGCTGGCACAACGATTAGTGCAATTTTATTCCCTGTACTAATTTTAGCTATCTGTTTCTTGATCCCGTTCAACCTTATTTCAGGCGAACAAGCAATGAAAACATTGTACTACTTCATACACTGTTGGTACGGTAAAATTATTCTACTCGGTGTCTTAGTTCTTCCTGTGTGGGGTGCCTTACACCGTATCCACCATGGCTTACACGACCTCAAAATCCATCTTCCAGCTAGTGGTGCGATATTTTACGGTCTAGCAGGTCTATTTAGTGTATTAGCAATGTTTGCTGTATTTTAAAATTTGTAAAACAAATAAAAAAACCGAGACATTTTTGCTCGGTTTTTTATTTTTCAATAATACTTTTTAAATTACTCTTCTACTATTAAATATTCTTCTTTACTAAAAGTGGATGTTAGCTCATCAATATATTGGACGGCTATTTTTGCTTTCGGATCATACTCCCAAATTTCAGGATCAACACCACGTTTCAAAAGCTTTGGATGCTCATTAATATTGAATACAGGATCAAGGATCCCTGCCTGCAATTGGTGAGTATAGTCTCTTAATAACTCCAACACTATTGGCGATAACAATACTATCGCAACTAGATTGATCAATGCCATTACAGCCATGATATTATCTGCAAAATCCCAAACAGTTTGAGCAGAATTTACGGCACCAAAATAGACAAAAAATACTACCGTGAAACGAAAAATATAGATTATCCATCGGTTATTTTTGATAAAACGAACATTGCTCTCGGCGTAAGCGTAGTTACCAATAATAGAAGAAAAAGCAAATAACAATAAGATAAAAGCTAAAAAATGCACGCCTAAATCACCGATATGATATTTAAGTGAGGCTTGAGTTAAAGAAATATTATTAAGATCAGGATTTTGATTTTCTGCAAGCAAAATCACAAATGCAGTACAGGAACAAACTACAATCGTATCGACAAACACTCCGAGCATTTGGATTAACCCCTGACTAGCTGGATGTTTTACTTCAGCTGCTGCCGCTGCATTTGGTGCTGAACCCATTCCTGCTTCATTGGAAAATAAACCACGTTTAATCCCTGCTAACATTGCTTGCGAAAAAATAGCACCAAAAAAGCCACCTGTTATTGCTTGAAAATCAAAAGCTCTTTTAAAAATATTGCTGATTAAAATAGGAATACGTTCTATATTCATCAGCATGATCACTGCAACGATAATTAAATACAGTAATGCCATTGTCGGCACTAATCTCGCTGAAACTTGACCAATACGTTTCACTCCACCAAAAATAATCACGCCCGCTAAAACGGCAAGAATAATTCCTACATATTTAGCGTTCCACTGCCAAGCATTGTGCGTTGCTTCAACAATGGAATTGGACTGAACAGCATTAAAAGCAAAACCAAAAGTAAAAATTAAAACTAATGCAAAAATCACTGCTAACCAATGAGCTCTTAGCCCTTGTGTAATATAATAAGCAGGACCACCACGATAAGTTGTATCAGGATTTTTAACTTTGTATAACTGTGCTAATGACGATTCTGCAAAAGCACTTGCCATACCAATCAGTGCTGTCACCCACATCCAAAACACGGCACCAGCACCACCTGCAGTAATTGCGACAGCAACACCACCAATATTTCCTACACCAACTCGACTAGCTAGCCCTGTTGCAAACGCTTGGAAAGGAGTTAAAGCATTGCTATTTGAGCCACGACCAAACCACATTTCCCGCAGACTTTCAGGCAATAGTCTCAGTTGCACAAAACCTGTTGTCATCGTGAAAAACAATCCAACTCCGAGTAAAACTAAAGTAGTAATATCCCACAATGTGCCACCAACATTAGTATTAATCCACTCAATAACTGTTTGTAAATGTTCAATTATTCTAGACAAAATTTACTTCCCTTTTCATAGCTAAATAATTTAATATTTTAGTGGTCCTTATTCCCTTTTTTAATATTTTCTAATTTTTCTGTTTAAATGTTAATTTAATATCAATCAAGTATAACGATGTAGTGTAACTAACTATTGAAATTAAACTTCAAACCATTTTTTCTTTTGTAAAAAGAAAAATAGGATAAGCAACCAAAACCAAGACATTACAATGGCTGCTATTTCATCCCATGGGAAATGCATGCCAAGTTGTAAACGGCTAACTAAAACTAGCATTGCCCAAAGTGTCAAAAAATTTGCAAAATAGCACAATGTCCTGTTATTACCGAGTAATAACGCAAAGCCTGCAGCTAATAACACCCAAATTGTTGCAAAAGTACTATGTCCTGATGGAAAAGAAAAGCCAGTTTCGCTGCTTCTATGGTCGACTAACCACTGTGGCACATTTGGTGCATATTGCTGGTAGTATGCTTTTATTACAGTAGCACGATCTGATTTTTTCAACGAGTAGAAAGTTGCTGCATCAGGTAAAGTGTTGAAAACTTGTGTCATAAATGGACGATTTTTTTGTACAACTTTTTTAGCGACCATCTTCATGCCATTAGCAACAATGAGGGCTATAGCCATTATAACTATCACTTTTACTGCCTTTTTTTTATCTTTAATTGCTAAAAAATAAAATAGAGCAAATAAAATCGATGTTACGATAAAGTAAGGTTTGCCTGCAGTATTCGTTACCCAATACAAGAAATAAGAGATCGCTCCATAACTTTGCATTTCCTGCCAATGCCAACTAGTTGTTAGAGCAACTATAGGTACTAATAAAAGCAAGCCTGCGTATATTGATAATCTTTTTAACATATCATTCCTCTTTACTTTGACAATTGCAAAAAGCGGTGTATTCTAGCACTCCATAAAAAAAATACATAGGAATCTATAATTAATGTCAGATATTCAACTTGTTGCTGAAGCCAATCTCCCAACAGAGTTTGGTCTTTTTCGTATTGTTGGATTTAAAAGTCCAAGTACGGAAAAAGAACATGTTGCATTAGTGATGGGCAATATTACAAATGGTGTACCTGTCCTTGCTCGAATTCACTCTGAATGTCTTACTGGCGATACTTTACACAGTTTAAAGTGTGACTGTGGTTTTCAATTACAAACAGCTTTAAAACAAATTAGTCGTGAGAAACGTGGTGTGTTAATTTATCATCGTGAAGAAGGGCGAGGGATTGGCTTAATTAATAAGATCCGAGCCTACGCTTTACAAGATCAAGGAATGGATACAATTGAAGCAAATCTTGCTCTCGGTTTTGATGCAGACGAACGTGATTTCAGTATTTGTGCTGATATATTTAATCTCCTTGGCATAAGAGAAGTCCGCTTACTCACTAATAATCCACAAAAAATTGAAACAATGAAAAATGCTGGTATCAACGTCGTTGAACGTGTTCCACTGAATGTGGGAGAAAATCCCCACAACAGTAAATATTTGAATACGAAAGCAGAGAAAATGGGGCATTTTATTGTGTATAATGACTAATGATATCCGCTAGCATACTTGTTGGTCAGAAGAAATATAAAGCAATAGTGCTTTCTTTTTTACGTCGCAATTTTCAAAAAATTTTTCTGTTTTTTTGAACACAACGACATTTTATTTACATACAAAAACGCCTTAGTTAAGACTAAGGCGTTTAATTTCATTAATATTTAAGGTTGTTCTTGACCAACTTCATCATTAGATCTAACTGCATTTAAAATTGCTTCTTTTAAAGATTCAATATTATCTGCAACATAATAATTACTCTCTCCTACGCATTGTTGCCATGCTTCAGCATCTTTTCTTGTTCTAATATCATCACTACGACGAGGATCATAATCTATCGCAATAAAACTGATCTTTGTTTCATAGTGTTTATAGCTGCTTGATTGTAAGCTATCAATCCGTTTTCGAATTTGATTGCAAGCACCGAGGTTTTGTTTCCCTTGGTCATTCAATTTATAGAGATCTTCAAACCCTAAGTCGTCCTTTTTCACATTAGCTGGTATTATAAATTTATTAACTTCAAAATCGCTATTATCTATGCCATCTGATAAAATGACTAAAAACCGTTTTGTATTTGTCTTTAAATTTTCTGTCTTAGGATTTTTTCTCATCAAAAGATTAGCACCAACGTACAAACCAGTTGTACTATAAGTCCAACCTGCTGGTTCTTTTTTAATTACTTTAAAACAATCGTTAAAATTTGAAACATCACACCACTGAGAGGTATTAATCCTCTTATGATGCTCCAAACATTCTTTACTTTTTTCGGCTGTCATTGGAATATTTGCTTTTGGAAAACGTTTATTTAAAGGCGAACCATCAAAATCTTCAATCATTTTTAAGCTTCTATAATAATTTATTTTAGGTGATTGAATAACTTCACAATTTTGAATACTTTCACTTCTACTATTGACATTATTTTTATTTTTGTCTGACACCTTACATATTGTTGTTCCTGAAGTATAAAAAAATGGATAAGTACAGAGATGACTATACTTTGAGTCGCTCAATTGTACACCACCTGCAAATAAGGTAATACCAATACGATTGTAGTTATGATCTTTTTTTTGTAACAAATCATCACTAATTTCTCTAATAATCTCTCTTAGAGCATCTATTTTTTTCTTTCTTGTTTTTTTAAAAGAGTCTTTCATGCTACCTGAATAATCCATCACAAACATAATATCTATCGGTGCATTATTAAAAATTTTCTTTTTAAAAAATAAGTTATCGCTACTAATCGTTTCTTTTTCTTTAAAAGAAGTAAACACTGTTCTACCAAATAACCAAGACGGTCGCTTAAAATAACCATTAATCCAACAAGTAAGATCAATACCATTACGAGAACATCCATTCTCAAAACCTTCATTTTCAATATAAAGATTCTCTGGCTGATAATAAGAACGAGCAACTTGTCTAATCATATCTAGATTACGTTCTTTGATTGTTTGCCCGTTTTTTAAATGAGTTTTATTCTGTCTCGTTTCATTATTCTCTGCCGTGACAAATAAACCTGCTTCAGTTAAACCTTGTATAAAACGAACTTTATCGGCCAATAACCCTGTACCATCAACGACAAATGCAACATAACTCAACAATACTGTACACATCAACGCAGTTATAGCAAAATACGTCCCTGACTCATTGAAATAAAATTTTTTCATTTTTCGATGAAAATAATTTAGCAATTTCTTCATTTTTAACCTCGTTAGCGACCAACTGCAATAGAAGAGGAACGCAACAAACCGTCTTTAAATTGTGTTTCCCCAATAAATGATTTAAAAAAACTTATCTCTGCTGGTACACAAATGGTTACTTGATAAAGAGGAATAATCCTCGTAAAATCAAGCTCAGAATGTGGTGCAACTTGCTTAAAATCATCAAGTTTGGCAGTTGGACTGCAAATACTCAAATCAGAATCACCTCCTGTTTTTTCGTCTATCTTTCCATTATTAGGATTAGCATCTTTAAACCGCAATGATTTGATTATCATATATAGAGGTTTTTTACTATTTTTTCCGTAATATGCTTGTCTAGCCAGATTTACTAGTGGCTCAACATCCTCTTCTTTCAAATTCTCTCGTTTTTCTGTTTCTACAGGTGTTTTTTCTGGAGATGTGCAATTCTTAGCCGTAGGAATACACTGGCGATAAAGCTGAGTTCTTTCTCTTAATAAAGTAACCATCGAGTAAGAAATATTATCTAATTTAGCGAGGTTTCCTCGCATAATAGCAAGATCAACCATAAAAAAGAGGAGAAGCATAAGTAATACTATACTGAAAAAAAATTCGATGATGATAGATCCTTTGTTATCACAAATAAAACACTTCAAATATTGGAAAAAACTCTTATTCATCTTTAAATTCTGGACGTTCATTAACTTGCACCACGAAAACTTGTTGATTAAAGAAATGATTTGCGAACTCAGGTATAAATGGAAGCGGGATTAAAAAATGATAATCAAACTGAAGGTCATAACGTGCTAGAGGCATATTTTTACATTCTCCGTAATTTCCTTTACTTACATTTGCCAGAGCAGTAATACTGTTAGCACAATCAACATGGATACTTATATCATTTGGCTTAATATCTGAAGCAAATAATCCCATTACACCATCTTTTGTCATATTTTTGTATGCATCACGAATGTTATCTCTAAATTTAGTTTCATAGTCTCCCGTTTTAGATAGATCTGCTAATCTCGTTTCACGAACAGCATTTTGTACAGCATAATTCCAATACGCATTAGTAATAGCTAAACGTCCAATTTCAAAAATCATAAAGATAATCATAAAGTAGAAAGCAACAGTTAATGTAATTTCTATTGTAACTACGCCTTGCTTATTCTTTAGTAAAAAATATAAAAACTTACTAAGATCTTTTCGCATTTTCTTTTCCTGTGAAACTATGCTTTAACTTGATTTGAAACACGAGTTGTATTTTTTAATGCTCTAATAAGTTCGCTAGGATTTGAATTCAAATTTTCATTCTCAATAATCTGTTTTGCATATTTTTCATCACCAGCTTTTATAAGTGCAAAGACAAGATTATAAATCAAACGTTGATCACGTTGACCATTTGAATATAACGGTAATAATAATCGGATAGCTTCACTATATTTCTCATTAATGATTGCCACCATGGCTAAATTATTTAATGCGATAGTATCATTCAAAAAATAAGATCTCGCTTTATTAAAACTATCTTTAGCTTTAGCTAATTGTCCTAATTGTGCATAAGCAATACCTTGGCTATTATAAACGTCTGCATTCTGTGGATTAATTTTGATAAGTTCCTGTGCAATTTTTAATGCTTGAATATCTTGTTTAAGTTGAACTAATGATTTTAATTGCAATAGCAATGCTTTTTCACGATAATCTTTCACCTCAATTAATGGTTTAATATATAAAAGTGCTGATTCATAATCTTCTTTATCAAAATAAGCTTTTGATAATTTATACATATAAGAATAGTAAGCTGATGATTTTTTATCCTGCATATTAGCAAGCTTCTCACGATATAATTTCACTAGATTGCTGTAATTACCCATTGAGTTATAAACTTTTTCTTTTATTTCAATTGAGGAATTTGCAAAATTATCTTTATTTTGCGTTGCACAAGCACTTACTCCTAATACAATATTCATGATTAACATACTTTGATATAATTTATTAAACATCATCATTTCATCCTTATTAACATAAAAAAATTAAGTAAATAATTTTAAAAAATCTGTCCTGAACTAAATACTCGCATAAAACCTGGAGCGAGAATGAGAATAACAATTGGAAACATAATAAAAAGAATAAGCGGACCACTCATCTTTGCAGATAATGAACCTAATTTTTCTTCAATTTTCAATAATTGCATTTCACGAATGTCTGCTGATAATTGAATAAGTTGATCGTAAATTGATGAACCAAAATTTAAACTTTGTTGCATAACTGTAATAAACATTCTAATTTCTTGTGTAGGTAACGAAATAGCCAATTCGTCTAATGCTTGTACCATCGAAGTTAATTCTGCTTTGCGTAAAATACGTAACATCACATAAGTTAAATCAGGGTTCAACATTTTAAAATCTGTCGCAACACGCTTCAGTGCTGTACTAATAGGCATCCCTGTTTGAACACATACAGCAGTTAAATCAATAAATCCTGTCAGATCATCCATAATTGTTTTGATTTTTGTTTTAATTACTTTATCTGTAATAATTCCTGGCAGAATAATAGAAATAATTATTGTTACCACTAAGATCTTCATATCTTTTTCGCCTGTAAGTAAATAGACGACAAGAGCACTCAATAACGCGAAAAACAACTTAAGTTTAATATTTTTATCAATAAGACCTAAAACACGTAAAAACTTATTATTATTAATAATTAATAACTCCAACTCAATTTGCTCTTTTGTTTTACCTTTTCTAGTATTTTCTTCAGAAACAGCTTTAGGTCTAATCCCCGATAAAATCTCTCGATAGCGTTTTATTTTTTCTCTTGATAAGAAAGCAAATATAAAGACAACTAAAAAACCGCTAAAAATAATGCTTATAAATAATATAGTTAGCATATTAAGTTGCCCTCTTCATTAACCACCAAATAATCGTCATTCCTAAAAATTCTGATGCTAATACATAATATAAAACTAAGCGTCCTAAAGGATCTGTTGTTATATACTCGAAATTTTCAGGCATTTTTAATTTCATGAAAAAGAAAAAAGCGAGAGGAAAACAAGCAACAATCGCTGCAGACATACGTGCTTCTGAAGTCATTGCTTTTTTCTTTTGTTCCATTTTTTGAGCGTTTGCAATAACTCGACCAAGTCGTTGAATTACTTCTTTCATTTGCCCACCTTTTTCAAGGTTAATTTTTAAAATGGTAATGAAAGCAAAAAATTCGTGATATGGCCAGCGAGAATAGCTATCTGATAAAACGATATTTACATCTTCTCCAATTACTAAACGTCTATAAATATATTTAAATTCATCACCAAAAGAACCTTTAACATCTTTACCACAACGTTCTAATGCCTGCAAAACCCCTGCTCCCGCTGTTGTCGCACTATTCAAGACTTGAATAATTTCGGGAAAAGCTTGTGTAAATGCTCTTTTATTATTTTTTTGTCCCCATTTCCATACAAAAATAAAAAAACAAACAAAATACATTAAACTAACAATCTTATTATCAAAATGAATAAAATTCATATTTACCAAATAAACAGTCACAAAAATGACTAACGTAATAATAATATTGCGTAATAAATTCTTTGGTTTACCATTAACAAAGTAATATTTCCATAATAAAGCTTTTTCTTCGATTTTTTTTAACGTTCTTTTTGTAAAAGAAGTTTCATATCTATTAGTAACAATTAGCTTTTTAGTACGTGAAAAACTTAATGCCGTATAAAATAATAAACCTCCACCAAAAGATAATATAATATAGAATAAAAACACTATACTTCACCTCTAGCAAAAATAGATCTTAGTTCACTTCCCAAATTAAACATCTGTGCCTTTTCAAATACACAACTATGAGAAAGTATTCCATGATTAACAAACTCACCTACTATTTTTCCTTCTTTTGTCCGCTCACGTGTTGCCTCGAAAGTAAAAATATCTTGCAATACAACTTGTCCATTTTCCATTCCCATGATTTCCGTAATATTCATTACTTTGCGTGAACCATCATTCAATCGTGAAGCCTGCACAATGATATTTACTGCAGATGAAATATTACGGCGAATTGCTTCTAATGGTAATCCTGCACTTGCCATCATCACCATTGCTTCTATACGAGAAATAGCATCACGAGGAGTATTCGCATGCAGAGTTGTCATTGAACCATCGTGACCCGTATTCATTGCTTGTAACATTTGGAAAGCTTCTGGTCCACGGCATTCCCCTACAATAATACGCTCAGGTCTCATACGTAAGGCATTAATAACTAAGTCACGCATCGTTATTGCTCCCGTATTTTCAACTCCAGCGATGCGAGTTTCCAACCGAACAACATGAGGTTGCCCTAAATTTAATTCAGCCGTATCTTCCATTGTAATAACACGTTCTTGAGGTGAAATGTAATCGGATAGTGCATTTAACAAAGTTGTTTTGCCCGATCCAGTCCCACCTGAAACAACGATATTTACTCGGCAACGTGCTGCAATAATTAAGAAATTTGCCATTTCCACACTCATTGCACCAAAACCAACAAGTTCTTGTAAATTTTTCTTATTTTTTGAGAATTTACGAATAGAAATAGATGTGCCATCAAGAGCAATTGGAGGAATAACAACATTTAAACGACTACCATCAGGTAAACGACTATCCACCAATGGTGATCCACTATCAATACGACGTCCTACTGTCGCTACAAGACGTCGAGCAATTTCAGTGAGTTGCTCATTGTTAATGAAATTCTTATCTGTTTTTTCTAACAACCCTTTACGTTCTACCCAAACATCATTAGGACCATTTACTAAAATATCGCTAACGCTATCATCTTCCATTAAAGTACGCAGTGGACCATAACCAAGAATTTCATCTGTCACTATTTCTGCCATCATTGTGGCATCACCAGCTGTTAAATAACGATCAATTTTAGCGGCAACTTGATAAGCGACTTGTATTAATTCATTAAGCAATTTTTCTCGATCTTCTTTTAATTGATCAAGCTTATTTACTTCTAAATTACTCAGAATCCCTTCTCGAAATTCAATTTTTTCATCTAGTGTTAACATCTTTATCCTTTAATTAACTTAACAATTTTTCCCAAAATGTTTTGATGAAACTCGATTTCTCTTGTGAATTTTTATTTCGAGGAGTAGCACCGATAACTAACATTGAAAACTTGTTAATCACTTTTTTCATAGACTTACTGAGCTTTAATTCTACAATTGTTTTAGCTGACGTCTTTTTTAAAAAAGGTACAATGGCGTCAACACTACAATTCATCAAACTTTCAATATCACCTTTGGACATCAGTTGAGAATGTTCTAAATTACAATCTTCTATACAAAAGAAAGTTCGAATTAAACGATTATGTTCATTTCGTTGACGTTCACATTGTTCCATGAAACGTTTTGCAACACGTAAAGAATTTGGGTGGCGTTCAGTGATCAAAACAAAAGTACTTGCAAGATCAAAAAAATTCACATATTCATCTTTATTAACATTAAAGATTGGTTGATCAAAAATAACAAAGTTGTATTTTTCTAAATCTTCCTTTAATAAATGTTTATGATCACCCATATAAATATCTAAATTTTTATCGAATTCCACAATATCTCCTTGAATTTGCTTATCAAAAAGGAGATCCAGATCTTGTGACCCATTAGATCCTTGTACTAATAAAACGGGAACATTTTTCGTTTTAACAATTTCATTTGCAATTTGAATAGAAAGAAACGTTGCACCAATTCCTCCTTTGCAACCTAGCATGCAAATTTTTACTGTATTTCGAGTCGTAGGAACTGCCATCTTATTAGCAGTAATTTTAGCTACCATCAAGTTAAGTTGAGTTACTCGATTGAAATAAAGAATATTATCCTCAGCAAGACGTTGAGCAAGCGAAATAGAATCACTTTCTCCTATTAAACAGCACCACATTTTTTGTGGCACTAGTGCTGTTACATGCTCAATAATTTCATCAATATTTGTGTTTGACTCAATATCAATTACGACACCAACAGTTTCTTCTGCATTAAGAAAAATATCTTCATTCTGAAATGAATTATTTAAAACATCTACATTTTCAACCCCATTTGAACGCAACAACTCAGCTATTTCATTTTGAACAATTAGTGTGGGAGAAATAACAACAACATTCCTAATGCTGTTAATAGTTTGATTGTCAATATCAAGCAATAACATAAATATTCGCCTTCTTAATTATCATTTTTATTCGTATTACGCACTTTTCAATTTAAAAAATTATACTTATTAAAGCTGATCATTATTGAATGAATCCACCATGTTGCAAGAAATTAGTCACTTGTGTTCTACGATATACATTTCTCAGTGGACGTAAATTAAAGAATTGTTCTAAGGCACTTGCGTCATCAAAAGTAGGCAATATAACATCTTGTTTATTCACAGGTTTTACTAAATTCACTGTTGCAATAATAATTAATTCTTGCTCATCATTAGAAGTTGAAGCATCACGGAAAAACGCACCTAAAATGGGGATATCTCCTACAATCGGCAATTTGTTTAGTCCTTCCGAATGATTTACTTTATATAAACCTCCAATAATGAAACTTTCACCATTTGCAACTTCAAAACTAGACGCAGCACTTGTTTTACTTAAAACTGGCTGAGTATTTTTCGTTTGACCGATAATATCTGATATATTTTGGTTCAAAGTTACTCGGATTCTCCCACTTTCTTCGAATTTTGCTGCTACTTTTAAACTGATCCCATATTCTTTGTAGTCGATTGTCGTACCATTTATATTAGAAGTTTCAACTGGGATTTCACCACCAATTAACACTTCAGCTTTATGACCAGACAACATAGAAAGATTAGGTTCGGCTAAAATTTTACTATTCAAGCTAGCATTTAATGCATTAATAACCCCATTCAATGCACCTGCACTTAAACGAAAATGTCCTCCACTACCATCAAAACCTAAAGTCCCAACAGTGACATGTTTTAAACCTCCTGCACCACCAAGATATTCCCAAGAAATTCCTAATTGTTCTTTTAAGCTACGGCTTACTGACGCCACTGTTAAACGAATATTAATTTGCTTTGGATCTACGACAGAAGCCGTACTGACTACATTATCAAATAAGTAACGCGTTAAAATATCTTTGCCGTAATTATCTCCTAAATCATCATCATCTTTTCTTTTAGGTGCTTTATTTATTGCCGCAGAGACTATACGCTGTACTTTTTCCAGTTCATTTTGATCTTTTGCTTTACCTTCTACGACATAGCCTTCGCCGATTTTTTTCACACGTAAATTGCTATTTGAAAATTGAATATTTGTAGGACTATTTATGGATACAGCATTTAAATCATTGACAATTAAGTGTGCACTCAAAAGAGTTTTATCATCTTTACTAAGCACATTTACATCTGTCATTCCTGATTTCAATCCATAAAACATCAATTTTTTATCATTCAAAATTTTATAATTTGCGATTGTTGGATCTGTAATAAAGATAGTATCTATTTTTTGGTCAAATTTTATTTCACGAGATTCACCAGGTAATAAGGTGATATTTTGAGCATATAAATTTCCAACTAAAAAAATAGAGTAAAATCCGATAATAGAAATGAATAATTTATGCATAACTTTTTTATCCTCTATTGAAGACCTTTTAATTGACGAATTGAAAATATTTCATTGACTGTTGTTACTTCTGGTTTCTCAGCAGGTAATACAACAAAAGAAGTTCCTATTGGCACTTGATACAGTTGTTTCAACTGTTTAACAGTTAGCTTTAAAACTAATGTACCAATAATATAATCATCTTTTTTAACATCTAAAAAAGATGTTTTTTCACTTTCAATATTTAAAATAGGGACATAATCAATTAATTTGATTAATTGGTTTAAAACATCATTTTTCTCTTCATCATAATTAGCAGTTGGTTTGTGGACATTAGCGTACATTGAAATATACGATCCTGACTTAAGTGTAGTTAATAAATAACTTTCACTTGCTTTTATTGGAAAGACGTAAGCAATTTCAGTAGTTGGATCTATATTTGCTTGTACATACGCTTTATCTTGCGGAGATAAAATGAAATGTGGATTAATCAATGAACCAGAAGCAATATTTTCTTGAACAAGAAATCCCGATAGTGAATTCCCCGTTTGATTCAATAATGGTGTAATATCGAACGCTTTTTCTTTTGATTCTGATAATTCTTGCTGAGATGCTTCATCTCTTTTTGTCACAAGAACATTTAAACTTAAATTTGATAACTTATAATCTTCTTTTTGTAATAAAGTTCCTTTTTTCAATTCTTTAGTAGCAACTGCTGTAGTAATAACTACCGTCTTATACTGAGGTTTTTCTGTAGTTTGTATATTTTTATTTGTTTGAGGGGACTCTGAATTAAAATTAAGCAATCCAACTATACCCACACCTAATATCAAAAACGAAATAAAAAATAGAACACGATAATTCATAATAGTTCCTCTATAAAAGCGTTATTTGAGCTGTGCTAACGCAGGAGAAAAAAATAAAATATTTTGTAAAATAAACCCACACGCAATCGCCACTCCATAAGGTAAACCCTTTTCTCGCACATTTTTATGAAAAAAAATTAACCCTATAACAGCTAATATTCCACCAAATAAAGTCGTGAAAAAGAAAAATGACATTAATTCCGAAGTTGGAATAGCGAGAATGAGTACAGATAACATTTTTACATCTCCCGCACCAAGAATACGTGTGATAAAAAGAATAAAGCCGATCCCTAAAGTAATTAACGCTGGAATAAAATACAGTTGATTATTTAATAAAATAGAATAAGGAATAATAACAATAGCTAAGAATAGAATTGACTTATTACTGATTTGCCGCTTTGTTATATCTGAGTAACTAATAGCAACTAACTCCACAATAAGAATGACAATGCAGAAAATTAAAATAGCAACTTTAAAAAACTGATACATACTGATTAATCATCGCAATATAACCTCACCTTAATAGGTGAGGTTTGTAGTTAAAAACTAAGGCTTGGGAGTAATAGTTTGATTAGTTACTAGCGTTTGCAAGTTAGCGAATTTAGTTTTCAAAGCACCAACAAAACTCTTATCACCATAAAATGAAGCAGAAATTAATACAGCCATAGCAACAGCAATTAAACCATATTCAATGGCAGTTACCCCACGTTCATCTTTTACAAAAGAACGAACTTTTTCAGTTGTTGTAATGTAAGCTTTAGTTATTAATCGATTTAACATATTAAATCCTCTTAAGTTTTCTTTAATTATTTGAAATAACAATCTATTTCATACGACCGCTTTTACAGAAGGACAAATATTTCCCACATAAAAGTGAGCAGAAATATACTCTTATTTTTCAAAACGACAACATCTTAATAACCATCTAGTAACCATTTAATAACCAGCAAAGCCCGCTCAAAAAAAAAAAAAAAAAAAAAAAAAAAAAAAAAAAAAAAAAAAAAACAATAACTTGCTAAAAAATAAGCGTCTTTTTTGATAAAAAACACAAATCTCTGATATAGACAAAAACTATTTAATAAAGATTATTTTTTATCCACTCGCTTGTGCTTGAATAAATTTGTAAATAATTTTGATATCTTCCTTATCTCGTGAAATAAGAAAGTGAAAATGAGGAAATGCTTTCTCCGCCAAGATAAAACACAGCGTAGAAAGGTAAGTGTGACAAAGTATAGGCATATCCGTCTGTTATACAACCTATCCTTGGCATTACAATTTTCTTTTGTTCATGGTCAATGACACATTTAGATAAAGCTCTTAATCCTACTCCGCTGGCTTTTAAACAAGCTTCTCGTAAACACCAACTTTGATAGAATGCTTGTTGCCGGTCATTTTGTTGCAAAAACCATTGATATTCTTGTGGTGTAGCAAAATGTTGCATTAAAGTTAAATAATTTCGAGCTTTAGTTGGCATCTCAATATCTATCGCAACACAGGGTTTCTGAAGTAAATTTTCCGCTAATATCACCGCTACCCATTCCCCTGAATGACTAATATTAAAATCAAAATAAGAACTTGGTATTTGAGGACGCCCGTCTTCATCTTTGTAAATATTTACTATCAATTCCGCAAAGTTAGGATGAGTTTTACCAAGTTGCCAAAGTAGAAAATAAGCAAGGCGACGGCGATTATAAATATGTTGTTGAACAAAAGTTGGCTTGGTGGGAAGTTGAATATAGGAAGGAAGAAAAGAATAATCCTCTCCATGCTGGAAATCATTAAGGTTTGCGTAAGCAATGGCGATTTTCATAGTTTCTGTTCTAACAGTTGGAAAATTTTTTTGATTTTTAAAGCGTGAATAATTTTCCTCTCATTTCTTCACAAATCATTATGCGGTTTCACCACTATCACTTGTTGACAACGATTTGCGAAGAAACATGAAGTTAAAAAGAACGCTACCAAAATCAGAAAAAATTTCCCAATTATTTTTTACGTACTTTTTTAATAACGCCCTCTACTCTATTGTCACATTCTCAATCACAATTTCTTCTTTCGGCACATCTTGATGATAACCATAATTCCCTGTTTTAACTTTGCTGATGTTATCAACGATGTCCATACCATCAACAACTTTACCAAATACACAATAGCCCCAACCTTGTGCGGTTTTACTTTGATGGTCAAGGAAATAGTTATCTACTGTGTTAATGAAAAATTGTGCTGTTGCAGAATGCGGGTCATTCGTGCGAGCCATTGCGATAGTGCCACGTTTGTTAGAAAGACCATTGTCAGCTTCATTTGCGATGGGTGCTTTTGTTTGTTTTTCTGACATTCCTGATGTTAAACCACCACCTTGAATCATAAATCCATCAATTACACGATGAAAAATTGTGTTATTATAAAATCCATCTTTGCAATAGTTTAAAAAGTTTTCTGCCGTTGCAGGGGCCTTAGCAAAATCTAATTCTAATTTGATATCGCCGTAGTTAGTATGTAATGTGATCATTTTATTTTCCTATAATAGAGAAACATAGATAAAGAGAAGCATTATTTCATAAATTGCTAATAACTGCCAGAAAACACAATTTATTTTCCTACAACTGAGAAATTATTATGTTAAAAATTTTCAATACTCTCTCTCGAGAAAAACAGCCCTTTGTACCACTTAATCCACCAAAAGTCGGAATGTATGTCTGCGGCGTAACTGTTTATGACCTTTGCCATATCGGACATGGGCGAACCTTTGTTTGTTTTGATATAGTTGCTCGCTACTTGCGTTACTTAGGTTATGATTTAAACTATGTACGAAATATTACTGATGTCGATGATAAAATCATCAAACGAGCATTAGAAAATGGCGAAAGTTGTGATGAATTAGTCAATCGTATGCTAAAAGAAATGCACAGCGATTTCGCCGCTCTCAATATTCTCCCACCTAATGCAGAACCTCGTGCGACTCATCACATTAATGAAATTATCGCATTGACAAAGTGCCTTCTTAACAAAAACCATGCTTATGTAGCAGAAAATGGTGATGTAATGTTTGACGTATTGAGCTTTAACGAATATGGTAAACTTTCTCGCCAAAACCTCGAGCAACTCCAAGCAGGTGCAAGCGAACGAATAGAAATTTCAACAATCAAGAAAAATCCAATGGATTTTGTTCTTTGGAAGATGTCTAAACCCAATGAACCTAGTTGGGATTCGCCATGGGGCAAAGGTCGCCCAGGTTGGCATATCGAATGCTCAGCAATGAACAGTCAAGCACTGGGTACGCATTTTGATATTCATGGCGGCGGCAGCGATTTAATGTTTCCACACCATGAAAACGAAATAGCTCAATCTTGCTGTGCTTTCAACACGCCCTATGTCAATTTCTGGATGCATAGCGGAATGATTATGGTCAACCAAGAAAAGATGTCAAAATCGCTCGGAAACTTCTTCACCATTCGTGATGTCCTTGCTCACTATGCGCCTGAAACCGTGCGTTATTTTCTCCTCAGCACCCATTACCGCAGCCCATTAAACTATACTGAGGAAAACCTCAATCTTGCTCAAACCGCCCTTGAACGCCTTTACACGGCATTACGTGGTACCGATAAAAATACTGTTGCGAAAGGTGGTGAGCAATTTGTCGCTGCTTTTGAAAACGCAATGAATGACGATTTCAACACGCCAAATGCTTTTTCTGTCCTATTTGACCTTGCTCGCGAAGTCAACACGCTCAAAGCTCAAAGTGCCGACGAAGCACACGCTCTCGCTGCTCGCTTACGTCAACTAGCAGGCATCCTCGGCTTATTAGAAAACGACCCTGATACTTTCCTAAAAGGCAATGCACAGGATGACGATGTTGCCACTATTGAGTCTCTCATCGCCCAACGCAACCTTGCTCGCCAAAACAAAGACTGGGCAAAAGCCGACGAAGCTCGAAATGCACTTAAAGCGATGAATGTAATTTTAGAAGACACAGCAACAGGCACAATTTGGCGAAAAGGTTAATTTTCAGCGAAAAGATGCAACAACACGCCTTGAAATTCAGGAAAATTTTTCTGAATTTCAAGGCGTAAACTAAAAATAACGCTTTCAGCTCAATTGCGATTGTAGAGTAACTTTCCCAAAGTCTTCAACACATCAAAGCTCTAAACAACTCACTTTCGTAGTTAGAAGTTTTCAATTTATTAAGTCATTAAATATAGCAAGTTTACGGAAAAGTCGTTAAAAAGTTTCCAAACGAAGAAAAGCGATTTATCCAACGTCCTTTCTTGTTGCACCCTTTTTGTGCAAGCAACAAGAAAGTGCTCGATAGACGAGATTTGAATAAAAAGACTAACCACGCCCCAAAATCAGGAAAACTTTGCTGAAAATCAAGGCGTGATCTTCTACATTTTGCTGTGTTGAGCTATTTCACAAATCCAATAGCGTGATACACTTTTTGCAAAGTAGCTTGAGCACGTTTTTGTGCTTTTTCTGCACCCACTTTGGCAATGTGCTGAAGCAATGTTTCATCACTACGAAAGTGATAGTAACGCGCTTGAAGTTCGCTCAACATTGTGCTGCAAGCCTCAGCAACTTCACTTTTTAAATGACCATACATTTTGCCTTCAAATTCTGTTTCAAGTTCGGCAATGCTTTTGCCTGTAATACCTGAAAGGATATCTAGCAAATTAGAAACACCTGCTTTGTTTTCAACATCATAGCGAATCAACGGTGGTTCGTCAGAATCCGTTACTGCTCGTTTGATTTTCTTAACAACAGCTTTCGGATCTTCAAGTAACCCAATTACATTGCTTCGATTATCATCAGATTTTGACATTTTCTTGTTTGGCTCTTGTAGCGACATCACTCTTGCCCCTGCTTTTGCGGTAAAAACATTAGGAATAGTGAAAATATCACCGTAGAGTTTGTTGAAACGCTCAGCAATATCGCGAGTAATTTCAAGATGTTGACGTTGGTCTTCACCAACTGGCACCTGGCTTGTTTGATACAGTAAAATATCAGCAGCCATTAACACAGGATAAGTGAATAAGCCAACGTTGATATTGTCAGCATGGCGAGCAGATTTATCTTTGAATTGAGTCATTCGACTCATTTCACCAAAATAGGTATAACAATTAAGTACCCATGCAAGCTGGGTGTGTTCAGAAACATGTGATTGAATGAAAATTGTGCTTTTTTCGGGATCCACACCACAGGCTAAATAAAGAGCGAGAACATCAAAAGTCGCTCGGCGCAATTTTTCAGGATCTTGGCGGACAGTAATAGCGTGTTGATCAACAATGCAGAAAAGGCATTCGTATTCATCTTGCATTTTCACCCATTGGCGTAACGCACCAAGGTAGTTGCCAATAGTGAGTTCACCTGAGGGTTGGACGCCACTAAAAACGATGGGTTTTGTCATAAATATCCTTATTTTTACATTAATCTAAAATAGTTAAAATTTCAGCGAAATCATCAAATACCCAATCAGGACGAGCATCCACAATTGGTTGGTTATAATTATAACCGTAAGTTAAACCAATTACAGGGCAGCCTGCGTGGTTAGCCGCGATGATGTCATTTTTAGAGTCGCCGACAAACAGCATTTGTTTTGGTAAAATCCCGTATTTACCACAAATATAAAATAATGGTGCAGGATGTGGTTTGATAGCAGGCAAGCTTTGTCCACCGAGAGTATCACTAAATAAATCGGCGATACCAAACGCAGCAAGGACAGGCTTAACATGAATAGTAGGCTTATTCGTAATCACTACTAGAGTGTAGCCTTTTTGTTTGAGGATTTCGAGTGTTGCTTTGACATTTGGAAATAATTGGCTTTTATTGCAAATATTTTGCCCATAGTAATAATTAAATTTTGCGATAATTTCATTGCGATCTTGTGCAGTAATTTTTATTGAATGTTGTTTAGTTGCCCAATCGATAGCATTAGCAATCAAAATAGATGCCCCTTGACCGATCCAATTCAAAACTTGCGTCGCTGGTGCTTCAGGTAAATGCAAATCTGCTAACGCTAAATTGATGGAAAGAGTTAAATCAGGCAAACTATTAACTAATGTACCATCAAGATCAAAACCGATAACTTTGAATAGTTTATTCATTTCTTTTTCCTTTTTTAGTATGGCTAAATTTTAGCTAATTCTGTTCGCATCGCATTAATGACAGCGTGATAATCAGATTGTCCAAAAATTGCCGACCCTGCCACGAACATATCCGCACCCGCGACAGCAATCTCTCGAATATTATCAACTTTCACACCACCATCAATTTCAAGGCGAATATCTCGCCCACTGGCATCAATTCTTTCACGCACTTGACGCAACTTTTGCAAAGTTTGCGGAATAAAGGATTGCCCACCAAATCCAGGATTCACTGACATCAATAAGATGCTATCAAGTTTATCTAGCGTGTAATCTAAATAGCTTAAAGGCGTTGCGGGGTTGAAAACTAAGCCTGCTTTGCAACCACAATCTTTAATCAATTGAAGAGTGCGATCAATATGCTCACTTGCTTCAGGGTGAAAAGTGATATAAGTTGCGCCTGCTTTTGCGAAATCTGGAATAATGCGATCCACAGGCTTTACCATTAAATGCACATCAATAGGAGCAATAATTCCATAATCTCGCAAGGCTTGGCAAACAGGTGCACCAAAAGTTAAATTCGGTACATAATGATTATCCATCACATCAAAATGCACTACATCTGCTCCTGCATCTAATACCGCTTGGACATCTTCACCAATGCGGGCAAGATCGGCAGATAAAATAGAAGGGGCTATTAAATAAGGCTTCACTTTGTTTTCTCCTTAAATCTTTAACGATTGAAAACAGATTGATCTATCAAAAATTATCCTAGTTTACCACGAGCAGCCCAATTTAGAATGTAGCGTTGAATAAATTACTTTTATTATCTTTGCTTTCATCACTGAATTTAACGTGATTTCAATCACAAAACACAAATAGAATCATTACATTCCTTTAAAAAAGGCATTACTATTACCCGTCTTAAAAACAACTACAATTAAGGAGAAAACGATGACTAAACGTGTTTCTATTATTGGTTCTGGTAATGCGGGCTTAACTGCAGCCTACCATTTTTCTTTAAACGGTGCCGAAGTTTGCCTTTATGGTGCAGCTGGATTTGACCAACCTTTGAAGGATATTGAAGACAAAGGCGGCATTGAAGCCTTAAGTGAACTAAATAGTGTCAAACTTGCTTTTGCAGGCTTCCAAAAAATTACTAAAATCACACGTGATCTAAAAGAAGCGATTGACTTTGCAGATATCTTAATCTTACCTGTACCTTCTTTTGCTCAAGAACCTCTTTTCGCCAACATGTTGCCATACTTAAAAAATGGTCAAATTGTGATGTTAATGCCAGGTAACTATGGTTCATTAGTGTTAAACAAAATGAAAAAAGACCAAGGTTACACTGATTTAGACATTACTTTTGTCGATGCGATTTCTATTCCATGGGCAACACGTATCTGTGGTCCTGCAGAATTAGCGATTCTTGGCATGAAAGAATTCTTACCTGTAGCTGCATTACCTGCTTCTCGTACTCAAGGTGCTATTGCTAAATTACAACCTATCTTTCCACTAAAACTTGAGGCAATACAGAATGTGATCGCCGCAGGGTTAGAAAATATCAACTACGGTGGACACCCATTATTAACCACATTAAATATGGGTCTTTTAGAAAATTTCGGAGGTAAATTCAACTACTATAAAGATTGCTGTTCAATCGCAACAGCTCGTGCAGCAGCAAAAATGGAAGAAGAACGTCAAGCTATCGGCAAAGCTTTAGGACTGAACCTACGCACCGAATTAGAAATGATGAATGCATTATATGCGATGGATTGCAAAACTGTTTACGAAGTTAACCGTACTTCTGAAACACACGGTAAATTAAACAGTGCACCAGATTCATCAACACACCGCTACATCACGGAAGATGCCGCATATCTACTTGTCCCTTGTTATGAATTTGGCAAACTTTTAGGTGTAGAGACAACTATCATCACTTCTTGCTTGCACATTGATAATGCTTATAACGATACTAATTATTTCGAAACAGGTCGCACACTCTTTAAAATGGGCTTAGCAGGCATGAGCGTTGCTGAAATGATGGCTTTTGTAGCTTAAGGAAGCACTCGATGAAATTAAAGAAATTTAAGTTTAATTTTCCAAGCACTTACACTATCTTAATGGTGCTTACCGCTTTAATGGCAGTTTTAACCTATATTATTCCCGCTGGCGAATATGAAATGGTTAAAAATGAAGTACTCAATAAATTAGTCCCAATAGTTGGAACTTATCACGAAATCAAAGCCACTCCACAAGGAATTATAGATGTGCTAATGGCACCAATTCAAGGCTTCTATAACCCAGCGACTGCTGAAGCTCGTGCGGTGGATATTGCCGTGTTCGTTATCATTATTGGTGCTTATTTGTCTGTAGTTACCGAAACTGGAGCAATTGACGCAGGTATCGCCAAAGTGATGGCTCGATTAAAAGGGCGGGAACAATGGATGATCCCTATTCTTATGGCGTTATTCGCAATGGGCGGTACGGTTTATGGTATGGCAGAAGAAACATTGCCATTCTACACAATCCTTGTGCCAATTATGCTAGCAGCGGGTTATGACACTGTAGTTGGGGCGGCAATTGTAATGGTAGGGGCTGGTATTGGCTGCCTTGGCTCAACTATTAACCCATTTGCCACTGTTGTTGCTTCCAATGCTGCCTATATCAACTTTTTAGATGGAATTGGGATCCGTGTGGCGATTTTAGTGGTTGGCTGGCTTATGTGTACCATTTTTGTAATGCGTTATGCTGCTAAAATCAAAGCTGATCCAGCCAAATCGGTCACTTACAAAAATCTTAACGATGACAAAGCCCATTTCTTAGGTCAATCAAACCAAGAAATTCCTGAGTTCACACTACGCCGTAAAATCATTTTGGCTGAATTTGCGTTAACTTTTGGCGTGATGATCTGGGGTGTGTCCTCTAAAGGTTGGTGGATGGGCGAATTATCCACACTCTTTATCGGCTCAAGTATTTTGGCAGGCATCCTAGCTGGTATGTCTGAAAAAACTTTCAGCAACCGCTTTATCACAGGTGCTCAAGATTTGTTAGGAGTTGCGTTAATCATCGTGATTGCACGAGGTATCGTGGTAGTAATGGATAACGGGCATATCACTCATACTATTCTTCACTACACCGAAAGTTGGTTAGCAGGATTACCACCTATACCATTCATCAATGCCATTTACTGGATTGAAGCGATGCTGTGCTTAATTGTGCCATCATCTTCAGGGCTTGCCGTCCTTTCAATGCCAATCTTCGCACCACTTGCTGATTTTGCCCACGTTAGTCGTGAAATGGTCGTAACCGCTTATCAAAGTGCTTCAGGTTTACCAAACCTTATTACTCCGACTTCAGGTGTAGTCATGGGAGGACTTGCCTTAAGCCATGTACCTTACGTCACTTGGTGTAAATGGATTGCACCATTACTTGCAGGGCTTATTGTGATGATAATGATATTGCTCAGTATCGGCGTCATGCTATAAGGCTAAATTTAGCCAACTCAATTTATGCCACCAAATTCAGAAAAATTTTCCGAATTTGGTGGCGTCATTTTTTATTGATATAAATCAATAAAAAGTTATTTTTTCTGAACTTTCTGAGTAATTGAGAATTATTACTCAATTTGTGTTTATTTTTTGACATAGAATACCGCAGGGTTTATTCGTACTTGATAAGGTGATTTTATGCAATTTAAATTCAACAAATCCTTGGGAATACAAATCCCAGTCATTGCTATTCTAACTTTAGTAATGAATATTGGTCAGGCAACAGAACAGACTTATACAACTACTAGCGACAAATATCCTACTCCTCTCTCTGAACTTGCTAAACCTTCTAATATCAAAATTCAAGCCAAAAATTCTCAATTTAACCAAAATTATTCCCGTCAATATCAAAGCTGGGAAACGACTTCGCAAAGCACAAAAATCAAATCTGCATTAGAAGAAGATCCACGCTTGATTGTGCTTTGGGGAGGCTATGGTTTTTCCAAGGAATACAATAAACCACGTGGCCACTATTACACTATCACCGACGTTCGAAATATTTTGCGAACAGGTGCACCAATAACTCTGACGGATGGTCCGATGCCAATGGCATGCTGGACATGCAAAGGAACTGATGTGCCACGTTTAATTGCTGAATGGGGTGAAAAAGACTTTTTTTCAGGGAAATGGGCAAAAGGAGGCAATCAAATTGTCAATTCTGTTGGCTGTGCGGATTGCCACGCCACTGACAATGCGGATTTCAAAGCGGGCAAGCCAGCGCTAAACATCGCCCGTCCGCATGTCAAACGTGCCTTGGACGTCATTGGTCAAAACTTTGATAAGTTAGATCAAAATGCCAAACGCACCGCCGTCTGCGCAAATTGCCACGTAGAATATTATTTCGATAAAAACGGCGTGAATAATGTCGTTTTCCCTTGGTTTAACGGCTTGAAAGTCGAGGAAATGGAAAAATTCTACGACGATATTCAATTTAGCGATTGGACGCATTCACTTTCTAAAGCTCCGATGCTCAAGGCGCAGCACCCTGATTTTGAAATTTGGTCAATGGGCATGCACGGCAAAAATAATGTGAGCTGTGCCGATTGCCACATGCCGAAAGTGCAAGGCGCTGACGGCAAGGTTTACACCGATCACAACATCGGCAATCCGTTTAATGCGTTTGAAAATACCTGCGCGAATTGCCACCATCAAAGCAAAGAGACCTTGCGCAGCATCGTGAAATCGCGCAAGCAAAATATCAAAGACGTGATGCTCAAATTAGAAGATCAGCTCGTGAAAGCGCACTTTGAAGCAAAAGCCGCTTGGGACGCGGGCGCGACTTCACCAGAAATGCAACCGGCTTTGACGGCAATTCGTCACGCCCAATGGCGTTGGGACTACGCTGCAGCAAGCCACGGCGGTTATATGCACGCGCCAGATGTGGTCTTGCAAGTGTTAGGCACGGGATTGGATCGCGTCGCAACTGCGCGTGCTGAGTTAGCAGTCATTTTGACGAAGCACGGTGTGAAAACTCCTGTTCAAATTCCAGATATTTCAACGGCAGAAAATGCGTGGAAAGTGATGGGAATTGATATTCAAAAAGAACGGGATAAAAAAGCAAAATTCTTAAAAGAAGTAGTGCCTGACTGGAATAAACAGGCAATCCAAAAAGGGTTAATCGATACTCCCCCGCCAGCAAAATAATGATTGAAGCTCATCCTGCCAGCCTGCAAGCGGTCGTCCCTGCGGACTGGCAAAGCGGAGAAGAAAGAGGAGAAAAAGATGAAATTTAACAGGGAATATTTTGTGAAAAATCGGGGCGTGCACTTCAACGCAAGGCTATTTTCTTGGTTCACGTCGCTGACCACACTGCTGTTTACGATCGCCTTTGCGAATACCACTTTCGCAGAAATGCCTTATCAACCCAAACTGGAAAAACGCCCAAATCAAACCTGCGAACAATGCCATAAATTTGCCAGCGATGGCACGCAACATGGTGGGCAATATCATTTCGGCAAATTTAGTGGTGTGCATTTAAGCAAAGCCAATCCGAACAACGGTCAGCCGATCACTTGTGAAAGTTGTCACGGAAAAATTTCCGACAATCACCGGCGTGGTGCCAAAGATGTCATGCGTTTTCAAACCACTATTTTTCCCCAAACACCACCGATGTTTAGCGTCGCTCAGCAAAATCAAGTTTGTTTTGCCTGTCACCAACCAGACAAAATGCGAGATAAGCTGTGGGCACACGATGTACACGCGATGAAAGTCCCTTGTGCGGCTTGCCACCAATTACATCCCCAACGCGATCCGATGCAAGCACTTGCGCCGAAACAGCAAGTGAAACTGTGCGTGGATTGCCATGCAAAACAACAGCTGAAACAGGTTTCTAACGCGACTGCTAAGGAGTCATCCGATGACTGATTATTCACGCCGCGATTTTCTCCATAAATTGGGCATCGGCAGTTTAAGTGCGGTAGGCGGTGGGCTGATTAGCCTCGCACCACCACAAAGCTTTGCGAAAATCACGCAAATCAAGCCAAAACGTTATGCGATGCTACACGACGAAACCAAATGCATCGGCTGCACGGCTTGTGTGGAAGCCTGCCGTGAAGTCAATCAGGTGCCGGATGGTGTTTCGCGGTTGGCGATTCTCCGCCAAGGACCTTTTGGAGAATTTCCCGAAGCGAGCTATCGCTTTTTCCGCCACTCCTGCCAACAATGTAGCAACGCGCCCTGTGTTGCCGTGTGTCCCACTGGTGCGTCCTTTATCGACATGCATAACGGCATCGTGGAGGTCAATCCCGACCTCTGCGTAGGATGCCAATATTGCGTCGCCGTTTGCCCATATCGTGTGCGCTACATTAATCCCGTCACTTTAACCGCGGATAAATGCAATTTTTGCCGCAACACCAATCTCGCACAGGGCAAATTGCCAGCTTGCGTAGAAGCTTGCCCGACGAAAGCCTTGCTCTTCGGCGATTTGAACGATCCGAATAGCACGATTTCCATCGCGATTAAAACGTCCCCAACTTATCGCTCAAAAGTCGCCTTAGGTACCGAGCCAAACCTCTACCGCATTCCTAGCAAAATAGGAGAAATTTCAGAATGAGCCAGACCACTTTTTTAAATGAAGCCTTTCATTTTCCATCATTAGTGTGGGGTGCAAGCATTGCCATTTATCTGTTTTTACTGGGAATTTCTGCGGGGGCGACGATGATGGCGATTTTACTCAAACGTAGCCGGCTCATCGAAGGGGAGGTCGGTGCCCATCCACTCGTCAAAACCAATGCTTGGCTAGCACCGCTCGCTATCGTCGTCGGGCTGGTATTACTGATTTTCCACCTCGCACGGCCATGGACCTTTTGGTACCTCATGTTTCATTACTCCCTCAGTTCCATCATGGCGTGGGGCGTGATCATGTTTCAACTTTACTTTGCTTGCTTATTTTTATGGCTAGTGCACATTTACGAAAAACCGTTACGAAGCTTGCCGCGGATGCGTGGCGTGATCGATGTTGTCATCACACTTGCCCATCGCCTACAATGCCCCGTCGAACTCATCTTGCTTCTCGTCAGCCTTGCACTTAGTGCATACACTGGCTTTTTGTTATCGGCACTTATCAGTTATCCAATGCTGAATAATCCAGTTCTGCCTGTTTTGTTCTTAGCGTCGGGCACCTCCTCAGGTATCGCCGCATTAACGCTTGGTGCTTTCGCATTCACCCAAATCACGCCTCACAATGTCGCCTTGCATTGGTTGCATAAAATCGAATTTTGGGTGCTGATTGCCGAACTTTTTCTCCTGTTCGCCTTCTTCTATGGCTTATACCTCGGCGGGGGGCAAAAAACCGTCGCGTTTTTTACCGCACTTGGCAGTGGTTTTTGGGCAAGCGTCTTTTGGATTGGTGTCTTAGGCATCGGTATTTTATTGCCACTGGCGTTAACTTATTTTGGTCGCCTCGAATGGAAACAACGCCGCACGACCATGTGCTTCCTTTCTAGTTGTATTTTATTGGGCGTTTTTTGCTTACGTTTCTTCATCCTTTACGCTGGGCAAATGACGCTTTATTGAACTGCGAACTGAGGTCGCACTATGTTGCTCGCTGAATTTGGATATCTCGCTTTAATTGCTAGTAGCCTTATCGCCACACTACTAGTAATTTTACCTTTTTTAAAACGCTCTATTTTAAGAGGCACTCGCAAAGCCCTCCTCACATTCTTGGCTTACGCCCTTTTTGCATTCACTTTCTTCAGTTTCAGCATCCTCGTTTTTTCTCTACTCCAAGATGATTTTTCGGTGCAATATGTGGCAAATCATAGCAACCGCTTCTTACCCATCGCATATAAAATTGCCGCTAGCTGGGGCGGTCATCAGGGTTCCATGCTTTTCTTGGTTGTCCTTTTTTCGTTTTGGACCGCCATCTTTGCGCACTGTTTTCGCCACGATTTTACTCACAAAACGCTAGGGCGTTTTGTTCGGACTGAAGCCCCGTCGCAAGCGACGTTCAAAAAACCTTTGGTTTTTTGTCAGAAAAATTTTTCCATGACGCTCGGCGTGTTAGGCAGCATTAACCTGCTTTTCCTCTTGTTTTTGCTTTGCATTTCCAACCCTTTCCAACGGCTCTTCCCCGCGCCGTTGGAAGGCGGCGATCTCAACCCAATGCTGCAAGACATTGGATTAATTTTTCACCCACCATTGCTTTACCTCGGTTACAGTGCCTTTGCGGTCGTTTTCGCACTCACGATGGCGTTTCTTCTCCAAAAAAACGTCCCAGCCGAATTTTGCGATTTGCTCCGACCATGGTGTTTGTGGGGGTGGCTCTTTCTCACTTTCGGCATTCTCCTAGGAGCGTGGTGGGCATATTATGAACTCGGTTGGGGAGGCTGGTGGTTTTGGGATCCTACTGAAAATGCCTCACTCATGCCGTGGCTGATAGCGACCGCATTGTTACACAATCTTCGACGCACGACTACGCCCGTCTTGCCAGAATGGACGCTCCTACTGGCTCTGAGTGTGTTTTTATTTAGCCTGCTCGGGATTTTTATCGTCCGTTCAGGCATGTTAACCTCCATTCATGCTTTTGCTATTGAAGACAGTCGCGGATTTGCGTTATTAGGCATTTTCTGTAGTTTTAGCTTTTTCAGTTTAGGTGCATTTACTACACGCTTCCAAATTCGTCTTCAGTCTAAAGGCGAACACTACACACGACAACATCTTTTAATGCTCAACATTTTGTTAAGCTTCGCAACTTTTATCGTTTTTCTCGGCACTTTTTACCCATTTTTTTATCGCCTCTTCATAAATGCCAATCTTTCTGTCGGAGCACCTTACTTTAACCAACTTTTTCTTCCACTCATTTTCTTTTGTCTTGTTGGAATGAGCACTATTTTTTTTCCTCACTATTGCATGTGGCACCATCGCCTAGTCTATTTTGGGCTAGGGATATTGAGTGTAATTAGCAGTAGCTACCTCATTCACTGTTACTCACTGCCCCATCAATATTTTTCGTGGCAAGCTTTTGCTTTCTTGAGTATTGCTTTCTGGATCATGGGGCTCTCTCTTTGGAAAGCGATGTCGCTCACGCCACGCCGTGCTTCCTTCGCCATGTTGATATCGCATTTTGGCATTGCTTTGATGATTTTTGCAGCGACGATGTCGAGCCATTTTTCGCAAACTCGAAATGTCGTGCTTGCCCCACAGCAACAAGCACAACTGCCACCGTTTACTTTCAAATATGAAGCGAGGCAAAACGTTTTAGGAAGCAATTTCACAGCGGAACAAGCAATATTTCGTGTAGCAAAACAAAATCACACAGTTAAACAAGTCATTGCCGAAAAACGCTACTACGATGTTCGTAACCAACAAATGTCTGAAATCGGTATTGCTTCGACTTGGCTTGGTGATTTTTACATTGTGATGGGCGATAAACATGGGAATGGCAGTTTTAGTTTTCGTTTGCAATACAAGCCATTTATGGTGTGGCTTTGGGTCGGGGGAATTTTTGTCGGATTTGGGGGCGTGTTGAGGCTTTATCAAAGCAAACAGAGGTGGCAAAATGCTTAAAAAAATCATTTTCACTCTTTGGCTTCTCGCCAGTTTCGCGACGGCACAAGCAAATATCGTGGACACTTTTTACTTTCGCGATACTGCTACGCAAGAACGAGCAATGGCATTGGCAAAAGTGCTTCGTTGCCCACAATGTCAAAATCAAAACCTCCTCGAATCGAACTCCCCAATTGCCACGAGCTTACGCCTTGAAGTTTACCAAATGGTTAACGCAGGCGACAGTGACGAACACATCATCCAAAAAATGAGAGCTCGATTTGGAAATTTTGTTTGTTATGAACCACCATTCACTCTCGCTACTTTACCCCTTTGGGGACTGCCCATTTTGCTTTTCATCGGCACAATAAGTTACGGGCTTTGGTCACGACGCCACACCTCGATCTTTCCAACTAAAAACCAGTCTTCACTATCACCCCAACTACGTGCTCCTCTGCTGCCCGTCACACTACTACCCTTCCGCTATAAACTGAGGTTGACAAGCATTCTGCTCCTTGCTAGCGGATTGATTTACTTTCTTACGCCGCAATTTTCGGATTTTTTTTCGGGTCAAAAACGCCAACGTGCCACCGAAACACAACTCACGCTCGCTGCATCGCAAAAGCAACAAATTTATCTCGAATTAATTCAGAATGAATTACGTCAAGATCCCAATAACGCTAACAAATGGCTAGAGCTTGCCAAAGCTTATATGCAGTCAGAAGATTTTAACGCTGCACTGACTTGCTATGCCAACGCCGAAAAATTAGCAGGTAGTACTCCGCAAATTTTAGGGCTTGCTGCAACGGCTTATTTTTATCAAAATCATCAACAAATGACACCTAAAATAGCACAGTTATTACAACTTGCTTTAGATAAAAATCCAAATGAGATCAGTAGTTTATCAATTAAAGCTCAGCTTGCTTTTCAGCAAAAAAATTATCCGCTCGCTATTGCGTTATGGCAAAAAATTCTTGATTCTGATGACCCTAATATACAACGGCGAATGTTAATTACTCGTATACAATTTGCTCAGTTTATCAGTAAATAATGCAGTGTTGGCTTAGTGAAAATTCTTATTTTCTTTTTTCTCTAATCGCATCCGCCAATTGTTGTAACACAATTTCTGTTTCTGTCCAGCCGATGCAACTGTCGGTGATGCTTTTACCGTACTCTAAGCTTTCGCCAATTTTTAAATCTTGCCTACCTGCGTTAAGATGGCTTTCAATCATAACGCCCAAAATGTGTTTAGAACCATTGCGGATTTGTTCGCAAACATTCTGGCAAACTTTGGACTGATTGCGATAATCTTTTTGGCTGTTAGCATGGCTGAAATCAACCATTACGTGGGCAATAGCGTGAATTTGTTCAAGCTGGTGGCAGACGGTATTGATGGAAGTCGCATCATAATTGGTGGCATTATCTCCTCCGCGTAAAATAATATGGCAATCTTCGTTACCTGTCGTTGAGATAATAGCGGAATGTCCAAATTTAGTTACTGATAAAAATGAATGAGGCGATTTGGTGGCGTTTAAAGCATCAAGAGCAATTTTGACGCTGCCGTTAGTGGCATTCTTAAACCCTACGGGGCAAGGTAGCCCTGAAGCCAGTTCGCGGTGAACTTGAGATTCCGTAGTGCGAGCACCGATCGCCCCCCAACTCATAAAATCAACTAAGTATTGTGGAGTAAGCATATCTAAAAATTCGCTTGCAGTAGGGACGCCAATTTCATTGATGTCTGCGAGAATTTGACGAGCGATTTGTAAGCCGTCATTGAGAGCATAACTGTTGTTTAGATAAGGATCATTAATAAGTCCTTTCCAACCCAAGCTAGTACGCGGTTTTTCAAAATAAACTCGCATAATAATTTCAAGTTCAGTTTGATGCTTTTCACGCATTGTCTTTAATCGTTTGGCATATTCGACAGCTGATTTAGGGTCGTGAATGGAGCAAGGACCGACGATGACAAGTAGTCGATCGGATTTGCCCTGAATAATTTGACTAGCGTGAGTGCGAGCCTGCTTTACGGTATAACTTGCATTAGGCGTAAGTGGGATTTTTTCAAACAGCGCTATCGGCGGTAATACTTGAGAAATTTTACCAATACGACTGTCATCTTGAAGTGGGGGTTGATTATCTTGCATTTCGTTGTTTTTATCTTGCTATTATTTATTTTTAATGCAATCCAAAAGGCTTAGCAGAAATCTAAGCCTTTGTTTTTGATGTTTAGGCTTTATTCTTCATTGCAGGAAAGAGAATTACATCACGAATAGATGGTGCATTTGCAAATAACATTGCTAAACGGTCAATTCCAATCCCTTCGCCTACTGTTGGCGGTAAACCGTGTTCTAAAGCGATAACAAAGTCTTCATCATTATCCATTGTTTCATCAGCACCTTCCGCTTTCGCTATTAATTGGGCATTGAAGCGTTCAGCTTGATCTTCTGCATCATTTAATTCTGAATAGCCATTACCTATTTCTCGTCCACCAATAAATAATTCAAAGCGATCTGTAACTTCTGGGTTTTCATCATTGCGACGGGAAAGCGGTGAAATTTCTGCAGGATGTGCCATTAAGAATGTTGGTTGAATAAGTTGATGTTCTGCTACCTCTTCAAAAATCGCATTAACAATTGAGCCTAATCCCCAAGATTTTTCGACTTCAATGCCTAACTTTTTACAAAGTGCTACAGCTTTATCAAAATCGTAAAGATCTTCTTTAGCAATAGCGTTACCATATTTTACAATAGCATCGTGCATAGTAATGCGTTCAAAAGGTTTGCTGAAATCAAATTCATAATCGCCGTAACGCACGATACTGCTACCTAAAATATCTTGGGCTAATTGGCGTAATAATTCTTCAGTGTTATCCATTGCATCATGATAATCAGCGTAAGCTTGATAATATTCCAGCATCGTAAATTCGGGATTGTGACGAACAGATACACCTTCGTTGCGGAAGTTGCGGTTAATTTCAAATACACGCTCAAAACCACCTACAACTAGGCGTTTTAAGTAGAGTTCTGGTGCGATACGTAAATACATATCCATATCTAGCACATTATGATGAGTAATAAAAGGACGTGCTGCTGCTCCACCTATTACAGGGTGAAGCATTGGAGTTTCAACTTCAATAAAACCTTTGTTGATGAAATATTCACGAATACCTGCAATTACTTTAGAACGAATGATGAAAGTGCGTCGGGATTCTTCGTTGGTGATGAGATCAAGATAGCGTTGACGATAACGCATTTCTTGATCAGCTAAGCCATGAAATTTATCAGGTAATGGACGTAAAGCTTTAGTAAGAAGTTGCACTTCACTAGCACGAACACTAAGTTCGCCAGTTTTGGTTTTAAAAAGCGTACCTTTAACACCAATGATATCACCAAGATCCCATTGATTCACGTCTTCTGTGTATACGTTTTCAGGTAAATTATTTTGAGCAACATAAAGCTGGATACGTCCACTCATATCTTGCAAAGCGATAAAAGTCGCTTTACCCATTATGCGACGCATCATAATACGTCCCGCTACAGCAACTGTAATGTTTTTTGTTTCGAGAGTTTCATTGTTTAAGTTGTCGTATTGAGTGTGCAAATCTGCTGCTAACGCATCACGGCGAAAGCCATTTGGAAATGCTTTGCCTTTAGCACGTAATTTTTGCAGCTTTTCACGGCGTACCGCCATTTCACCGTGAAAATCAAGTTCAGTGTTTTGTTCAGACATAATGTCTCCTTAAATTTATTAGGTGTGATGAGTTTATAATCCTGCTTTTAAACTGGCTTCGATAAAGAGATCCAAAGCACCATCTAAAACGGCTTGAGTATTTCGGTTTTCGACACCTGTTCGTAAATCTTTGATCCGTGCATCATCAAGTACATAGGAACGGATTTGACTGCCCCAACCTATATCAGATTTAGCGTCTTCCATTGCTTGTTTCTCAGCATTTTGTTTTTTGAGTTCGAGTTCGTAAAGTTTTGCTCGTAACTGCTTCATAGCTTGATCTTTGTTTTTGTGTTGTGAGCGATCATTTTGACATTGCACAACAATACCAGATGGTACATGTGTAATACGCACTGCACTTTCAGTTTTGTTAATATGTTGTCCACCTGCTCCAGAAGCACGATAGACGTCAATACGTAGATCGGCAGGATTAATGTCAATATCAATATTGTCATTGATTTCAGGATATACAAAGGCTGCACTGAAAGAAGTGTGGCGACGATTATTGGCGTCAAAAGGGGATTTGCGGACTAAACGATGAATGCCTGTTTCTGTACGTAACCAACCATAAGCATATTCACCCGAAATTCTTACAGTTGCAGACTTAATCCCTGCAACATCACCATCAGATACTTCGATAAGCTCAGTTTTAAAGCCTTTGCTCTCTGCCCAACGCAGGTACATTCGAAGTAGCATTTCTGTCCAATCTTGAGCTTCTGTTCCTCCTGAACCAGATTGAAGATCAAGGTAACAATCATTCGCGTCATTTTCACCATTGAACATACGACGAAATTCTAATTTCGCGAGCTGTCTTTCTAATTCTTCAGCTTCAGTTTTAGCCTCGGAAAAAGTATCTTCATCTTCTGCTTCAATTGCTAATTCAAGCAACCCTTCTACATCATCAATACCTTGCATCAATTGGTTAATTGTTTTCACAATTTCTTCAAGAATCGCTCTTTCTTTACCTAAAGCTTGAGCTTTTTCTGGCGTATTCCAAATATCAGGCTGCTCCAATTCAGCATTAACTTCTTCTAAACGCTCTAATTTGCTATCAAAGTCAAAGGTACCTCCGTATGGATAGCGTTCTTTGCACTAAGTCACTAAGTTGATTTTTTAATGGATTAATTTCAAACATTGTCCATTCTCCATAAATGTTAAGCTAGGAATTATAGGTTATTTCAGTTTTTTTGAATAGCCATTTCATAATTCTATTTGTGAACTAAGTAAAATTCTTCTTACGTTTGCCATTGTTTGGTCTTTTAAAAAGAGTGTCAATACATTAAAATATGTACGTTAAGCGTGTTAATTTTCAGAGAAAATGATAAAAATTTATGGAAAAAAATATTGAATTTATGGCCTCACCTAGCCAAATGGCACGAATTGGTGAAGATATCGCGACTTACAAAGCCTGCAAAAACCAATTTATTTCTTTCATTTCCGCAATCACTGCAGGATCTTTTATTGCTCTTGCTTTCGTTTTTTATACTACTACTCAAACAGGTACTTCGCCTGAAGCTTCTTGGGGACTCACTAAGCTCGTAGGTGGACTTGTGTTCTCTTTAGGTTTAATCATGGTAGTAGTTTGTGGTGGTGAATTATTTACTTCTTCAACAATGACGCTTGTGCCTTATTCTACAAAAAAAATTACGCTTAATCAGTTGTTAAGAAATTGGTTGGTAGTGTACTTCGGTAATTTTATTGGTGCATTATTTATTGTTGCTTTGATCTGGTTCTCTGGGCAAATTATGGCAGCTCATGGACAATGGGGATTAACTATTCTCAATACCGCAAATCACAAAGTACATCATAATTTTATTGAAGCTTTTAGTTTAGGAGTTTTATGTAACATCATGGTGTGCATTGCTGTATGGATGAGTTATGCAGGCAAGACGTTGAGCGATAAAGTGTTAATTATGCTTTTGCCCATCGGTATGTTCGTCGCATCTGGCTTTGAACACAGTGTCGCTAATATGTTTATGATCCCAATGGGGATCATTATTCGACACTTTGGTGATATTGATTTTTGGTCATCAATTGGCTATCACAAAGAACAATTTGCAAATTTAGATATCTACCATTTATTTGTTAAAAATCTTCTTCCTGTAACATTGGGAAATATTTTTGGTGGCGGAGTGTGCGTTGCGTTGTTGCAATACTACCTAAATCGCCCTCATCAACATTAATTTTTTTAATTAAGTACGTCATTAATTTTCATAGGAGAAAAACATATGACTCAATTAACAGAGCAACAAAAAACTGCTTGGGCTGGCTTTAAAAGTGGCGACTGGCAAAAAGAAGTCAACGTTCGTGACTTTATTCAACAAAATTATACGCCGTATGAAGGCGATGAATCTTTCCTTGCAAAAGCAACTGAAGCAACGACTAAGCTTTGGGCAGAAGTGATGGAAAAAATCAAAGTTGAAAACAAAACTCATGAACCTTACGATATCGATTGTGATACACCATCAATGATCACTTCTCATAAAGCGGGTTATATTGATAAAGCTTTAGAGAAAATCGTTGGTTTACAAACAGATGCACCTTTAAAACGTGCAATCTTCCCTAATGGCGGTATCCGTATGGTGGAAGGTTCTTGTAAAGCTTACCGTCGTGAGCTTAACCAAGATGTTAATAAAATTTTTACTGATTACCGTAAGACACATAACCAAGGTGTATTTGATGTCTACACACCTGATATCTTACGTTGCCGTAAATCAGGTGTCATTACTGGTCTTCCTGATGCTTATGGTCGTGGTCGTATCATAGGAGACTACCGTCGCGTTGCCCTTTATGGTATTGATTATTTGATGAAAGACAAATTTGCTCAATTCACCTCTTTACAGTCTCGCTTAGAGAATGGTGAAGATGTACAAATGACTATCCAATTACGTGAGGAGATCGCTGAGCAACACCGTGCTCTTGCACAAATGAAGCAAATGGCAGCAGAATATGGTTTTGATATTTCAAATCCTGCCACTAACGCTCAGGAAGCAGTACAATGGACTTACTTTGGTTATCTCGCTGCTATCAAATCTCAAAATGGTGCAGCGATGTCTTTCGGTCGTATTTCCACTTTCTTGGATATCTATATTGAACGTGATCTCAAAGCGGGCAAAATCACTGAACTAGAAGCTCAAGAATTAATTGATCATCTAGTAATGAAACTTCGTATGGTACGTTTCTTACGTACGCCAGAATACGATCAATTATTCTCAGGCGATCCAATGTGGGCTACTGAAAGCTTGGCAGGTATGGGCTTAGATGGTCGTACTTTAGTAACGAAAAGTAGCTTCCGTATCCTTAATACTCTTTACACAATGGGACCATCACCAGAACCAAACTTAACTATTCTTTGGTCTGAAAAATTACCAGAAGCTTTTAAACGTTTTGCGGCTAAAGTTTCAATCGATACTTCTTCAGTGCAATATGAAAACGACGATTTAATGCGTCCAGACTTCAACAGCGATGACTATGCCATTGCTTGCTGTGTAAGCCCAATGGTTGTAGGTAAACAAATGCAATTCTTTGGTGCGCGTGCAAACTTAGCCAAAACTTTACTCTATGTTATCAATGGTGGTGTCGATGAAAAGCTTGGTCTTCAAGTTGGTCCTAAAACTGAACCAATGAAAGATGAAATCTTAGATTACGATAAAGTAATGGCTGGTTTAGATAATTTTATGGATTGGCTAGCAACACAATATGTTACTGCTTTAAACTGCATCCACTTTATGCACGATAAGTATGCTTATGAAGCTGCATTGATGGCATTACACGATCGTGATGTTTATCGCACTATGGCTTGTGGTATTGCAGGACTTTCTGTTGCTGCAGACTCTTTAGCAGCGATCAAATACGCTAAAGTGCGTCCGGTTCGTGGCGATATTAAAGATAAAGATGGCAATATTATTGCGAAAGATCTTGCTTTAGACTTCAAGATTGAAGGTGAATACCCGCAATTTGGTAACAATGACCCACGTGTTGATGAAATCGCTTGCGACCTCGTTGAACGTTTTATGAAGAAAATTCAAACTCACAAAACTTACCGCAATGCTGTGCCAACACAATCTGTTTTAACGATCACTTCTAACGTAGTTTATGGTAAAAAAACAGGTAACACTCCTTGTGGACGTCGTTCAGGTGCTCCATTCGGACCAGGTGCTAACCCTATGCACGGTCGTGATCAAAAAGGTGCCGTCGCTTCCTTGACCTCAGTTGCTAAATTACCATTTGCCTATGCAAAAGATGGTATTTCTTACACTTTCTCCATTGTGCCGAATGCACTCGGTAAAGACATTGAATCTCAAAAACGCAACCTTGCAGGTTTAATGGATGGTTATTTCCATCACGAAGCCACTATTGAAGGTGGTCAACACCTTAACGTTAACGTGCTTAACCGTGAAACTCTACTCGACGCCGTCGAACACCCAGAAAAATACCCACAATTAACTATTCGTGTATCTGGTTACGCCGTACGTTTCAACTCGTTAACCCCAGAGCAACAACGTGATGTTATCACTCGTACATTCACGGAAACTATGTAATTGATCGTTGTTTTGAAATAAAAAATTAAGGACTGATTTCTATTTGATAGAAGTCAGTCCTTTTTTCACTTTTTTCGTTATAACACTAACGATTATAAAAGGAAAAAATGTTCTTTAAACAGCAATATTCTTATAATTTACTGAGTTCTATTGCTATTTCAGAAGCAAGTTTTGCATTGTTGAAAACAAGTTCAATATTAGATACTAAACTCTCGCCCTTTGTTAACTCTTTTACTTTAGAAAGTAGAAATGGTGTGCTTGCTTTTCCTTTAATGCCTGCAAGCTCTGCTTCTTTAACAGCATTATCAATAGCTCTTGTAATCGTATCAAAATCCATTGCATATTCTAATGGAATAGGATTTGCAATCACCATTCCTCCTTGAAGTCCTATATCCCATTTGGCTTTAAGAGATAGTGCTATTTCTTTAGGTGTATCCATTTTGTAATCCACTTTAAATCCACTTTTCCTTGTATAAAAAGCAGGTAATTCTTCAGTTTGATACCCAATTACAGGAACGCCTTTAGTTTCCAAAAACTCTAAAGTAAGCCCTATATCTAAAATTGATTTTGCCCCCGCACATACAACTGCCACATTAGTCATCGCAAGTTCTTCTAAATCAGCAGAAATATCCATCGTTATTTCAGCTCCTCTATGCACACCACCAATGCCTCCTGTTGCAAAAACGCGTATGCCAGCCAGTGCTGCGATAATCATTGTAGAAGCTACTGTTGTAGCACCATCTTCTTTTTTTGCTAAAATTGCAGGAATATCTCGTCTACTCACTTTAGGAACATCAACTCCTTTTTTTCCAAGAAAATCAATTTGTTCTTTTGTAAGCCCTACAGTTAATTTTCCATTTATAATTGCGATAGTAGCAGGTATCGCTCCATTTTTTCTAACGATCTCTTCTACTCTTAATGCCGTTTCCACATTTTGAGGATAAGGCATGCCATGAGATATAATGGTCGATTCAAGTGCAACAACAGGTTTATTAGCAGTAAGTGCCGCTACTACTTCTTTAGATATCAAAAGATAGCCATTTAAATTCATTTTAATTTCCTCTTAGTTTCATGTTGATATTCTCTAACTTAAAGTCATCACTAATTGTTTTTTCACTAGAAATAGCAATGCTTGAACAAATTATGCCAAATTTGCACGCCTCTAAAAGGCTAAGATTTTCAACGAAGCCAAATGCGATCCCCGCCATAAAAGCATCACCTGCCCCAGTTGTATTGATAACATCAGTTTCTATCGCAGGGACGAGCTTAAAAATATCACCGTCAGAGAAAAATACACCGTCTTTCCCTAAAGAGATAAATACATTTTTAACTCCTTGTGCGATAAAGTATTTGCAATTTTCAATCAGTGAATTAGTATCCGTTATCTCTATGCCTGTTAAAATTTGAGACTCCAGTTTATTAGGTTTAATCGTATGAAAATTACCAATAAATTCCTTAATTTTTAAAGATTTTGTTGTAGAAACGGGATCTAAAAACATAGGCGTATCAAAATTTTCAGACAAGTATTTTAGTGTTTCTTTAGGTATATTTGTATCTACAACGCAAATAGTCGCATTCTCAATAATATTTCTTTTGGATTCAATCAATTCTGGCGTAAAACGCTCACAAAGATCCGTTGCTGCTACAGCGACTTTCATATCTTTATTTTCATCTAAAATCGCTATATAAGTGGGAGTTGTAGCATTTGGAACGACAAAAGCATCTTTAACTGAAATTCCGAGTGACTCGCAATTTTCAAGAATATTTTTACCATTGTGATCCTCACCCACAATCGTGAGAAAACGAACGTTTTCATGCAATCTAGATAAGTTATCAGCGATATTCCGTCCAACTCCTCCGAAGGAGATAGACACTTTACCTGGGTTTGAGTCGCGTTCTTTTATTTTAGAATAAGAAGTAGCGGAAATATCAATATTACTTCCACCAATCACAACTATTTCATCTTTTTTTAATAATTTTTGTTGAGGAAATGCTATTTTCTCCATGAATTGAAGCATGGCTGAGCGTGTAATATTTAACTTTTTCGCTAAATTACTCCGAGTAATATTAGGATTTTCTTTAAGATAAATCAGTATATTTTCTTCCATCTTTTTCATACAATCCTCCCATATTAATGACAAATTATGTTATCCATTAAGGAGCTAATTTTTGTTAGCCGATAAAAAGCCTCAGAATTCGGAAAATTTTTTCGAATTTTGAGGCGTAATCAATGTAGTTATATTAGCTTATCTAACAATTATATTCATAAGATCAGTTTTCTAAATCATCAATCTAGAGTAATGCAAAATCACTTTTTTATTTCACATCAGGATTTTGCATATATTTGAAGAAATCACTTTTCTTTGGATCAATGACCATAAGATTATTGTGATTTTTAAAAGCTTGTTGATAAGCTTGCATGCTACGAATAAAACTGAAGTAATCAGGATATTGGCTAAAGGCATTAGTATAAAGCTTCGCAGCTTCGGCATCACCTTGTCCTCGCAATTCAAGTGCAGTTTTATTCGCTTGAGCAAGAATAACTGTTACTTTACGATCAACAGCGGCTTGGATAAAAGCTGCTTTTTCTTTACCTTGACTGCGATGTTCTTTAGCAACTGCATCACGTTCAGCACGCATACGTTGGTAGATTGAAGAAGAAACTTCATCAGGCAAATTAATTTGTTTTACTCTTACATCAATAACTTCAATGCCGAGATCTGAGGTACTATCAGCCCCTGTATTCAAAGCTTTTTTCGCACCAGCCATTAATTCACCACGTGTTCCTGAGACAATATCTTGAATAGTACGAGAACCAATTTCTGAACGTAGACGGTCATTGACTCTACGACGCAGTAAATTCGCTGCTTGACGGTAATCACCACCGCCAGTTGCGGTGTAAAAACGGCCAAAATCACTAATACGCCACTTTACATAAGAATCAACGAGTAAATCTTTTTTTTCAACTGTCACAAAACGATCCGCAGTATCTCCTAATGTTTGAATGCGAGCATCTAGAATCTTCATTCGTTCGATAAAAGGAAGTTTAAAATGTAATCCTGGTTGATATACTTCAACTTGGTTCTCAGCATTACGCTGTACTTTGCCAAAACGTACCATTATGCCACGTGATCCTTCTTGTACTTCTACAATACTGGCATAGGCAATGACTAAGATTAAGACAAGCAAGCTCGGTACTAATTTACGCATTAGTTAAATCTCCCTTTTCTGTCGCTGTAGATATAAACATCAACTGTTTCATCTGAATCTGAATGTTCTCTCTCTTTTTTCTCTAAAAGCGGTGTAGTAGCTGATTTTGTTACAGGTTTTGTTGCTATTTTTGCAGGTTGAGGCACAGTGTTTGAATCCTGCAACATTGTACTTAAAGGCAATACATTGAGAGCATTGTTATTCTCAACCATCACTTTCGGTACATTTAGCATAATTTTTTCCATTGTTTGTAAGTAGATACGTTTGCGTAACAATTTTGGATCAGCTAAGTATTCAGGCAATAAGCGTTTGTAACGTTCGACTTCACCTTTTGCGTCAAGAACAATTTGTTCTTTATAAGCATTTGCACTTTGCACTATTTGTTGTGCTTCACCTCGTGCAATCGGTGCTTTCGCCCGAGCATAGGCTTCGGCTTCTCGAATATAACGCTGTTCGTCTTCTTGTGCTTTAATGGCGTCATCAAAAGCAGCTTTTACTTCTTCTGGTGGACGAGCAGATTGGAAGTTTACATCTAAAATTTCAAGCCCCATATTGTAAGGTTTGATAATTTCTTCAATCGCTTTCCAAGTTTTTTCACGTACTACAGCACGCCCTGTTGTCAAAATTTCATCCATCTTCATATGACCAATAACATAACGTAACGCACTATCTGTAGCTTGTGTTAAGCTTTCATTCGGTGCGGTCACACTAAATAAATATTTCACAGGATCTGCAACACGATATTGCACTGTCATTGCTACTTTCACCATGTTTTCGTCTTGTGTTAGCATAGAGCCAGAAGTATGCAATTCTTTTACTTGCTCTACATTGACAGGAATTATGTTATCAATAAAAGTCGGTTTCCAGTTTAACCCTGGTTGCACTACGCCATCTAATTTACCTAAACGTAGAACTACTCCTCGATCAGCTTCTTTGATTGTATAAAAGCCACTTAATCCCCAAAATCCTACACTAATAACAATGGCAACAGGGACCAATTTTTTCCAATTTAATGGCGAAGAATGGGAAGAACGTGGCGGTTTATCGCTTCTCCCTAATTTTTTTAATAAGTTATTGAAAATTTCTTCTAAATCAGGTGGGGACTGTTCTTGCTTGTTTTGTCCATTTTGTGGGCGTTGACCAGACTGTATATCCTTCGGTTTGCTCCACGGATCATTGTCTGAATTGTTTGTTGACATTCACTATTCTCCATTGATAAAAAGCCAAAAACTGGTTATTAGTCTAAACAAAATGCGAGATTAAGTCTATTAGATAGCTGACATTTCACGCCAGTAAAATCAGAAATTTTTCCGCTTTTTTATATCATTCATCGCTATTTTTGTTTTAAAATTTAGCACTATTTTGAATAGTTATTTAAGGATAAACTTGTGGCATTAATTCATTTACACCAAGGCGAATTAAGTTTTGGTGATCATCCACTTTTAAATAAAGCTGATTTATTTATCGAGAAAGGAGAACGTGTTTGTTTAGTTGGACGTAATGGTGCGGGTAAATCTACATTATTAAAAGTCTTGGCAGGTGAAATTCAACTAGACGATGGGCAACTTATTTTAGAACAAGATTTAATTGTAGCTCGTTTAGAACAGGATCCCCCACGTAATGCTGTAGGGACGTTGTTTGATTATGTAGCAGAAGGCATTGGTAATTTAGCTAATTTGCTTAAAGAACATCATCGAATTATTCAACAATTAGCCACTAATGTTTCTACTTCAGCAATGAAAGCTTTAACACAAATTCAGGCAGAAATCGATCACACCAATGGTTGGCAATTTGAACAAAAAATAAACGAAACCCTGCAAAAACTAGGCTTAGACGCAGATACTCAACTAAGTGCATTATCAGGTGGCTGGTTACGTAAAGCTGCACTTGCACGTGCATTAGTAAGTTCACCTAATGTATTATTACTTGATGAACCGACCAACCACCTTGATGTCGAAACTATAGAATGGCTTGAAAATTTACTGATTGATTTTCAGGGAAGTCTCGTTTTTATTTCACACGATCGTACCTTTATCCGCAAAATGGCAACTCGTATTGTTGATTTAGATCGTGGCAAATTGCAGTCTTATAACGAAAATTACGATAGTTACCTACAAAGTAAAGCTGATGATTTGCGAGTTGAATCCCAAAAAAATGTGCTCTTTGATAAAAAACTCGCTCAAGAAGAAGCCTGGATTCGACAAGGTATCAAAGCACGGCGTACCCGCAATGAAGGACGTGTGCGTGCGTTAAAAGCATTACGTGAAGAACGTCGTCAGCGCCGAGACATGCAAGGCAACGTTAAAATTCAATTAGATAATGCAAAGCACAGCGGAAAAGTTATCTTTGATGTCGAAAACCTCAGTTATGAAATCAATGGCAAAACACTTATCAATAATTTTACGGCTCGTATTATGCGAGGTGATAAAATTGCTTTTATTGGAGCTAATGGTTGTGGCAAAACTACGCTAATCAAATTATTATTAGGCGAAATTCAACCTTCACGTGGTTTTGTTCATTGTGGCACTAAGCTAAATATTGCTTATTTTGATCAATATCGTGCCAGCCTCGATCCTGAGAAAACAGTAATGGATAATGTCGCTGATGGGAAACAAGATATTGAAATCAATGGCGTAAAAAGACACGTACTGGGTTATTTGCAAGATTTCTTGTTCCCGCCTAAACGAGCAATGACTCCTGTTAAAGCATTATCTGGTGGTGAGCGTAACCGTTTATTGCTAGCAAAAATCTTGCTTAAGCCAAATAATTTACTTATTCTTGATGAGCCTACAAACGATTTAGATGTTGAAACTTTAGAGCTATTAGAAGAGTTATTAAGCGATTATTCAGGAACTTTGTTAATTGTCAGTCACGATCGTCAGTTTATTGATAATACTGTAACCGAGTGTTTTATCTTTGAGGAGCAAGGAATTATCAATAAATATGTTGGAGGTTTCTTCGACGCTAAGCAACAACAAGCAAATAGCCAAACTTTAAAAACAGAAAACGGGAAAAAAAATCCGAAAACGCTGGCGTCAATTGAAACGACGAATGTGAAAGCAGAAAAATGCAAATTGCCTCCTAAAATAAAACTCAGTTATAACGAACAACGCGAATTAGAAAAACTACCAATTTTATTAGAAGAACTTGAAGAAAAAATCGTCAAGTTACAAACTGAAATTGCAGATCCTACATTCTTTCAGCAAGAACACAACATCATAGATAAGAAACTAACTGAACTTAGCCAAGCAGAACAAGAATTAGAAGAAGCATTTATTCGTTGGGAAGAACTTGAAAAAAAACGTAGCATCAACAAATAAACAAAAAGTATCTTTATGAATGAGAGCTCCTTTTTATGAAAGTGTTATCGCTATAATAATTAACATTCTGTTATTTATCTTCTACGACTTTTACTCACTCACGAATAAGAGCTGTTGTATAGCTTCCTGCTGGCAAATAAAATTTAAGACGTAAGCCAATTTCGTTAAAACCCCAAGAAAATCCCTGTGGTTTTATTAAGACTGGACGGTAAGCAGATTTAAGTTTTTCTTTTTGCATCAAACTCAAGAAAACTTCATTTTCAGCAATAATATCTTGTTCAAATCCTGCATTGCTATTTCTCTCTTCACTGATTAAAGGGGAGGTAATCAAGAAATCATCTGCATCAACACGAATTTGCAATTCAGCAAGATCTTGATGTTCATCAGCGAAATACTAATTATGTGAACTAGCAAGTTGTAAACGATCATTTAAACAAACTTTTGGGTTAAACCTTTGCTAAGACGTTCTGAAACGACGGGATTGAAAATACAACTACGAGCTGCTGAAAGGTAGAAACTACGCTTTCTGCGATCCTTAATGCTGATTTCACCTTTTGCCCAACGTCGTGCTTAGTTTAAATTATTATCTTCTTGCCTGAAACGTTGCTCGCCAAAATAGATTGGGAAGCTTTGATTCTTAACATTTTTAGCTCTTAACTGCCTTCGTTGTTGAAGCAGATGATTTAAATAAGCTAATTCCATTGTGATTTAGTTTACATTAACGAGCAATACTACTGCTTCACACGCGATCCCTTCGCCACGTCCTGTAAACCCTAATTTTTCAGTAGTAGTTGCTTTTACATTTACTTGTTTGAGCTCACAACTTAAGTCATTTGCAATATTACGACACATTTCATCAATAAAGGGACGCATTTTAGGTGCTTCAGCAATAATGCTGAGGTCTAAATTGCTAAGTTTATAGCCTTTAGCTTGGACTTGAGCGTAGGCTCGTTTAAGTAGTGCTCTGCTATCAGCATTTTTATATTGCATATCAGTATCAGGGAAGAGTTTACCGATATCTCCCAACCCACTAGCACCGAGTAAAGCATCAATGAGAGCATGAAGAGCAACGTCACCATCACTATGAGCGATTAACCCTTTATTAAAAGGAATTTGTACGCCGCCAATATTGATAAAATCGCCATCACCAAATTTATGTACATCAAAGCCGTGTCCGATTCTAAACATATTAATTTCCTTGTTTATTTTAAAATTAGTGGTGTAAAGTGGCTTAAATAAAATTCTGCTAATGCCAAGTCTTCTGGATAAGTGATTTTGAGGTTGGTTTTTAAGCCCTGCACTAACGCTACGCTTCGCCCTGCCCATTCCAAAGCACTGGCTTCGTCAGTGATAGTTACTCCTGCAGCTAACGCTTGCGTTAAAGTTTGCTTTAACAAGTTAGCAGGAAAAAACTGTGGTGTTTGTGCTAACCATAAATTACGCCGATCGAGAGTTTTGGAAATAGGAAAACTTTTGTCGAATTTTGTGGCATAAAATCTTTTTTCAAACTTTGTTTGTTTGACTGTTTCAACTATTGGTGTGGCTAAAATCGCACCACAAGGTGCTTGACATTCAATTAGGCGTGTTACTTCTTGCCAAGTTAAACAAGGTCGTGCTGCATCATGTACTAACACCCACACTTCTTCATCAATTATCACTTGCAAAGCATTGAGTACACTTTCCGCCCTCGTTGTGCCACCTGTCACCCATCGAATTTTAGGGTGCGAAAAGCAAGTGAGTGTTTGGAAATAAGGATCAGTATTACTAACAGCTACGATCACTTGACTGATTTGAGGTTGATTAAGAAAAAGTTCAAGACTATATTCAAGTACAGTTTTGCCAAGTAAAGGTAAATATTGCTTTGGCAATTGACTTTGCATTCGACTACCAACACCTGCAGCAGGAATAATAGCAATTATTTTTTTATTTTGATTCATATTTTGGTTTATTTTTCATCAAACGATAAAAAGTCTCATCTGCTTTTATCATACTGTAATCTTCACGTGCTTGTTCTTCTATTGCATCTACACCTTCTTTTAAGTCACGAATTTGTGCAAACATTTGATTATTCCGCTCCGTCTGTTTAGCATTTTTTTGCTTTAATCGTGCTACAACCTGTTGATAATAACGATAATCGCTAAAACCATTTTTCCCCCACCAGAATTCATATTGAAAATAAGCTAATAAGCCAAGCAAAATAATGACGAGTAACCGCATATAAACTCCTGATTATTTTCTTATCAAACCGCAGTATTCTAACATAAAAAATACGGCAAAAAATTGACCGTATTTTTATATTATTAAATATTAATGTTCACGGGTTTTGAAAAATTCCACCTCAGGATAACGCTCTTGGCTGAGATTTAAATTCACTATTGTTGGTGCAATATAAGTTAAATTATCTCCTCCATCTAAGGCTAAATTCTGCTCATTTTTACGTTTAAATTCTTCAAATTTCTTCATATCTTTACAAGCTACCCAACGAGCAGTAGCAACATTAATGGGTTCGTAAATAGCTTCGACATTATATTCAGATTTTAAGCGAGCAACTACTACATCAAACTGCAACACGCCAACGGCACCAACAATCAGATCGTTATTAAGTAGTGGGCGGAAGACTTGTACTGCCCCTTCTTCGGAAAGTTGCACTAAGCCTTTGAGCAATTGTTTTTGTTTAAGTGGATCTTTTAAACGAATACGGCGGAATAATTCGGGAGCAAAGTTCGGGATACCTGTAAATTTGAGCATTTCACCTTGAGTAAAAGTATCACCAATTTGAATAGTACCGTGATTGTGTAAACCGATAATATCACCTGCATACGCTTCATCAGCGTGTGAACGGTCACCAGCCATAAAAGTAAGAGCATCTGAAATCACTACTTCTTTATTAATTCGTATGTGTTTGAGTTTCATTCCTTTTTCATATTTTCCTGATACTAATCGCATAAAAGCAACACGATCACGATGTTTGGGATCCATATTGGCTTGAATTTTAAACACAAACCCTGTTAATTTTTCTTCGTTTGGTGATACAGCTCGCATATCTGTTTGGCGAGCTTGTGGTGCTGGTGCCCATTCAGTCAAACCATCTAAAAAATGATCAACTCCAAAATTTCCCAAGGCAGTACCGAAGAAGACAGGAGTTAATTCGCCTTGCAAGAATAATGCATGATCGAACACATTACTTGCCCCTTTAACTAATGCTAATTCTTCTCGCAACTGTTGTGCTAGATCTTCGCCAATAGCAATATCTAATTCAGGATTGTTTAGTCCTTTCACTATGCGTATCTCTTGAATACAATGTCCCTGCCCCGTTTGATAAAGGTAAGTTTCATCTTTGTAAAGATGATAAACCCCTTTAAATAACTTTCCGCAACCAATTGGCCAAGTGATTGGTGCACAGTGAATTTTGAGAATATCTTCGACTTCATCTAATAATTCCATGGGATCACGAATATCACGATCGAGCTTATTCATAAAAGTTAAAATCGGTGTATCTCGTAAACGAGTAACTTCCATCAATTTAATTGTCCGTTCTTCAACTCCTTTGGCACTATCAATCACCATCAACGCACTGTCAACTGCGGTGAGTGTACGGTAAGTATCTTCCGAAAAGTCTTCATGTCCTGGTGTATCAAGTAAATTGATCAAGCAATCACGGTATGGAAATTGCATCACTGAAGTCGTAATCGAAATCCCGCGTTCTTTTTCCATTTCCATCCAGTCAGATTTTGCGTGTTGTTGCGAGCCTTTGCCTTTTACTGAACCTGCTTTTTGAATAGCTTGCCCATAAAGCAATACTTTTTCAGTAATAGTCGTTTTCCCTGCATCAGGGTGAGAAATGATAGCAAAAGTGCGACGTTTATTAACTTGTTGAGGATATGTCATATTATTTGATTAAACTAATTCCAATAAAAAATAGTGGGTATTTTGCGTTATTTAATTGATTTTTTCAATTTAATTAGAAACAGAGCTCATTGATTCGTTACAGTTTAAGAGAAATTAGCAAAACAGCATTAGAGCCAGTTTTATTCAGTGCTAGAAAGTATTTACTTCAAATTTATGCTTTGCTGTTAGCAGAGCTTGCAAAAGAACGATGATGTTTTGTGAGAAAAGTTTTACTTCTTATCCTATCTCTATAGTAAAAATTTGTAGATTTTGAATGCGTCTAAATTCGCCACAAGAACGATTGAAAATGCAAAAGAATTGAATTAGTGCAATCTCTGTTCAAACGGAAGTATCTTATTACGAGCTAAAAAGTTGACTTTTCACTTTGAGGTAGAGAAGAAGTCAACAAATGCTTATATAATCGATAAACGCCTATCCCGAAAGCAGTCCCGAGTAAAAATAGAATAATTTGCAAAGCATAGAAGCGTAAAAAAATATTATCTCTTTGTTGTTCGGCTAGTTTCTTTAAATTAGTATTTTTTTGAATTTCTAAGAATCCTTGTACTGTATAATCAGCATAAATAATTTTGAGCTCATTTTGTAAACTTTGTGTTTTTTCGTTTTTCACGCCTTGCTTACTTGCTTCTGTCAATAAATTACCACTAGCGCTGTACAATTTTGCTTCTTGGATAAAAGGTTTTTCCACGAGTTCAGCAATCTTTTGATGTAGCTGTTGAATATTACCACCTTGTTTAAGCATCCTTCCCAAAAGCTCGCCTTCTTTTTCCAAAAATTTTTGCGAAATGTGAGAAAGTTCTGGTTGCTTAGGTGCAACAGAATAACTCTCTAATGCTTTCACACCATAAAAAACAACAATACAAACACAAATGCAAATTAAAGTTATCAATGAAAATAATCCTGTGTGAATCAATTTATTTCGAACTGTTGGCAACTTTATTTCCTCTATCAATAATATATTTTTATTTTATTACAAAAAATAAACGACTCTATTTAAACTTCAGTCAAACATTTAACATAGCTATATTAACAGAAATCATCACTTTTTCAGTATTTTATTTAAATTAAATGATTTAATCTCACATGAAAAGTCCCACTTAACTTAAAATGGTATTTTGAATACAATTTTTATTAACAAGAATAAACTAGAACTACATTTTCTAATGTTTTGCAAGCGAATAAGGAAAGCGTTCTATTGCTTTTCAAAAGTATGTTAAACTTTGCACATTTAAATCACATTTTAAGGAAAAATTATGCCTTCTTTTGATATTGTATCTGAAATTACGTTACACGAAGTTCGTAATGCTGTCGAAAATGCAACTCGTATTCTCAGCACTCGTTATGACTTCCGTGGTGTAGAAGCAAATATTGAATTAAACGAAAAAAATGAAACTATTACTTTAACGACTGAGTCTGATTTTCAACTAGAGCAACTGCTAGATATGCTTATTAACGCTTGCGTAAAACGTGATATTCAACGTAATTCTCTTGATATTCCTACTGAACCAGAACGTAGCGGCAAACTCTATAGCAAAACGATAACTTTAAAACAGGGTATCGAAAAAGAAGTTGCCAAACAAATTATCAAATTGTTGAAAGATCATAAGTTAAAAGTCCAAGCCCAAATTCAAGGTGAACAAGTTCGCGTAACGGGTAAATCTCGTGATGATTTACAAGCTGCTATCCAACTTGTTAAAACAGCAGATCTTGAACAACCCTTCCAATTCACTAATTTCCGTGATTAAGTTTCTTTCCAAACGCCTTATATAATAAGGCGTTTTTACTTGCAAAAATATTCTATATTGAACAATTATTTTTTAACTTTGTGATTCTCCTCGCAAAAACTTTACTATCTAAAAACTAAATTCATTTTTAATCATTAATATTTATTGTGTCTAAGATGTGTTTCATTAAATTTTATGAAAGGAGAAAATTATGAAATCGTTTAAACCTCTGACTATTATTTTCATTGCTTCTTTACTGTTTACTACTTCAAATATCATAGCAAAGACTCATACACCCAAAATAGAAGCAGTAAATACGACAAAAGACAAAGCATTACACCAGCCTAAACAGAAAATATCTTTAACTGATAAAAAATCTGTAAAAAAAATAATAGCTCCCACAAACCATAATCCGCAAATTGAAGCAGAACTTGTAAACAGCGTGAATATTAATACTGCGAGTGTAGAAGAACTTTCTGAATCACTTACAGGCGTAGGGCGAAAAAAAGCAGAAGCTATCGTTGAATATCGCAAAGCACATGGCAAATTTACTAAACCAGAACAATTAATGGAAGTAAAAGGTATTGGTGAAAGTATTTTTGAAAAAAATAAAGATCACATTGAACTTTAGTCTCTTAATCTCTTTTAAAAGGTTTATCAATTGATAAACCTTTTTTTATATTTATTGTTATAATTCCTCATTTACTATACTTAAATACATAAGAGGAAATATGAAACAAAAAATCGTTCTTGCTACTAGTAACGCAGGTAAAGTGAAAGAAATGGCAGATATTTTAGCCGATTTTGGTTTTGAAGTGATTGCTCAATCAGCATTAAATATCGAAAGTCCTGAAGAAACGGGTTTAACTTTCGTTGAAAACGCACTACTCAAAGCACGTTATGCTAGCGAAAAGTCTGGACTTCCTGCGATTGCTGATGATAGCGGATTAATTGTCACTGCATTAAATAATGCACCTGGGTTGCACTCTGCCCGCTATGCAGGCATTGATGGCGAAAATGCAGCATTCCATAATCGCCAAAAACTCCTCGTCGAAATGGCACAAATCCCTGAGAATCAACGTCAAGCGAAATTTGTCAGCTGTATCGTTTTCCTCCAACATCCTAAAGATCCTTCTCCCATTATCGCTGAAGGTGAAGTTCAAGGTATTATTGCTTTTACAGAAAAAGGCACAAATGGTTTTGGCTACGACAGTCTCTTCTTTTATCCTCCTAAACATTGCACTTTTGCTGAATTAGAAAATGCTGAAAAGAAACAAATATCACATCGAGGAGCGGCTTTAAAAGTATTGAAAGAAAAATTACAGAAATAATCTTAATCACGCTCACAAAATCGGGAAAATTTTCCCGATTTTGCGGGTGTTAACACAATCCTCTCCTTGAGGCTGTCTCTCCCTAGCCAAAGCCTTTAAAATCTTGTACAATTCAGCTCCTTTTCTGTCGCTTGTGAATTTTCCACAAGCGTTTTTTAAAATTTAAAATCATCAATAAAATCAAAATATTATGACTATAGACACTTCAAAATTACGCAATATTGCTATTATTGCACACGTTGACCACGGTAAAACCACGTTAGTAGATAGACTTTTGCAACAATCAGGTACACTGGGTGAAACACGTGGTGATGTAGATGAACGAGTAATGGACTCAAACGCACTCGAAAAAGAACGTGGCATTACCATTTTAGCAAAAAATACGGCAATCAATTGGCACAATTACCGTATTAATATCGTTGACACTCCAGGACACGCTGACTTTGGAGGTGAAGTCGAAAGAGTACTTTCAATGGTAGATAGCGTACTGTTAGTCGTTGATGCTTTTGATGGACCGATGCCACAAACACGTTTTGTGACCCAAAAAGCATTCGCTCATGGTTTAAAACCAATCGTAGTAATCAACAAAGTGGATCGTCCTGGTGCCCGCCCTGATTGGGTAGTAGATCAAGTTTTCGATCTTTTCGTTAACCTTGGTGCAACTGATGAACAGCTTGATTTTCCCATTATCTACGCTTCGGCTTTAAACGGAGTTGCAGGCTTGGAGCACGAAAATATGGCAAGCGATATGACGCCGTTATTCGAAGCTATCGTCGAAAAAGTTTCTCCGCCAGATGTGCAACTTGATGCACCTTTCCAAATGCAAATTTCGCAATTAGATTACAATAATTATGTTGGTGTCATTGGCATTGGTCGCATTAAACGCGGTACTATCAAGCCAAACCAAGCAGTAACTATTATTGATGCTAACGGCAAATCTCGTAACGGTCGTGTCGGACAAGTCCTAGGTCATTTAGGCTTACAACGCTATGAAATCGACGAAGCGAGTGCAGGCGATATCATTGCTATCACAGGCTTAGGTGAATTGAATATTTCAGACACTGTTTGCGATATTAATGCTGCAGAAGCTTTACCCGCATTGTCTGTTGATGAACCTACAGTAACGATGTATTTCTGTGTCAACACTTCTCCATTTTGCGGACAAGATGGTAAATTTGTCACTTCTCGCCAAATTTTAGAACGTTTGAAAAAAGAATTAGTTCACAACGTAGCGTTACGTGTTGAGGAAACTGAAGATCCTGATGCTTTCCGTGTTTCTGGTCGTGGCGAATTACACCTTTCTGTGTTAATTGAAAATATGCGTCGAGAAGGTTACGAACTTGCTGTTTCTCGTCCGAAGGTTATTTTCCGCGAGATCGACGGTCGTAAACAAGAACCTTTCGAACAAGTAACTATCGACATTGAAGAGCAACACCAAGGAGCTTTAATGGAAGCACTTGGCATTCGTAAAGGCGAAGTCAAAGATATGGTGCCAGACGGCAAAGGACGCGTGCGTTTAGAATACGTCATTCCAAGCCGTGGCTTGATTGGTTTCCGTAACGAATTTATGACTATGACTTCAGGTACTGGTTTGCTTTATTCTAGCTTTAGCCATTATGACGATGTTCGTCCAGGCGAAATTGGTCAGCGCAAAAATGGCGTGTTAATTGCTAATGCGACGGGTAAAGCTTTAGCTTATGCACTTTGGGGTTTACAAGAACGCGGTAAATTAATGATCGACCACGGTGCAGAAATCTACGAAGGACAAATCATCGGTATTCATAGTCGCTCTAACGACTTAACTGTGAACGCATTGCAAGGGAAAAAATTGACGAATATGCGGGCGTCAGGAAAGGATGATGCTATTGCATTGACAACACCAATCCACTTTACCCTCGAACAAGCATTGGAATTTATTGATGATGACGAGTTAGTCGAAGTTACACCGAATTTCATTCGCATTCGTAAAAAATTCTTAACTGAACTAGATCGTCGCCGTGCCAACCGCACTTCAAGTACTAACTAATTAAAAATCAGTAAAAAATCCTCCCTTGTGGAGGATTTTTATTGTAACTTAATCAGAGTTGAAAAAATATTTAAAACAAGATTAAAAGGAACTGCTTGTGAGAGGTATCAATTTAATTTCACTGTTAAATGCGTATCATAATTTAAATAAATATGATTTTAGTGCTTTCAAAAAATACTATGGTCTTAAATCAAAAGAACATGAAATTTGCTGTATCGAAGAACTTTTAGCAAAGCTCGCTCTTTACGATGTACCAATGTATGAGAATTTTTATTTAAGCTACCAAATCCCACATATTGGTAAAGAATTTGATTTATTAAGATTTGGCGATAACCATTTAATTAATATTGAACTTAAAACTAACGCCCCTAAAAAAGCAATTTGGCAACAGCTTAAAAATAATAAATACTATTTAAACTATCTCAATAGTAAAAAATATTATTTTTGCTACGTTGCAAAGGCTAATCGTTTATATCAATTAAATGAAAATAATCAATTAATTAATGCAAAAGATGACTATTTAATTCAATTATTACAAACTCAAAAACTCACATCAATTACAAATGTAGATGACTTATTTGATCCTGCAAATTATTTGGTTTCACCTTTTAATTCGCCGAAAAAATTTCTGCAAAATCAATATTTTCTCACTAGTCATCAAAACGATATTCAAAAACGTATTTTTGACACAATTGAGCAAAATAAAAAACTAAAAATCTTTACGATTTCTGGCGAATACGGTACAGGGAAAAGTCTGCTGACTTACCATATTGCTAAACGCTTAATTAATGCAGGTTTTCCTGTATTAATTTTGCATTGTGGTAATTTGAACGATGGGCATTGGAAATTGCAACAACAAGGCTTCAATATTGTACCATTAAGCCAATTAACACCACAGCATTTTAAATCATACGGTATCGTAATTATCGATGAAGCTCAACGTATTCATAAACAACCTCATCATCACGAAATGAGTTTGCAAGACATTCTTTATCAACTCAATAAAAAACATTCTTGGGCATTATTTTCTTACGATAAAAAGCAAACTCTTTCACATAGCGAATGTGGTGAGCAAATCGAACAAGTTTTGTATAAACTACCTAACTTTGAATCCTATCACCTCACTAATACTATTCGTACAAATCAAGATATTGTAGATTTTATCCAATGTTTATTTAATAAAAATACTACTCTCAATATCCCCAATAATGCACCAGTTGAATTCATATATTGTAGTGAAAAAGATGCAATTCAATATTTAAACTATTTAAATCAAGATTATAAAATCATTCAATATAGCTTGCATAAAGCCAAACTTTTACGCAAAGAATTTTCTCAATTAAAATTACAAAGTTCTTATGATGTTTTAGGACAAGAATTTGATAATGTTGCAATTTTTATCGATAAATATTTTACGTATAACGCTCAAGGTAAGCTTACTTATCCTATCACTACAGCAGATAACGATGAAGTCCGATGCCTCTACCAGAATATCACTCGAACTCGAAAAAAATTAAAAATCGTGATTATTGAAAATAAAGAAATATTGAAAAGGTGTTTAGAATTGTTGAATGACTAAGTCCTAATTGTCCTGAACTTGAAGCAATTTGAGCGTGATTATGAATTGAATTTTTTTAGTTGCAATAATTTTGCTATATTTCGTGCAGTACGATGCAAATTTTGAGTAGCGTTAGCTAATGCATCTGCTAACCCTTTTGTATTATTGATAATTGGAAATATAGCATCAATACCATGTTCATAAACGGCTTGATAACCATCACCTAGAGAACCGACAACAGCGATAACGGGCTTATTAAAAGATTTAGCGACTTTAGCAACGCCAATCGGCGTCTTACCAAAGATGCTTTGTCCATCCATTCTGCCTTCACCAGTAATGACTAAATCAGCATTTTGGATTTTTTGAGCAAGCTGAGTGTAATTGAGGACAATAGCAACACCTTTTTGCAATTTCACTTTTGGTAATAAAAGCAAGCCTGCTCCCATTCCGCCTGCTGCCCCTGCTCCAGCAATATTCTTAATTTCTTTGCCATATTGCGATAAAACGACTTTCGCAAAATGATTAAGTGCATCATCCAGTTCCTTCACCATTTCGGGCGTTGCACCTTTTTGTGGTGCAAAAATAGCACTTGCTCCACGTTCACCACAGAGTGGATTATCCACGTCGCAAGCAACGAGTATTTCAATATTCTGCAAACGTGGATCTAACTTAGTGAAGTCAATATTAATAATCTCTCTTAAATGCTTGCCACCTGCTTGAATTGAATTGCCCTGATTATCTGTAAACTTAACGCCCAAGGCTTGCAGCATACCAACACCACCATCATTTGTTGCACTACCACCAATACCGAGAATAATTTTAGAAACACCTTGATCCAAAGCCCTTTTAATTAATTCGCCTGTACCAAAAGACGTTGTTTTTGTTGGATTACGCTGTTCAACTGGCACTAATGGTAGACCACTAGCAGCTGCCATCTCAATAATCGCAGTATCACCATCTCCTGTTACGCCAAAAAAAGCAATGATTTGATTCCCTAAAGGTGCAGTGACGGGACAATGAACTATTTTACCTAAGCTAGCATCTACTAAAGATTGGACAGTTCCCTCCCCCCCATCAGCCATCGGCACAAGACAATATTCAGCATCAGGAAAAATTTCTGCAAAGCCCGATTTGATAGCTTGAGCTACTTCTAAAGCAGTTAAACTTTCTTTAAAAGAATCAGGTGCAATAACAATTTTCATAATTTCTCCTCAAAATTTGAATACACCAAAAATTAATGTCGAAATTAATGCCAAAATACTTCCTACTGCTGTTTCATAAGGAATAAGTTTTAAACGTTCTTTAATATCTAAATTCACACTTCCGCCTGTGGCATGAAAAAACGAACCATGTGGCATATGATCAAACACTGTCGCACCAGCTTGAATCATTGCAGCACTCGCCAAAGCTGAAACTCCAAGTTGAAGTAATGTTTGTCCAAATACATTAGATGCCACTGCTGTACCCGCTGTAGTCGAAGCCGTAGCTAATGACATTAATGCACCAGAAATTGGGGCGAGAATATAAGAAGGCAATCCTAAACTCGTTAACCCATTGTTCAACAAGTCTTTTAATTCAGAATTTGTAATAATTCCAGCTAATGCCCCCGTACCGAGCAACATAATTGCAATTGGCGTCATTTTAGCTAGTCCATTTAAAGCATATTGGTTTAAATATTGAACTTTCCCCATCAATATAGCACCTATCATTCCACCTAAAGGCAATGCAATTAAAGGATCAATTTTGATATCAAAAATTGGACGAAGCATTAATAAAAATATTGCAATTAAAGGAGCAGAAATTGCAGGTAAAAAGGTTGGCAATGTACTATTAGAAATTGTGTTCACTTCAGTTTGTTCAATAACAGAACCTTGATTAATCAATTTTTTTGCTAATAGGCACGTAACAATCAACCCTAAAATAGCAGGTATAATGCCTGCTATCATTAACGAAGTTAAAGGGACATCAAAAGCTTCAGATGCAGAAATCGCATTAGGGTTTGCTGACATAATATTACCCGCCTTTCCACCACCAACCATCGCCAATAAAATCGCCACTTTTGAAAGCCCAATTCTTTGTCCTAAAGCTAAGGCAATTGGTGAAACTGTAATAACAGAAACATCAATAAAAACGCCAGCTACTGTTAAAATCATTGTAGAAATCGCAAGTGCAAATAACGCATTATTCTCACCAAATTTATTAACGATAACTTCAGCAATTTTGTGAGCGGCACCAGATTCAATTAAAACTCCTGCTAAAATCCCTGCACTAATAATCCGTAATACAGCAGTCGCAATTCCTTGTGCACCACCAATCATTAAAGCAACAGTTTGGCTTAAATCTACACCACCAATTAACCCACCGATCACAGCTCCAATTAACATTCCATAAACTGGAGAAACTTTTTTTAAAATAAGAACAATTGCAGTTCCTAACGCCACTATTGCCCCTAAAGCTGACACAGTAATCATTTTAAATTCCTATGTTGGAAAATTTAATGTAATAAATCATACAAAGATCTTGAAAATAACAATTTTATAAAATTAATCAATTTACTAAGAGTTATAGTTTATTTCCTGTTTTTTTTTTAACTCTCGGCGTTTTTGGAAAAATGCACTTAACATATGACTACATTTTTCTGCCATCACTCCTGCTGTCACTTCAATTTGATGGTTCATTTTATAGTCATCAAACAAATGAAATCGTGACCCTACTGCACCAGTCTTCAAATCAGCCGTCCCATAAACAAGGCGTTTGATTCGACTATGCACCATCGCTCCTGCACACATGGGGCAAGGTTCGAGAGTTACATAAAGCGTGCAACCTAAAAGCCGATAATTTCCAAGCCGCTCTCCTGCTTTCCGTAACGCTTGTATTTCTGCGTGGGCACAAGGATCATTATGGTTGATAGTTTGGTTAAATCCTGTCGCAATCACTTCGCCATTTTCATCAACTATCACTGCACCGACAGGGACTTCTCCACAATTTTCAGCTTGCTGAGCTTGCCACAAAGCTAATGCCATAAAATTTTGATCATTCATAAAAACTATATTCTAATTTTGAAGGTTATATTTTATATCTTTTAGTCTTCTACTAATCATTATCAAATTTCAACGATAACAAGTTATTTTTAGTCGCTGCCTTTAAGCATCCACTGCAAGCTTCAGTCTAGCGGCAAAACCATGTTCAAAAAACGGCACTTTTTTCGGAAAAATTTTCCCGATTTTACAGGCGTAACTATCATACTGAAAACGGATATTTAATTCCTTCGTGGCATTGGTAACCCTCAACTTTGAAATCGTCTAAGCTTACCCAAGTTTCCAAATCACGTAACGTTTTGATATCAGGATTAATCTCCAATCTCGGCGACGGAAAAGGTTCGCGTTTGAGTTGTACGTCTCGCATTAAGGCGAGTTGATCTTCATAAATATGAGCGTTAATGATCTTGTGGAATGCCTTAACGGGCTTATTACCTGTAATTTGAGCGATAAGAGCGAGCAAGGTATAGACCTGTACTTGATTAAAATTCAGTCCCAGTGGTACATCACAAGAACGTTGATAACTAGTGAGATAAAGTTGGTCACCAAGCAAAGAAAAAGTATGAGTGTGCATACAAGGGCGAAGACAACCAAGATCAAATTCTCCTACATTGTAGAAAGTGACAATTTCGCCACGATCATCAACTCCACGACTTAAGTTATCTACAACTTTTGCTAGTTGGTCAAGAGTGCCACCATTTGGTTTTTGCCAGCATCGCCCTTGAACGCCGTAAACTCTCCCCATATCATCTTCGCCTTTGCGGTGAGGGTTGGCAAGCCAAGCGGGGTTGTTATTAGCGTTGGCATTCCACGTGTTGCAGCCAATGGCACGAAATTGAGCAGCACTATCGTAACCACGTAAATAACCAAGTAATTCGGCAATTGCAGCTTTCCAGAAACTTTTACGAGTAGTGATAAGAGGAAATTCACCACTAGCGACATCATAAGTTAAATCTGCATTAATCACAGTTAAACAACGTTTGCCTGTACGTTGATTTTCTACCCAAGTTCCTTTATCAACAATACGTTGACAAAGATCTAAATATTGACGCATTATTCTTTCTCTTTTCGTATAGTTGCTCGATTGAAAACAAGGCTTAGTCCCAATTTATCTACTTGGCGATAAGCATAGGTCATAATTATCGCCCCAATAACTATCATCGGCAATGATAAAATTTGCCCCATTGAAATATATTGTCCGAAATATAGCCCCAACTGAGCATCGGGTTCGCGGAAAAATTCGACAATAAAACGGAAAGTGCCGTAACAAACTAAAAACAAGCCCGAAATAGCACTTGTTGGACGAGGTTTGCGAATAAACCAATTGAGAATACAGAATAACACCACACCCTCAAGGAAAGCTTCATAAAGTTGCGATGGATGACGTGGAATGTAGCCACCATTCGGGAATAACACTGCCCAAGGTACATCAGTCACTCGCCCCCAAAGTTCATCATTAATAAAATTACCAATTCGCCCAGCACCGAGACCAAATGGAATCAACGGTGCGACAAAATCTGCTGTTTGCCAAAAATGGCGTTTTTGGCTACGAGATGTCAGCCACATTGCGATAATCACACCAATTAATCCACCATGAAACGACATTCCACCTTCCCAAACTTTAAAAAGATAAGTTGGATTGAGAATAAATTGATCGAATTGATAAAACAATACATAACCAATACGACCACCAATGAACACACCAAGAAAAGCATTGAATAATAAATTATCCACTTGTTCAACTGTCCAAACTCCGCCTGAACGCTTCGCTCGACTAACAGCTAGCCAACGGGCAAAAATAAAACCGATTAAATACATAAATCCATACCAACGTAAGGCAATAGGACCAACGCTAAAAATAATAGGATCAATTTGTGGGAAAGAAAAATACTGATGATACATAGTGAGTCCTTTATTACTATTTAAAAAACATATTCATTGCCACTAAAATCAGAAAGACGGCAAAGGCTTTTTTGATAGTAGTAACGGGTAAACGGTTGACTAATTTTGCACCAAGACGAGCAGTAAAAAAAGAAGCAATAGTGATGCCGAATAATGCTGGTAAATAAATAAAGCCGAAGCTATGTAGAGGTAATTGTGGGTTACCGAACCCTTGTACGGCATAGCCAATTGCACTGGCAAGCCCTAATCCAAAGGAACATAATGCTGCAGTGCCGATAGCAGGTTTAATCGAGATGCCACGGCTTGTTAAAAATGGCACGACAAACCCACCTCCACCAATGCCACCCACACTAGAGGCTAAACCAATCAAAATACCTGCAATGCTAGTATTAGTCGGAGTGATAACTTTCATCTGTGTATGAAACTTAGACTTTCTCAACATTCTAATCGCTAAAAAAATCAATAAAATTGCAAAAATTTTCACAATAACATGACGATCTATTTTAGTAATAAAAGTGCTAGCTAAAATTGCAGTAATCATTAATGATGGCACTAAAAATCGAGCGGCTTGCCAGCTGATGTTACCGAGTTGATAATGGCTACGAGTAGAAGAGAAAGTAGTCACTGCAATACAACCAAAAGATGTGCCATAAATAAGAGGCATTTGGATGCTTTCATTTAAACCGAGCCATGGACTTAAATACCACATCGCAGGTACAACGACCATTCCTCCGCCAATACCGAACAAACCTGCTAGCAAACCAGCAACTATTCCTACGGTTAAAAAACAAAGAAATAAAGAAATCACATCAAATATCATTTATTTTTATTCCCATAAGATTGAATAGAATTACCAAATAAAAAAAGGGCAAACTCTTTCATTGCTCGACGATAAACATCTTTTTTAAATGCTACAATTTGACGTACAGGATACCAAAAACTCACCCAACGCCAATCATCAAATTCTGGTGTTTGCGTCACTTGCATATTGATACGCTTTTCATCACTTACTAATTGTAATAAAAACCAACGTTGTTTTTGCCCGATACAAACAGGTTTAGAATCATTACGAAGTAACCGTTTAGGTAATTTATAACGTAACCAATGTTTTGATATATAAAGAATTTTTACATCCTGTGGACGTAACCCGACTTCTTCATATAATTCTCGGTACATTGCTTGCTCAAAGCTTTCATTTTCATTAATACCTCCTTGAGGGAATTGCCAAGAATTCTGTCCGAAACGTTTTGCCCAGAAAACTTGGCGTTTGGCATTACAGATCACAATGCCCACATTCGGGCGGTATCCGTCAGAATCTAACATCTCACTTCCTCTCTTGTTGACTTTTTTGCCAGCTTATCTGCCAGCAATTATGAATTTTCGGATTACGTTCAAAATCCAGCGGTAATGTTTTTTTAGAAATATCCAATGCATGTAAGCCGAGTTTTTCTAATGCATTAAAATCCATTTTAAAATGACGTTTATTGTTAGAAAAAATGATCATTCCTGCAGGGCGTAAAATACGGGCTAAATAGTCAAACAATTTCGCTTGATCTCGCTCTACGTCCCAACTTTCTTCCATACGTTTTGAATTAGAAAATGTCGGTGGATCAACGAAAATTAAATCAAATTTAGGGGCGTGTTTAGCTTCCTCAGCGAGCCATTGCAAGCAATCAGCCTGAATCAAACGGTGTTTATGACCAACAGAAATATCATTAAGTTCTAAATTTTGCTCTGCCCAGTTTAGATAAGTGTACGACATATCTACTGTTGTAGTCGATTTTGCTCCACCTAATGCTGCTTGCACAGTACCTGCTCCCGTATAAGCAAACAAGTTGAGAAAATCTTTGTCTTTAGCAAGTTTACCGAGCATTTGTCGTGTCAAACGGTGATCTAAAAATAGCCCTGTATCTAAATAATCAGTCAAATTGACCCACAAATTCGCATTGTATTCTTTAACGTAAAAATATTCGCCTTTATGAGCAAGTTTTTGATATTGATTGCTACCTTTTTGTTTTTGACGCACTTTTAAAATCAATTTATTAGTCTCAATATTAAGTGTTGTCAAAGTAGCATTAACTGCATCCAGCAAACGTTGACGAGCTTTTTCAGCATCAACGTTTTTTGGTGGTGCATATTCTTGAATCACTACATAGTCACCATAGATATCTACTGCTAAATTATATTCAGGCAGATCTGCATCATACAAACGATAAGCCTCAATCCCTTCTCGGTTTGCCCATTTTTTGATTTTTTTACGATTTTTAAGCAACCGATTTGCAAAATCGGAAGCAATCTGAGTTTTCGGAGTATTTGCTGTAAAAGTTAAATTGTCATCTGTATTGGTTTTACATCGACTCATTACATAATTCTTTTGTATGCAATCCAGTTGACCATTTTTCGCTTTAAATTGGCGAGATGAGCGCAAGCGTAAGCAATCTAACAACGTAGCATCGCTACTAAAAATAGAAGCTTGCCAACCTGCAAATTCACTTTTTAGTTTCTGACCAAGCATTGAATATAAGGCTATCAACGCAGGACTCGTACTTAACCGTTCTCCATATGGTGGATTGCAAACAACAGTGCCAACGTTAGTCGTAGGGTTTTTAAGTTCAGCAATATCAGATTGTTGGAATTTGATCAAATGCTCGACACCAGCCTGTTTGGCATTGAGTTTGGCTTTGAACAGTACATTTTTATCAAGATCAAATCCCCAGATTTCACACCCCAAATTTCGAAAAAATTTTTCCATTCCTTGCTCAGCTTGACGTTGGGCTTGTGCTTTCACTTCTTGCCAAATTGTTTGATTATGTCCTGTCCAAAAATCAAATCCCCAATGCAAACGAGCTAAATTTGGTGCGATTTCACACGCCATTTGAGCAGCCTCAATCAACAGTGTACCTGAACCGCACATAGGATCGACTAATGGCGATTGGCGATCCCAACCTGACCGCAACATAATCGCAGCAGCTAAAGTTTCACGCAATGGTGCATCGCCTGTGCTAGTGCGATAGCCTCGCAAATGCAAAGCATCACCACTTAAATCAAACGACACAACTAATTTATTGCTGTTTAAATAAGCGTGCAAGCGAATATCAGGGCGATTTTTATCCACATTTGGACGCATTTTGCCGTGGCGTTCGAAATAATCCACTACAGCATCTTTTACTCGCATAGCACCAAATTGAGTATGGCGAATAGCATCGTTAGTGCCGTTAAAATCAACCAAAAAAGTACAACGTGCATCAAAAAGATCTGCCCAGTTGTAATTTAAGAGTGCCGAATATAAATCCATATCTGTGAACACTTTCGCCTCTAATAAAGGCAATAAAATTCGTGAACTCAAGCGAGAATGCAACAAAGTGCGGTACATTGTCGCCATATCTGCTTGATAATGCACACCACCTTGAACTATCCGACAACCCAACGCTCCTAGCTGAGTAAGTTCCGTTTTTAAAAGTTCTTCAAAACCACGTGCCGTCGTAGCAAATAACTGTTTCATAATTTGTCTTAATCAATTAAAAATGTTCGGAATTATAGCAAGTTTCGAGCTAAATAAAAAAATGGTTTATGCAACAAGGAAAAAATTAAGAATGCGAAAGAAGAAATTCACGCCCTAAAAATCAGAAAAATTTTTCCGATTTTTAAGGCGTGTAAAAGCAAATGAGCTATCTGATTTTCCAAGTCTTTATCGTTGCTTCGGTTAATATTGCAAGATCAGCATAAAATTGAGAAACAGGTTGTTTTTTTAGACGTTCTAAATATTGAAATACCCACGGATAAAGATGTTTTTGTAATAACTCTGAAACTAACTCCATTCGATTTTTAGCAAGATAAGCAACTAAGCAAAGCATTAAACCAATATGATCCGCAGGCTCTCTGTCGTTAAATGCAAAAACAATTTGATGGCGAGTGAGGAATGTTTCCAATTCTATTAAAGAAGAACCAAAGATTACTTGTTCTGGATCGAGATATACTGATCCCCAAGGCGGAGCCTCAAGATGGTAAGGTCCGATAAAAAGAGCTTGATATTCTTCGCTTAAAATATGCAAATCAAATTCAAATTGAAAAAGCGCTGCTAATTGTGCTTTTTCAGAAAAGTATTGCCACTCGTCTTGCCAATTATCTTGTTGAAAAAAACTCAAAATGGGTTGCATATGCTCGCTGTGAGGCTCGCAATAAAAAGCAGTGCCAAGCAATTGCCCTGAGAGAGCTATCCAATTCAGCTGTTGTTGATTCATAATTCCCTTACAAGATTAAGTAACGTTTTTGTGAATGAAAATTATGCAAATCCAACAGTTGTATGCATTGCATAAAATAATGTTCGTCCCACCATTTCTCCCGCTAGAATGAATAAAATAACACTACTTTTTAACCATTTTTGGTGTGGGTACTTATTGTAAGCAAAAATACTTAACACACCGACACTCAATAATAAGAAACGTAAAGCACTTAGATGTGCAAAATCAGGCACAAGATCGCTTCCTCTTATAATTGAATTGCTGATGCTTCCTAAGTTAACACTTTGATAAACATAAAAAATAGCACTGATAAAAATCGTTCCAGCTACTATATAAGGAAGATATTTTAAATTGTTTTTGGCTTGTTGACTGTCGTTATACATCAGAACAAAAAATAAACTTAGCCCGCCAATAATCACAGTTAAATAAAAGTTTGCTGAAGTATAAATGTTATCCCAAGTTGGAACAGTGCGGATATGGTAAACCTGATTCATCATATACATAAAAATCAGACCGATGATAACCGTGATTGTTAATAATAATTTTTCAAAACTTTTGCTTAACTTGTTCGTCATCGCTAATAACCAATACAACCCAAGCATTGCAAAAAATGCTCCGCCTGTTGCAATTTCATTACTCAACATTGATGAGCCAATGCGATTTAACGAGTTGAAAGCACGTGTTGGTGAACCAAGATGGCTTAATGAGGCAATAAAACCAATACCAAGCAATATTAATAAAACTAAAATACTTTTGTTCGCTTGATTACGACAATTACTAGTCAATGAAGTGCGATTTAAAACTAAGCTCAAAATAAAGAATGCACCGACTACGCTTTGAGCAAAAACAGTAAAAATAACTAGCGGTAATTCATCTGTTCCATTCATCTTACACCTCTCTTGGATTACCTAAAAAACCTGTTTTATCTCCTACAGGGCGGGCATTTTTATTCGGTTTAATCACTAAATTTGGTGAAGTATAGTCAGCGGGAGGCAATGGTGCGATGGTCGCAAAATCACCATATTTAGCACGTAATTTCTCAATTTCGCCAAAATCTAGAGCTCGAAGTGGGCATGCCTCTACACAAATCGGTTTCTTTCCTAGCAAAAGACGATCTCTACAACCATCACACTTGGTCATGTGTTTTTTCTGAGGATCATATTGCGGTGCATCATAAGGACAAGCCATATGGCAGTAACGGCAACCTATGCAAACATCTTCATTCACAACAACTAATCCTTCTGCTGTTTTATGCATAGCCCCTGTTGGACAAACTTGAGTACAAGCAGGATCACTGCAATGGTTACAAGAAATAGAAAGATAATAAGCAAAAACATTTTGTTCAAAAGTATCGTTATGCTCTAACCAATCACCACCTACATACTCATAAATACGACGAAAACTCACTTCTGGGCTCAAATCTTTATAATCTTTACACGCCATTTCACAAGTTTTACAACCAGTGCAACGTTCTGAATCAAAATAAAATCCATATTGTTTCATTTTTCAATCTCTATAATTTTTCAATTTGTACTAAATTTGAATGCTGAGGATTGCCTTTAGCTAATGGCGATGGACGTTGTGTCGTCAGCACATTAATGCAACCACCGTGATCAATACTTTGGTTATCTGGGTCGTGCCATGCCCCTTCCCCTAAACCTACGACACCTGGCATTATGCGTGGCGTAACTTTAGCATTGATCCGTACTTCTCCACGATCATTAAATATGCGTACCATTTCACCATTTTTAATCCCTCGAGATTTAGCATCAATTGGATTAATCCAAATTTCTTGACGATTAGCTTCTTTTAAAACATCAACATTACCGTAAGTAGAATGAGTACGAGCTTTGTAGTGGAACCCTGTTAATTGCAATGGATATTTTGCCATATTAGGGTCACCAAAATGTTCGAAACTATCTGTATGAATCGGTAGCGGATGAATAACTTCATCTGCTTTTAAATCCCAAGTTTTAGCAATATTTGCTAATTGTTCAGAATAAATTTCTATTTTACCTGATGGTGTTGAAAGTGGAGCGTTAATCGGATCTTCTCGGAATGCACTATAAGCTACGTAATAGCCATTCGGATCTACTTTTTTGAAAATACCTTGCTGTCTAAATTCTTCGAAACTTGGTAACTCAGGTAGTCGTTCGCGAGATTGCTGATAAATATGACGTAGCCATTGTTCTTGAGTTCGACCTTCAGTGAACTGTTCTTTTATGCCCATCTTATCCGCTAAATCTGTCAACATATCGTAAATATTGCGACATTCAAAACTTGGTTTCACGACTTGGTCAGCAAAAATCACATAATTCATATTGGATACACTCGCATCCATACAAAAATCCATTTGTTCAGAGGCAGTACAATCGGGCAAGAGAATATCACTATATTTTGCAGTAGAAGTCATATGATTATCGATAGTAATAATCAATTCACATTGTTTCTCATCTTGCAAAATTTCATGAGTGCGATTGATATCAGAATGCTGGTTAATCAAACAATTACTTGCATAATTCCAAATTACTTTAATTGGAGATTTCAGACGTTCTACACCTCGAATACCGTCAGTCAATGCAGTCATTTCATGAGCTCTAAAAATAGCATCTGTCCACATAAACATTGGGATACTTGCTTTCACTGGATTAGTTAACGTTGGCATTCGTACAAATGGAATACTATAAGAACTTTCTCTTGCACCTGAATTACCGCCATTAATACCAACATTCCCTGTTAAAATTGGTAACATCGCAATAGCTCTAGAAATAAGTTCACCATTGCTACGACGTTGCGGTCCCCAACCTTGAGAAATGTACGCAGGTTTTGTTGTGGCAATTTCACGTGCTAATCTAATCATTCGACTTTCAGGAATACCAGTAATTTTTGCTGCCCATGCGGGTGTTTTAGCAATACCATCTTCTCCATAACCTAAAATATAAGCTTTGTAATGTGCATTTTTCGGTGCACTTGCAGGCAAAGTTTTTTCATCATAGCCAATACAATATTTGTCTAAAAATTCCTGATCAACTAAGTCTTCTGTTATCATCACATAAGCTAAAGCAGAAACTAAAGCGGCATCAGTTCCTGGACGAATCGGAATCCATTCATCTTCTCTTCCTGCCGCAGTATCATTGTAACGAGGATCAATAACAATCATTTTTGCATTAGATCGTTCACGTGCTTGTTCAATCGCATAAGTTAGCCCCCCGCCACTCATTCGAGTTTCCGCAGGATTATTCCCAAATAATACTACTAATTTTGAATTTTCAATATCTGCAATGCCGTTACCTTTTGCCCAGCCGCCATAAGTATAATTAAGTCCAACAGCAATCTGTGCTGTACTATAATCTCCATAATGATTTAGGTAGCCACCGAGACAATTCATAAAACGTGCGATCATTGTGGAAGCAGGGGGCCAAGATTTAGTCATTGTGCCACCTAGCGTTCCTGTACCATAATTTAAATAAATGGATTCATTGCCATATTGTTCAATATTTTTACGTAACGATTGAGCAATTTCAGTTAAGGCTTCATCCCAAGAAATACGTTTAAATTTACCTTCTCCACGTTTACCTACGCGTTTCATTGGGTATTTCAAACGGTCAGGATCATATACTCGACGTCGCATAGAACGTCCACGTAAACAAGCTCGCACTTGGTGATCAAAATTGTAAGTTTCTGTGCCAGTGTTATCCGCTTCTGTGTACAAAATTTTGTTATCTTTAACGTGCATACGAAGCGGGCAACGACTACCGCAATTCACTGTACAAGCAGACCACACGATTTTCTCTTCGCCGTTTTCGACCATTTTCATCGCTGCACACGCTATTTTAAATGGTAAACTAAAATTCGTCGCAGCCACAGCAGTTGCTAAACCACTCGCTTTTAATAAAGTCCTTCTGCGAATATCAATTTCTTTTGCCATATGTTTTCCTAGTTCAATGTTAAAGTTTAGAGTTTAGTGGAAAAGTAATCTAAAAAAATAAACTTAATTCACAAAATTTATGTGCTTTTTATTGAGTATGAACGCCAGTAAAATCGGAAAAATTTTCCCAATTTCGCTGGCGTAAAATATAAAAAGTTTAAAAATTAAAGATAAGCTTTAGCACTATTTGCAGGTACAACCGTTGGTCGCCAAGGATCGCCTGTTAATTCAAGCCAGTACATTAATTCTTCTTCAATCAATTTGTTAACAATTTGCGGATTTTCGTCAGCAATATTTTTCATTTGATATGGATCTGCTTGATTATCGTGCAAAGTAATCATAAGTGGTTTTCCAATTTTACGAGTGATCACTAATGTGTAACGATCTGTACGTACACCTCGACGACCATAAGATTGTCCGCCATAAGGCATAAAAGTATAAAATTGCGAAGTCGGGGCTTTGTCACCTTGTTCACCTTTTACTGTACGAGCAAAATTCGTTCCTTCAACCGTATCTGGAATAAGATCCGCCATCCCCATTAGCCCAAAAATAGTTGGGTAAATATCTGGTGCTGAAAATAAAATATCGTTTACTTGTGGAGTTAATTTATTTTTCCAGCGGAACATCATTGGTACACGCATTGATTCTTCATAATGCACGTTTTTAGTCGGTTGCCCATTCGACCCCATACAGCAACCATGATCAGAAAAAAATACAACTAGCGTATCTTCAGCAAGTCCAAGCTTATCTAGCTCTGCCACAATGCGACCAAATTGTTCGTCTACTCCATTTACCATTGCCATATATTCTTTGAAATATTGAGGACCATAACCTTCTTGATATTCTTTATCCCATTGCACATTTGGACGGCTATTTAAGCTTTGCGATGTTTCGCCTTTAAAACGATCTAAATATTTTTGTGGTACTTGATCATAAGGTGAATGTGGAGGATTCATCGAAACAACTAAAGCAAAAGGTTGGTTGGCATCACGATATTTACCATTTTCATTACGTAAATATTTAATCGCCATATCAGCTTCGTGTTCTGGACTCCAAGTATTTTCAAATTTTAATGGTTTGTCTCTTGGTGTGTCATTCGTCCAATACATTGGACTCATATGCTTATCATATGTACCGTAAGAATACCAAAAATCAAAGCCGTGACGACGATCTGGTGCAGTCCAATCATTCCACATCCGTCCTTCCATTGGATTATTGTAACTTGGGATGAATGGTGCTTCTGGAGCATCTAAATGCCATTTACCAATATACCCCATACTATAGCCTTGTTTCTTCATAATATCTGACCAAGTAATAGTATTTTTCTTAAGCTCGATCCCAAAATCTTTCCCACCAAAGAATTCTGGACTTGCTGCCGTGTGACTATTACCTTGAATACCATTACGATATGGGTATTGTCCCGTCATCAACATTCCACGAAAAGGAGTACAAAGAGGAAAGTTTGAAACTGCTTGACGAAAAACTACACTTTCTTTAGCAAATTGATCAAGATAAGGTGTCAAGCTCTTATCTTGTTGCATAAAACCCAATGCTTGAGTACGAAATTCATCAGGAAAAATAATCAATAAATTAGGTTTCTTTTGATTTATATTAGTTTGTATTGTTTTCTCACTAGCAGTAACAACATTACTAGCAAGCCCTGTTCCAATTAAAGCACTCGATGCCATAACACCTTGTAAAAAGCGACGACGAGTAGCGTTAAAGATCGATTGATCTTCATCTATTACAGAATTTTTAGTTCCCATTTTTACCTCCGAATAAATTACAACTGGAAACGAAAAAACAGACTCTACTTTGACAAGAAGAGTCTGACACTGTTTAATTTATTTGATAACTTTTTGAAAATAGTAGTTTTTAGCCATTTTTATGAGCCACTATAACCATCCGCAGCTAAAATAGCAGCTACAACTTTTTCTGGTGTTACTTCAAAAGGCATATTATGTATAGTTTCTTCTGGAGCACAGGCCAATTTAGCGACTTCTAAAAGCCTTTCTCTTTCTATAGAATGAACACCTAAATCCTCAAGTGAAGTTGGAAGCCCTATGTTTTTACAGAAACAGAAAACTTCGTCAATCTCTTCTATTGGCGCATTTTCAAGGAAAAGTTGAACGAGAGTACCAAAAGCTACTTTCTCTCCGTGATAGAGATGGTGACATTCCTCAAGCACAGTTAAACCATTATGGATAGCGTGGGCGGCAGCTAGTCCTCCACTTTCAAATCCAATACCACTGAGATACGTATTGGCTTCAATAATATTTTCTACTGCTTTTGTACAAACATTTTTTTGAGCAGCAAACATCGCCTTTTCTCCATCAGCTAACAATGTATCTAAACAAAGTTTAGCAAGTGTTAAAGCCGCTTTAGTTGGAAATCCACCTCCCATATTTAAAGCATTAGATCGCTCACAAGCTCTTGCTTCAAAATAAGTAGCTAATGCGTCTCCCATTCCACTGGCTAAAAGCCTAGCTGGTGCTTTAGCAATAATATTAGTATCCATTAAAACGATATTTGGGTTATTGGGAAGAAGAAGATATTCATCAAAGACACCTTCTTCTGTATAAAGTACTGATAGAGCACTACAGGGTGCGTCAGTAGATGCAATAGTAGGCACAATGATAACAGGTAAATTTGAATAATAAGCCAAGGCTTTAGCAGTATCTAACGTTTTACCTCCGCCAACGCCAATGATAGTTTCTGCATTTTTATCTTTTAAAATCTCTTTTAGGCGATTGATCTCAACTTTAGAACATTCCCCATTAAAAAGTTCAAAAGATACTATTAAGTTCTCCTTCTTAAAGCTCTCTTTAATAATATCTTTAGTGATGCTCATCACAAAGTTATCTGCAATGATAAAAGCATTTTTCTTTGCATATTTTGCGATATTGCTTAAAGAGTTAGATCCCTGAATATATTTGCTAGGTGATAAAATGATGTTTTCCATTTAATACCTCCACACATGTTATTGACTTTCTTCCCCCCATTAAAAACGGGGGGATTTTTACTAGCTTCTAACTTGCGTTAGTAAGCTCTTGTTGTTGATGGCAATGCCATTCACTTCACAAGCCTATGGGCAAGTCCTACCCTGATTTGCTCTTAGCTTATAAGAGCAATACTTCCTTTTAGTTAGTTTTTACGGCTACGGTGTCCGCTTTATTGTTAAAAATAATTGTATTTTTGGGTTCAAATTTAGTTACATCTAACGGGCTATGAGTTTGGATGTATTGTTTTAAAACATCTGCATCCACAAAACCTGTATCTACCATATTTTTTAGTTTTGGATAGCATAACCATCCGCAGCTAAAATAGCAGCTACAACTTTTTCTGGTGTTACTTCAAAAGGCATATTATGTATAGTTTCTTCTGGAGCACAGGCCAATTTAGCGACTTCTAAAAGCCTTTCTCTTTCTATAGAATGAACACCTAAATCCTCAAGTGAAGTTGGAAGCCCTATGTTTTTACAGAAACAGAAAACTTCGTCAATCTCTTCTATTGGCGCATTTTCAAGGAAAAGTTGAACGAGAGTACCAAAAGCTACTTTCTCTCCGTGATAGAGATGGTGACATTCCTCAAGCACAGTTAAACCATTATGGATAGCGTGGGCGGCAGCTAGTCCTCCACTTTCAAATCCAATACCACTGAGATACGTATTGGCTTCAATAATATTTTCTACTGCTTTTGTACAAACATTTTTTTGAGCAGCAAACATCGCCTTTTCTCCATCAGCTAACAATGTATCTAAACAAAGTTTAGCAAGTGTTAAAGCCGCTTTAGTTGGAAATCCACCTCCCATATTTAAAGCATTAGATCGCTCACAAGCTCTTGCTTCAAAATAAGTAGCTAATGCGTCTCCCATTCCACTGGCTAAAAGCCTAGCTGGTGCTTTAGCAATAATATTAGTATCCATTAAAACGATATTTGGGTTATTGGGAAGAAGAAGATATTCATCAAAGACACCTTCTTCTGTATAAAGTACTGATAGAGCACTACAGGGTGCGTCAGTAGATGCAATAGTAGGCACAATGATAACAGGTAAATTTGAATAATAAGCCAAGGCTTTAGCAGTATCTAACGTTTTACCTCCGCCAACGCCAATGATAGTTTCTGCATTTTTATCTTTTAAAATCTCTTTTAGGCGATTGATCTCAACTTTAGAACATTCCCCATTAAAAAGTTCAAAAGATACTATTAAGTTCTCCTTCTTAAAGCTCTCTTTAATAATATCTTTAGTGATGCTCATCACAAAGTTATCTGCAATGATAAAAGCATTTTTCTTTGCATATTTTGCGATATTGCTTAAAGAGTTAGATCCCTGAATATATTTGCTAGGTGATAAAATGATGTTTTCCATTTAATACCTCCACACATGTTATTGACTTTCTTCCCCCCATTAAAAACGGGGGGATTTTTACTAGCTTCTAACTTGCGTTAGTAAGCTCTTGTTGTTGATGGCAATGCCATTCACTTCACAAGCCTATGGGCAAGTCCTACCCTGATTTGCTCTTAGCTTATAAGAGCAATACTTCCTTTTAGTTAGTTTTTACGGCTACGGTGTCCGCTTTATTGTTAAAAATAATTGTATTTTTGGGTTCAAATTTAGTTACATCTAACGGGCTATGAGTTTGGATGTATTGTTTTAAAACATCTGCATCCACAAAACCTGTATCTACCATATTTTTTAGTTTTGGATAGCCATCGCCACCAATTGCATTAAAGTTTGGTACAGTGAAAGTATAAATCGCGTTAAGATCAAGCGGTTTGCCATTGATTTTAACGTTCCGAACGCCATTTTTAGTGACGATCATTGAGATGTTAGATGAAAACTGAGGATAAGCACCAGAATCAACTGACATATTAGCGACGACATTCAAGTAATCAAGCAATTCACGTCCAGTCATCCTTGCTTTAGCTATAGTGTTGCCGAAAGGTTGTACTTTAAGGATGTCTTTATAAGTAACATCACCTGAATCAATTGAATCTCTCACACCGCCAGAGTTCATAATGCCAAAGTCAGCATTTACTTTTTTAGATTGTGCAGTCGCAATCAAATTACCAAGGTTAGTTTGTTTAAAGCGAACGACATTGCGATCTCCTATTAATGTACCGTTTACTGTCCCAATTTTAATTTGGAGTGCTTTTTCGCCTTTATCTTGGTAAGGTTTTAAAAGCTTAAGCATTTGAGGATCTTCTGGAATAGTTTTACCAACAACTTCGTAAATTTTTTTGCCATCAACTATTTTCTTTTCTGTCATATTGACTGGAATGAGTTGATAATTTTCTAGAATTAACTTGCCATTTTTATATTTAAAATCTGCACGTCCAACATATTTTCCCCATTCATAAGCTTGGACAATCCATGTACCATTTTGCTGATCAGGTCGACAAGCTGCACCTGGTTTAAAGCTAGTATCATAGCTTTTGAGATTTTCATTCATACAAACTGGATTTTGTGAATGTCCGCCGATAATCATATTTAATTCACCAGCAGGTAATGAACGTGCCATCGTTACATCACCTGGTGCATTCACACCATGATCAGCATTTTGATAATGCCCCATATGAGTAATCGCAAAAATGAGATCTGGGTGCTCTTTTTGTTTAATTTCAGGTATCAATGTTTTCATTTCTTGGACAGGATTTCTAAATTCTAAATCCTCAACATAAGCAGGGTTACCGATCTTAGCAGTATCTTCTGTAGTAAGTCCAATAACAGCAATTTTTAAACCTCCTTGATTGAAAATTTTATAAGGTTTAAATAAGCGTTTACCTGTTTTTTTATCATAAATATTTGCCGCTAAGAAAGGGAATTTCGCCCATTTTGCTTGTTGCATTAATATCGCTCGAGGATTATCAAATTCGTGGTTACCAACTGCCATTGCATCATAACCTAGTGCATTCATTCCCATAAAATCAGGTTTAGCATTTTGCATGTCAGACTCAGGTACCCCTGTATTGATATCACCACCTGAAAATAACAGTACATGGTTTCGTTTAGTTTGAACTTCTTTACGAATGCTATCTATCAAAGTTTTACGTGCTGACATACCATATTCACCTTTTTGGTTTTTCCAAAAATGTCCATGGTGATCGTTCGTGTGAAGAATAGTAAAATTAACTTCTTGATTTGAATTTTGAGTTTGGGGTTGAGCTGTACAAGCGATGTTACTAAATGTACTGACACCCAGTACTAATAAAGTAAGAGCTGAAAATTGCAATTTAGATTTCATAAAATTGTCCTCATTGTTAAAAAGTTAAGTAAAAAAAAGCCAGTATTAACATACTGACTTCTTAAAAATTATTTTACACGGGAAACATATTCACCAGAACGAGTATCTACTTTAACCACTTCACCGATTTGAACAAAGAGTGGTACTCGAACTACAGCTCCTGTACTTAATGTTGCAGGTTTTCCTCCTGTTCCTGCAGTATCGCCTTTTAATCCTGGGTCGGTTTCAACGACTTCTAACTCAACGAAATTTGGTGGAGAGACAGTAATTGGACTACCATTCCAAAGTGTGACAATACATTCGGCTTGATCCAATAACCATTTTTGTGCATCACCAACGGCTTTTGCATCTGCTGCGATCTGTTCAAATGTTTCTGGATGCATAAAATACCAAAACGCTTCGTCTTTATATGAATAAATATAATCGCTATCCATTACATCTGCAGCTTCAACAGTAGAGCCTGACTTAAAGTTAATATCAAGCACTTTACCAGAAATTAATTTACGAATGCGAGTACGAGTGAATGCTTGACCTTTACCTGGTTTTACAAATTCATTTTCAATGATCACGCAAGGTTCACCATCTTGCATAAATTTTAGACCTGGTTTGAAATCTGTTGTGCTATATGTCGCCATAAATTCCTCAAATAATAGTGTTGTTTTTTTAAAGTCTGTATTTTACCCTCTTTTACCTTTTAATCGCAAAACAATTTAAACGTAAACACGCCTCTTTTTTCGAAAAAATTTTCGTTGTTTAATGAAAAACCCAACACATATAATGTATTGGGCTCTTCATTAAGGCAAAAACAATTAAGATTCAGAGGAATTTATATCTGTCGTTTTTTCTGCCACATTTGCTGGCTTAACATCTGACGCAGATTCATTTTCTTCTGTTTCATCTAAAGTCGTTTTCCCTTGCGAACTTTTATTTGACGAATTTGAAGTAGGTTGCTCTTTTTCATCCCAACTTGATGGTGGCGTTACTGGTCGACGCTCCATAAGTTGTTTAATTTGTTCTATTTCTATAGTTTCATATTTCATTAACGCATCTTTCATAGCGTGAAGAATATCTATATTTTCTGTCAAAAGCTGCTCAGCACGATTATAGTTACGTTCTACAATCTTACGTACTTCCTCATCAATTGTATGGGCAGTAGTATCAGACATATGTTTTGCTTTTGCCATTGAACGACCAAGGAAAACTTCACCATCATCTTCTGTGTAAAGAATTGGACCCAGTTCATTCGAAAAGCCCCATTGAGTAACCATATTACGAGCAATATTAGTAGCAACTTTAATATCGTTAGAAGCCCCAGTGGAAACATTATCATCACCATAGATAATGGCTTCAGCAATCCGCCCTGCATAGAGAGTGGAAAGTTTACTTTCAAGTTGTTTATAACTCATACTGATCTGATCACCTTCGGGCAAAAAGAATGTAACGCCTAATGCTCGTCCACGTGGCACAATCGTAACTTTATGCACAGGATCGTGTTCAGGCACTAAGCAACCAACAATAGCATGTCCTGCTTCATGATAAGCTGTAGATTCTTTTTGCTTTTCAGTCATGATCATGCTACGACGTTCAGGACCCATATTGATTTTGTCTTTGGCAAGTTCAAATTCAAGCATTGTTACAAGATTTTTATTCGCACGAGCGGCAAACAAAGCAGCTTCATTAACAAGATTCGCTAAATCTGCACCTGAGTAACCTGGCGTTCCACGAGCTAAAACCATTGGTTCAACATCTGGAGAAAGAGGTACTTTACGCATATGTACTTTTAAAATTTGTTCTCGTCCACGCACATCAGGCAACCCGACTGTAACTTGACGGTCAAAACGACCAGGACGAGTTAATGCTGGATCAAGCACATCTGGACGGTTAGTCGCAGCAATCACTATAATGCCTTCTTTCCCGTCAAAACCATCCATTTCAACAAGCATTTGATTTAATGTTTGTTCACGTTCGTCGTGTCCTCCCCCTAAGCCTGCACCACGTTGACGACCAACAGCGTCAATTTCATCAATAAAGATAATACAAGGTGAGTTCTTCTTGGCTTGCTCAAACATATCTCGCACTCGAGAAGCACCTACTCCCACAAACATTTCTACAAAGTCAGAACCTGATATAGTAAAAAACGGAACCTGTGCTTCACCTGCTATTGCTTTAGCTAATAAAGTTTTACCTGTTCCTGGAGGTCCTACCATTAAAACACCTTTTGGAATATGCCCCCCAAGTTTTTGGAATTTTTGTGGATCACGCAAGAAATCAACAATTTCTGCCACTTCTTCTTTAGCCTCTTCACAACCTGCTACATCGGATAAACGTGTTTTAACTTGTTCTTTAGTTAACATTCGAGCTTTACTTTTACCAAAGCTCATTGCCTTTCCGCCACCTTGCATTTGACGAGCAAAGAAAATCCAAACACCAATCAATAAAATCATTGGGAACCAAGAAATGAAAATCGATGCTAACAAACTACGTTCTTGTGGTAACGCACCTTGGATTTGTACTTTTTCTTTAAGCAAATCGTTTAGCAATTGATTATCACGTAATGGACTTGGTAATACCGTTGTATATTTAGTGCCATCTTTACGCGTGACGTAAATTTCGCCCCGCTCTGTAAATTTTGTTGCAGATACGTCACTTTTTGCTACATCACTAATAAAATTCGTATAAGTTACACGATTATCTGATGAAGAGTCGTCACTGAAATTTTGATATGCCGTCATCATGACGATAGCAACGACTACCCACAAAACTATATTTTTTATCATGTCGTTCAAGGTTTATACCCCTTTGTAAGTTAAGATTTGTTAGTTAAAGACTACTACATTCAACAGAAAAGTTAAAGCAATCATCGCAATAGGTCTTTTCAAATTACTCGCGATTTTTAAAACCAGAAGCAACAATATAAACTTCTCGAGAGCGTCCGCGTGATGCTTCTGGTTTACGGACTTTTACTTTAGTAAACAATGTACGAATTTCTCGCAAATATTCATCAAAGCCTTCACCTTGAAAAACTTTAACGACAAAGGCACCGCCTTTTGTTAATACATCTTTTACCATATCCAACGCCAACTCGACTAAATACATAGCTCGAGGAATATCTACTGCTGGCGTGCCACTAAAATTAGGTGCCATATCTGACATTAACACATCAACTTTAGCCTCACCTACACGTTCTAATAATGCTTTAAGAACATTTTCATCACGAAAATCTCCTTGTAAGAAATCAACACCAACAATTGGATCCATTTCTAAAATATCGCAAGCTACAATTCGACCTTTTCCACCAATTTGTGTCGCAACATATTGTGACCAACCTCCAGGTGCTGCACCTAAATCGACTACAGTCATTCCTTGTTTAAAAAGATGATCAGTTTGTTGTATTTCATCCAATTTAAAGTACGCACGTGAGCGTAACTTTTGTTTATGAGCTTTTTGGACAAAAGGATCATTAAAATGTTCATTTAACCAACGCGATGAACTTGCTGAACGTTTTTTCTTTCCCATAATTTCTCAATTTTTATAGCGATTTACCCAATATGAGGGTAGAATCCTATTCTTCAATGAGTCATATCGAATTTTATTTATGACTTTTTCTTTTTTTTATTAGGATAGATATAATGACACTATCAACTAAACAAAAACAATATTTAAAACGTCTCGCCCATCACTTAAATCCAGTTGTGATGTTAGGTGGTAATGGTTTGACAGAAGGCGTATTGGCTGAAATTGACAATGCTTTAAATCATCATGAATTGATCAAAATAAAAATTGCTGGTGCGGATCGCGAAACTAAGCAACTGATTATTAATGCCATCATCCGTGAAACACAAGCACAAGAAATTCAAAAAATCGGTCATATCCTTGTACTTTACAAAGAAAGTGAAGATAAAAAAATTCATCTTCCTCATTGAGGTCACTCATTAAAATAACAAAAGGACATTTTTGTCCTTTTGTTATTTTTATTATTTATATTCTACTTCAAGAATATCTAATTCAATTCCACCACCTGGTGTTTGGATATTTACAGTATCATCAACTTCCTTTCCAATTAAGCCACGTGCAATCGGTGAGTTCACTGAAATCAATCCCGCTTTTATATCTGCTTCATCATCACCAACAATTTGATAAGTCACTTCTTCTTCAGTTTCAGTATTCACCAATACAACTGTTGCACCGAAAATGACACGCCCATTATTTGGTAATTTTTTTACGTCTATTACTTGACAATTTGCAAGTTTAGCCTCAATTTCCTGAATACGACCCTCGCAAAAACCTTGTTGCTCACGTGCAGCATGATATTCTGCATTTTCTTTTAAATCACCGTGTTCTCGTGCCTCTGCGATCGCTTGAATAATTTCAGGGCGACGGATATTTTTTAAAAAATCAAGTTCTTGTTTTAACAATTCGGCACCACGCACGGTCATCGGAATTTGTTGCATAATGGCGTTCCTTATAAATGTCACATAAAAAATCTAGCGGCAATATCTAAAAATATTGCCGCTCTTTCTTGTTATCTTGCCAATGAAAGATTAATCTTTCAAAATATTGCTAAATATTATCCTTTCCTCTGCAAATATCAACAAGAATTATCTATTAAAGTACATTGAATGAAATTCAATAAATATTCCCCAAAAACTTGTGGATTTTCTTGATGAGCATTATGCCCTGCTTTAGGAATGATAATAGTTTTAAAATCCATTTCTTTAGCTAATTTTTTAAATTTTTTATCTTCATCACCACAAAAATATCCTATTACACAGTGTCGTTGCAATTTTTCTAAGTAAAATTGCCATTTTGCTGATAAAAAATATTCTTGTTTAGCAAGCGAAGTGGCTCTTAACATTTTAGCAATATTTTTGCCTTGGTTATGTAAACGTTTTGCAATTAATGTTTGGCGTTGTTTTACCGTTAAATGAGCAAAAACTAATTGCTGATACCAGTCTGCTAGTACTTTTTTCATATTTTCATTTTCAAAACGATTTGCCCAAGCTGTATCACTCTGCCAACGCTGTTGTCTGCTCTCTAAGTCGGGTAGCCCCAAATTTACACTTTCTAAAATTACACCTTGTAAATTTTGATTATCGTTATGTAGCACAAAATCTAAAGCTAACCGCCCACCCAATGAATAACCAACTAACCAATATGGATTATTCCCAACATGTTTATCTAATTCAATCTGTAAAAAATGACGAGCTTCTTCAAAACTGTTAATTTCTTGATTCTGCGACTTACCGTGGAAAGGTAAATCAATAGCAATACATTTTATCTGCAATGTACGTCGTTGAATATATTGTATGACCCCCTGCCAATCTTCTTTTGAACCCAATAATCCATGTAAAAAAAATAATGTTAATGATTTTTCTTGCATCTTATATCCTAATCGTTTCAAAAATATAATATTTATTTTATATATAAATGTACTATTACATTTACAAATCTCTTGCGTTTTTGTTAAAGTGCTAGCTTCAAACTTAAGGAGTATACAATGAATAAAACGATTGGCAGCACATTAATCGTTGCTGGCACTACGATCGGTGGTGGAATGCTCGCGATGCCACTCACTTCTGCGGGTATTGGTTTTGGCTTTACAGTGTTTTTATTAGTAGCTTTGTGGGCATTACTCACTTATTCAGCTTTATTATTCGTAGAAGTATACCAGACAGTAGAAAGTGATGCAGGAATCGGCACATTAGCGGAGAATTTTTTCGGAAAAACGGGGCGTGTTCTAACGACAACTATTCTACTTATTTTCCTCTATGCCTTAGTTTCAGCTTACGTCTCAGGTGGGAGTGCGATACTCGCAGGACTTTTACCTCAACAATATACTAGCAAAATTACTTTACAATTATCAGGTTGCTTATTTACGCTTTTTTTTGGTTGTTTTATTTTTTTAGGAACAGGCACAACTGATCGTATAAATCGTGTTATTCTCTTTTTTAAATTTATTTTCTTTGCTCTTGTCTTATTACTATTAATTCCTAACGTTAACTGGCAAAATTTTATGGAAATTCCTATCAATAATGCATTATTAATATCTGCCACTCCAATTTTTTTTACTTCTTTTGGTTTTCACGGCTCAATTCCAAGTTTAAATAGGTATTTAAAAGGTAATACATTCACTTTACGTTTTGCAATTTTGCTGGGTACGCTTATTCCTCTCATAGCGTATATTTTATGGCAATTTGCAACTCACGGCGTACTAAATCAATCAAGCTTTTTACAAATTTTAGACAAAGATCCTACTTTAAATGGATTAGTCATTGCAATTACTCAAAGTACGGGTAGCCAAATTATTGGTATTGTTGTTCGTTTATTTTCAGCACTTGCCTTAATTACGTCTTTTTTGGGCGTAGCATTAGGTTTATTTGAAACCTTAGAAGATTTGTTCAAACGTATTGGTTTTTCTCACTCACGCAGAACTGTTAGCATAGCAACTTTTATTCCACCATTAATATTCGCCCTCTTTTTCCCTCAAGGGTTTATTCTTGCATTAGGTTATGCTGGGCAGATGTTCGCTTGCTATGCTATCCTCCTTCCTGTTGCAATGGTATGGAAACTACGTAAACTAAAGCTGGACTTACCTTACCAAGTATGTGGTGGAAAATTAACCTTAATGACAGCACTTATTTTTGGAATGAGCATTGCTTTCATTCCTTTCTTGATGCAAGCTGGCTATTTACCAAAAGTTATTGGATAACCAGATAATGATCATTTCTATAAAATTATAAAAGGATTTTTTATGCAAAGTAAAACTTTTGGTAGTAGCTTAATTGTTGCAGGCACTACTATCGGCGCAGGTATGCTTGCTATGCCACTCACATCAGCACAAATGGGATTTACTTACACAATTGCATTACTCATAGCATTATGGGGATTGCTCGCTTTCAGTGCATTACTTTTTGTAGAAGTCTACCAAAAAGCACCTCGACCAAATGCAGGAATTGCCACACTTGCAGAACAATATTTTGGTTTGCCTGGGCGTATCATTACTACTATTGCTTCTTTATTACTGATGTACGCTTTACTTTCTGCATACGCAATCGGCGGTGGAAATTTGCTTTCACCTTTTATTACTTTCTTTTCTTCATATCAAGAAAGCATTGGTATTATTTGCTTCTTGACTATTCTCGCAATTACCACTTTAATGGGAACGAAAGTAGTCGACAATTTTACGTGTGGATTATTTATTCTTAAACTCATTGCTTTTGCAGCAATGGTTTTCATGATGTTTACTTTAGTAAAAGTACAGTATCTTAAAGCAATGCCACTCAATTATTGGCTTATTCTTTCCGCCTCTCCTATATTCTTTACATCCTATGGATTTCATGTAGTTATTCCTACTATCAACAATTATTTAAATAACGATATTAGGCATTTACGAAAAGCGATTTTAATTGGAACGGCAATCCCCCTTTTTGCTTATATTTTATGGGAATTTGTTACACATGGTATTTTTAGCCAATCTGAATTTGTACAAATTATTCGTCAAGATCCCACATTAAATGGCTTAGTAGAAGCAAGTTATCGTGTAACAGGAAGTGCTATTATAGGCTATGCAATTCAGTTATTTTCTGCTTTTGCTCTAGTTACTTCTTTTCTTGGAGTTGCACTGAGTTTAGTTGACTGTCTTGATGATCTACTCGATCGTAAAGCAATTAAAACAAATCGTTTTTGTTTGACTTTATTAGCATTTTCCCCAGTGTTAATTATTAGTCTTTTCTATCGTAACTTTTTAGATGTGCTTACTTATGCAGGGCAAATTTTTGTTTACTACGGCTTGTTATTGCCTATCGGATTAGCTTGGATGTTCCGCAAAAAATATCCTCATATGCCTTACCGTGTTTTAGGTGGCAAATTAAGTTTAATAAGTGCATTCATCGTTGGCGTCATCATTTTTACTGTTCCTTGGTTAATGCAATATCACTATCTCCCAAGCCTCCATTAAAATATAAAAAAATCCCTCAACTATATTGAGGGATTCGTTTTTTGTAATAATAACAACTACAACACTTCGATCACTTTATATTGTTGCTGTAATTTTTCTTGAGCTTGCTGATAATTTTGCATTCTTTCTCTCTCTTTAATAATAACGGCTTCTGGTGCTTTAGCGACAAAGGCTTCGTTATTTAATTTATTTTCAATTCTTAAAATTTCATTAGCAACTTTATCAAGCTCTTTTTGTAACCGAGCAAGTTCTTTAGTTTTATCAATAAACCCTACTATTGGCACAAACACTTCTACATTGCCTACTAACTTACTAACAGAAAGTGGTGGCTCTTGATCGTTTGCTAGTACACTAATTTTTGACAATTTCGCCATTGCTTTCAACAAATTAGCATTGACTTTAAGTGTTGCTTGTTGCTCTGCATCTAAATGACGTAATATAAGTTCAAGTGCTTTACTTGGTGCAATGTTGCTTTCTGCACGAATGTTCCGCACTGCAACAACAATTGCCTGCAGCCATTGCATTTCCTTTACTGCTTTTTCGTTATTTTTGCTTTCGTCAACTTTTGGGAAAGGTTGATGCATAATAGTATCACCCGATACACCAGCAACGTCTTTTATTTGTTGCCAAATTTCTTCGGTGATAAACGGCATCACTGGGTGAGCAAGACGAAGCAGTTTTTCTAACACTTGAATGAGTGTGTGACTTGCTCCACGGATTTGTGCTTGTGAGCCTTGAGCAAAAATTGGTTTAGTTAATTCCAAATACCAATCACAGAATTGATTCCACGTGAAATCGTACAGAGCATTGGCACAATTATCGAATCGATATTGGTTTAATGACTGGCGAACAGTATCAACAGTATGATTAAATTCCGCTTCAATCCAGCGATCAGCAAGGCTAAATTCCACTTCACCTGCAGATAAATCCAATTTTGGATTAATTAAAACGAATCTGCTGGCGTTCCAAAGTTTATTACAAAAATTACGGTAACCTTCAAGGCGTTTCATATCCCAATTGATATCACGTCCGTTGCTAGCAAGTGCTGCTAAAGTGAAACGTAATGCATCTGTGCCATGTGGAGCAATGCCATTTGGGAAGGTTTTGCGGGTGTTTTTCGCAATTTTTGCAGCAAGTTGAGGTTGCATCATATTGCCAGTACGTTTGGCGACAAGGCTTTCAAGATCAATACCGTCAATCATATCAATTGGATCAATCACGTTACCTTTAGATTTCGACATTTTATCGCCGTTTTCATCACGAATTAAACCTGTTACATACACAGTTTTGAATGGCACTTGCGGTTTAGCGTTTTCATCTTTGATGAAATGCATCGTAAACATAATCATACGTGCTACCCAGAAGAAGATGATGTCAAAGCCTGTAATCAACACATCTGTTGGGTGAAACATTTTAAGTTCCTTAGTATCGGCGGACCATCCAAGAGTGGAAAATGTCCATAAAGCAGATGAGAACCAAGTATCCAGCACATCTTCATCTTGACGCAGTTCAATTTCTGCCCCTAAATTATGTTTTGCACGTACTTCTGCTTCATCACGAGCTACATACACGTTACCATCTTTGTCATACCAAGCTGGGATGCGATGTCCCCACCATAATTGGCGAGAAATACACCAATCTTGAATATCACGCATCCACGAAAAATAAAGATTTTCATATTGCTTCGGCACAAATCGAATTTCGCCATCTTCTACCGCCTTAGTCGCCACTTCAGCTAAAGGCTTAACGCTAACATACCATTGATCAGTTAAATACGGTTCAATCACCGTGCCACTACGATCCCCATAAGGACGTTGCAAAACATGATCTTCAATTTTTTCTAAAAAACCTTCTTTTTCTAAATCTACAATAATAGCTCGCCGTGCTTCAAAACGATCCATTCCACGATAGCGTTCTGGAGCGTTATCATTCATTGAGGCATCATCATTGAATAGATTAATGATTTCAATGTCATGTCTTTGTCCAACTTGATAATCGTTGAAGTCGTGAGCAGGAGTAATTTTCACGCAACCCGTTCCAAACTCAGGATCTGGATAAGGATCAGTAACCACAGGAATAATACGATCTGTCATTGGCACATGCACCATTTTCCCGATCACTTCTTTATAACGTTCATCATCAGGGTGAACTGCTAAGCATCCATCTGCTAAAATAGTTTCTGGGCGAGTGGTAGCAATGTGCATATAGCCACCACCAAATTTCACATCCTTATCTACGAAAGGATAACGAACATGATACATTTTGCCGTTTTCTTGTTTATTTTCGACTTCTAAATCAGAAATTGCTGTTTTTAAAACAGGATCCCAATTCACAAGGCGTTTACCACGATAGATCAATCCCTCTTCATAAAGACGAACAAATACTTCTTTCACCGCATTGGACAAGCCTTCATCCATTGTAAAACGTTCTCGTTCCCAATCGACACTATCCCCTAAACGACGCATTTGTTGGCAAATTGTGCCACCTGATTCATCTTTCCATTGCCAAATTTTTTCAATAAAGGCATCACGCCCATAATCAAAGCGAGTTTTGTTTTCTTCATTGGCAATTTTACGTTCTACTACCATTTGAGTAGCAATCCCTGCGTGATCAGTCCCTGTTTGCCAAAGAGTATTATCGCCTTCCATGCGATGGAAACGAATCAGCGTATCCATTAAAGTTTGCTGGAAAGCATGCCCCATATGCAGGCTACCTGTTACATTCGGTGGCGGAATCGCAATGCAATAACTTGGGTTATTGATGTTTTCACTAGGCTTAAAATAACCCATTGCTTCCCAATGTTTATAAAGCCCTTGTTCTACTGCACTTGGATCAAAACGATCTGCCATCTCAATTTTTTTGCTCATATTTTTTCTCAATAAATTAGAAGTGAATTACAAGTTAGATTTGATGAGTGCTTAATTGCCAGCCTAATTGTCGATAATGCTTATAACGCTCACGAGCCAAGGCTTTAGCAGTTTCATCTGTTGGCACAAAATCTATGGCTTGATTAAAACCATTAATAAAATCAGGCACTACAGGACAAAGGTTAATCACTATATCACGACATTGTGAATTACGTTTGCCTTCCCAAGCTAACTCAACAGGCGTTGGATATTGAGTTAGTTCGCCTGCTAAATTATGTGGCACAAAAGTCTCTAAATCTTGCTGCCACAAAGCTTCATCAAGACGCTCGGCTTGAGTTTTATCCTCACACCACAACAACACTTTTTGCCCTTTGCGAAAGCTCTCTGTTGCGAGCTTGCAGGCCAAATCTTCCAGCAAAGATAATCCTGTATTCGAGACGCTTTCTGTATTGATTAAATAAAATTGAACTTGTGACATAAAGGTGCTTGATTAATAAATACATAAAGGGGAGATTCTAGCGAAAAAGTCATAAAAAATAAAATGCTAGTCACTATTTTAGAAAAATTTTCTAAATCCAGAGAAAAACTGAAACTCTTTAAATTCAACACTTCTGTAAGAAGTAAAACTCTTAAAACATGAGTTTGATCACATAATTCTCTAAGAATTGAATAGTATAATCTATCGTATGTTGTTAAAACTTGAACATCTTTTATATTTTATGTAGGAGTAAAGATGAAGAAAAAAACTTCTGTACTTATATTTTTGGGCATTTTGCTTGGCAGTAGCTTAGTCCTTGTTTTTCAAAAAGTGTTACACAAAACTTCAACTAATGAATTTTGTATTTCTTGTCATACAATGCAAATCCCTTTGCAAGAATATCAAAGCACAGTTCATTTTAGTAATGCGAAAGGTATTCAAGCGAAATGTGCAGATTGCCATATTCCGCAAGATGATTGGGCTTACTTAAAAACGAAGTTTTTAGCATCTAAAGATATCTATCATCAATTTATTACTAAAAAAATTGATACTCCTGAGCTATATGAAACTCATCGTAAGAAGATGGCAGAAACTGTATGGAAGCAGCTAAAGAAAAACGATTCTATTACTTGTCGCACTTGCCATAACCTTGATGCAATGAATAGTCTAGATCAATCCAAAGAAGCACAAAAAATGCATAAATATATGCAAGAAAATAATCTAACTTGTATTGATTGTCATAAAGGTATTGCTCACTTCTTACCTGAAAATAAAGTTGACGAATCTGCTTTGAATAAGCTAATCCAGCTTGCTCAAAATACTCCTCAAGATGCTCAAATACTGTATCCTGTCAAAGTACTCTCAATAGGTAATCTAGGTAAAATTGCCGTCGCAACACCGTTAAAAGTTTTAGATATTGAAGGAAAGAATCGTCAAGTTGAACTCCAAGGATATCAAATGCAGGGTGCAGAACAAGTGATTTACTTGAACTTAGGACAACGCATCGTTTTAGCTAATCTCACACAACAGGGGCAAGATAGCCTTAAAGCTGAAGATTGGCAACAAGATAGTTATGGTAACAATTGGCGAAAAGTCACATTGATTACAACTATCACCGCAGATACTGTTGTAGATAGTCAAAAACCAATCTGGGCTTATGCTGAACAATTAGATAATGTCTATTGTGCTACCTGTCACGCCAAAATTCCCGCCAAACATTTTACGGCGAATGCGTGGCCAGCTGTCGCTAAAAGTATGGGAGATCGTACTGCGATCACACCAGAAGAATTAGAAATTTTAACTAAATATTTCCAATTTAATGCTAAAGATATAGTTCAATCTAAATAAGGAGAGAATGATGAGTTTATCTAGACGTAATTTTTTAAAAGTAACTAGTCTTTCTGCTACTTCATTAGCTGCTTTCAATATTACGAAAGTAATGGCAATGCCGAGAAGTCAGCCCGAAGGAACGATCCTCACTGCTGGACGTTGGGGACCAATTTTAGTCAAATCTAAAAATGGTCGCATTATTTCATCAACAAATGCCCTTGCTCAAACAGTTCCAAATGCATTACAAACAACTGCGGCAGATCAAGTTTATACCCAGTGCCGAGTAAAATATCCAATGGTGCGCAAAGCTTATTTAGAAAACCCCTCTGCACCAAAAGGTACTCGTGGTAAAGATGAATTTGTACGAGTTAGCTGGGATGAAGTCTTAAAATTAATCCACCAACAACACCAACGCATTCGCCAAACTTATGGTGCAGAATCTATTTTTGCAGGCTCCTATGGTTGGCGTTCCAGTGGTATTTTGCATAAAGCCCAAACTTTATTACAACGCTATATGAGTATGGCTGGTGGATATTCTGGACATTTAGGAGATTATTCAACAGGTGCAGCTCAAGTCATTATGCCTTATGTAGTTGGATCAGTCGAAGTTTATGAGCAACAAACAACTTACCCAATGGTAATGGAACATAGTGATGTCGTCGTACTCTGGGGATTAAACCCAATTAACACTTTACGTATTGCTTGGTCTTCTAATGATTGTTCAGGATTAGAATTTTTCCACCAACTCAAAGCATCAAAGAAAACAATCATTGCGATTGATCCAATGAAATCTGAAACTATCGAATTTTTAGAAAATGGCGACAATGTTACGTGGATTGCCCCAAACCCAAGTACAGATGTCGCAATGATGCTTGGTATTGCTTATGCTTTAGTAGATAAAAAATTACACAATCAAGAATTTTTGAATAAATACACTGTGGGTTACGATAAATTTGAAGAATATTTGCTCGGTAAAAATGATGGCACGCCTAAAACACCTGAATGGGCATCAAAAATTTGTGGTGTAAGCCCACAACAACTTGAAAAATTAGCTGAAATCTTCAGTAAAAATCGCACAATGTTAATGTCGGGTTGGGGAATACAACGTCAACAATATGGTGAACAACGTCATTGGATGTTGGTTACTTTAGCATCTATGCTCGGACAAATCGGTCTACCAGGAGGGGGGTTTGGTTTGTCTTACCATTATTCTAACGGTGGAAACCCAACACGTGATGCAGGTATTTTACCCGCTATTTCCGCCGCTATTGATGGAGCTTCTTCAGCGGGTAATGACTGGGCAGTTTCAGGTGCAGTCAATAGTTTCCCAGTCGCTCGAATTGTAGAAGCTCTTGAAAATCCTAATAAGCCTTATCAACATAACGGACACGAAAAAATCTTCCCTGATATTAAAATGATTTGGTGGGCTGGTGGTAATAATTTTACTCATCATCAAGAGACTAACCGCTTAATAAAAGCATGGCAAAAACCTGAATTGATCGTCGTTTCTGAACCTTATTGGACACCATCTGCTAAGTATGCTGATATTGTGCTACCGATCACCACGACTTTAGAACGTAATGACCTCACGATGACAGGAGATTACAGTAATCAACATTTAGTCCCGATGAAACAAGTAGTCACACCACAGTTTGAAGCTCGCAATGATTTTGATGTATTTGCAGATTTAGCAGAAATGCTAAAACCTGGTGGTAAAGCGATCTACACTGAAAATAAAACTGAAATGGAATGGCTTAATAGTTTTTACCAAGAGGCTCAAAAAATTGGTCGTCGCAATCGAATAGCTATGCCAAGTTTTCAGCATTTTTGGAAAGAAAATCAACTCATTGAGATGAAAAATAATCCAAAAAATGACAAATTCATCCGCTATCAAGCTTTCCGTGAAGATCCAATTATGAATCCACTTGGCACACCAAGTGGCAAAATTGAAATATATTCTAAAACAATCGAAAGTTATCACTACCCTGATTGCCCACCACATCCAACTTGGCTTGAACCTAATGAATGGGTTGGCAATGCTGAAGCTGGACAACTGCAATTAATGACTTCACATGCTCAAGATCGTCTACATAGCCAATTAAATTACTCACACTTACGAAAAAACTATGCGATTGCTAACCGTGAACCTATTTGGATCAACAGTAATGATGCCAAGGCACGTAATATTCAAACTGGCGATCTAGTGCGTGCTTATAATCAACGTGGACAAGTGCTTGTAGGAGCATTAGTAACAGATCGCATCAAACAAGGAGCCTGCTGTATTCACGAAGGCGCTTGGGTTGATTTAGATCCAACTACAAATATTGATCGTAACGGTTGTTGTAATGTTTTAACTGCAGACATCCCAACTTCTCGACTCGCCAATGGTTGTGCTGGTAATTCATCAATGGTTTATATTGAAAAATATCAAGGTGACCCTCCTGAATTAATGGCATTTATCCCACCAAAAAATAGTTAGTTTCTTTAACATTGATTAAATACAAGGACTGCTGATTTTAATCAAGCAGTCCTTCTTATTTAGGTTAGGAATGAATCATTAGAACTGCTATCACATTTCTAAATAAGATTATTTTCTATTATTTCACGCAGTTAAATTCAGAAAAATTTTCTCTAGTTTCTATTTCTCCTGTATGACCGTTTAGTATTGAAAATTGGTTAAATCATTCACTCTCGTTTATCTATTTACGCCATAAATTACACATTTCTTGTGAGTTAGATCACAAAATAAGTATAAAAAATGTAAATCTGTTTGGCTATTGTTTTTCTTGTATAAACTTTTTATTGAACATTTTATCAAGTCCAACTTATAGGAGGCTTTATGCAAATTAAGATCGGTATACGTCCAACTATTGATGGTCGTCGTATGGGGGTACGTGAATCATTAGAAGAGCAAACAATGAATATGGCGAAATCTGTCGCAACTTTATTAGAAAATCAAATCCGCCATCCAAATGGACAATTTGTGGAATGTGTTATTGTAGATACTTGTATTGGTGGAGTAGCAGAAGCAGCAGCGTGTACAGAAAAATTTAAGCTCAATAATGTTGGGCTTACTATTACAGTTACACCTTGCTGGTGCTACGGTTCAGAAACAATTGATATGGATCCACATATGCCAAAAGCCATTTATGGTTTTAATGGTACAGAACGACCAGGTGCTGTTTATTTAGCAGCAGCTCTTGCAGGACATAATCAAATAGGTTTACCTGCTTTTTCAATTTACAGTCATAACGTACAAGAAGCAGATGACACTAATATTCCTGATGATGTAAAAGAAAAATTACTGCGTTTTGCTCGTGCAGGTCTAGCTGTTGCCAATATCCGCGGGAAATCCTATTTATCAATAGGAGGTGTATCAATGGGGATCGCAGGCTCAATTGTAAATCCAGATTTCTTCCGTGAATATTTAGGGATGCGTAATGAATTTGTGGATATGATAGAAATAAAGCGCCGTCTTGATCGAGAAATTTACGATAAAGAAGAAGTTACTCTCGCTTTAGCTTGGGTCAAAACGCACTGCCAAGAAGGTATTGATGTGAATATCCTTGAACAACAACGCAATCCTGAAGAACGAGCAAATTTATGGGAAGATTGTGTCAAAATGACTATTATTGCTCGTGACTTAATGGTAGGTAATCAGCGTTTGGCTGAACTTGGCTTTGATGAAGAAGCACTTGGTCACAATGCGATTTTAGCAGGATTCCAAGGACAACGTCATTGGACAGATCATTTGCCAAATGGTGATTTTATGGAAGCAGTGCTGAATACTACTTATGATTGGAATGGTATTCGAGCTCCTTATCTTCTCGCCACTGAAAATGACAGCTTAAATGGTGTAGGAATGCTGTTAGGTAATCAACTTACTGGACAAGCTCAAATTTTTGCAGATGTGCGAACTTACTGGTCACCAGAATCTGTAAAACGTGTGACAGGCTATCACCCAGAAGTTGGTTTTATCCATTTAATAAACTCAGGTCCAGCAACTTTAGATGGTACTGGTCAACATACTGATAAAAACGGTAATCCAGTGATAAAACCATTTTGGGAATTGACTGAAGAAGAAGCTAAACGTTGCTATGAAAATACTAGATGGTGTCCTGCAGTTCACGAATACTTCCGTGGAGGTGGGTTATCTTCCCAATACCTCACTAAAGGTGGAATGCCTTTTACTATACACCGTATCAGCATTGTTAAAGGATTAGGTCCAGTTCTCCAAATTGCTGAAGGTTGGTCAATTGATTTACCAAAAGAAGTACACAATAAACTCAATCACCGTACCAATGAAACTTGGCCAACTACGTGGTTTACTCCCCGTTTAACAGGCAAAGGAGCATTTACGGATGTATACAATGTAATGGCAAATTGGAGTGCAAATCATTGCGTAGCAACTTTTGGTCACATTGGTGCAGATTTAATCACCCTTGCATCAATGTTGCGTATTCCAGTAAGTATGCACAATGTGGAAGATGAAGCAATTTTTCGTCCAAGTGCATGGTCAATGTTTGGACAAGATAAAGAGGGACAGGATTATCGTGCTTGTGCTAATTTTGGTGCACTTTATAAATAATTTTAAAAAATTACGGCGTAGTGCTCACTACTACGCCATGGAGAAAACTTATGGCTATCGTGTTGATTTTTGATGTTGGAGCAACCAATATTCGTACAATTGCGATCAATGAAAAAGGTGAAATTTTAAGCTCTCACCATAAGCCGAATAAAACGAAACTTTGCCCTGATAACTCTAATTATCATTTTTGGGATATTGAACAAATTTGGTATAAATTACAACATTGTGCAGAAAAAACTCTACTGAAAATTCGTGAACAAGGAATTCCGCTAAGTGACGTATTAGGAATTTCTGTTACCTCTTTTGGTGTAGATGGTGCACCTTTTGATGCCAATGGCAATCAACTTTATCCTATCATCTCGTGGAAATGCCCACGCACTGTACCAATAATGGAAAATATCGCCAATTATCTTGATCCTATTTCTCTTTATCAACGTAATGGCATTGGATTATACAGTTTTAATACTTTATTCAAATTAATTTGGCTTAAGGAAAACCAGCCTGAAATTTATCGCAAAATGGATAAATGGGTATTTATTTCTTCAATGCTCACAGAACGCCTAACAGGTAAATTTACTACTGATCGTACAATGGCTGGCACATCAATGATGACTAATCTTAATAATGGAAATTGGGATCAAGAAGTATTAACACTACTCAATCTGACGCCAAACCATTTTCCACCGATAAAAAAAGCAGGTGAAAAAATTGGAGATTTATTACCTGCATTAGCTAAAAAATTGGGATTAGAAGAAATTCCAGTATTTTCTTGCGGACACGACACTCAGTTTGCTGTTTTTGGTTCTGGAGCAAAGTTTAACCAAGTAGTATTAAGTTCAGGCACGTGGGAAATTCTAATGGCCCGTACTGCACAAGCTTCACCTAACAAGCAATTTATTCACCACGGTTTAACTACAGAATTTGATGCTCAAAGTAGTTATTTCAATCCAGCAGTACAGTGGGTTGGTTCAGGAATTATAGAATGGGTTGGCAAACTATTTTTCACAGATGTTTTTGGATCTAACAATTATTATCAGCAAATGATAAAAGAAGGTAGTGCTGTTCCTGCAGGGTCAAATGATATACGTTTTGTAGGCAATTTTGCTACCGAATCTCACGCCAGCAAATTCGGAAAAATTTTACACCTTTCAATGTATAAAACACGTGGTGAAATTTATCGTGCTGCATTGGAATATATGGCGTTACAGCTCAAAAATGGTTTAAACGTTTTAGAACAAGTTAGTCACTTTAAGACAGAAAATTTAATTTGTGTTGGAGGAGGTTCTAAAAATCAACTTTGGAATCAAATCCGTGCAGACGTGTTAAATCTACCAGTTGACATAGTGAATGTCGCAGAAAGTACTGTCCTTGGTGCAGCAATGTTTACTTTTACAGGTTTAGGTATTTATCAAACTCCTGAACAGGCTCAACAAAACATGGCCCCTAAAAGACAACGCATTTCGCCATCAACTAACGCAACATTCTATCAACAATGGCTTATTCAAGGAGAAAATTAATGTTAAAAGGTATTCATCCAGCACTCTCTCCAGAACTCTTAAAAACCATTGCAGAAATGGGGCATGGTGATGAAATTGTGCTTGCTGATGCTCATTTCCCAGCACATAGTTTACACCATAAAATCATCCGTGCAGACGGTTTAGACATTGATATATTACTCGCAGCAATCAGTCCATTGTTTGAATTTGACGCTTATGTAGAAGCACCATTAATAATGATGGCAGCTGTTAATGGTGATACTCTCGATCCTAAAGTAGAAGAAAAATATCGCAATGCAATTATTCAGAGTTCAGGGAATTGCCCTAACTTTGACCGTATTAATCGTTTTGCATTTTATGATCGTACTAAAACTGCATATGCAGTAGTAATTTCAGGTGAAACAGCTAAATATGGCAATATTATTTTAAAAAAAGGAGTAACTCCACTTTTAAATAAACAAGGAAATTATTATGAATAGACAAATACTCTCTCGCAAAATCATTGATACTTGCCTTGAAATGACACGATTAGGATTAAATCAAGGTACCGCTGGCAACGTCAGTGTCCGTTATGGCAATGGAATGCTTATCACTCCGACAGGTACACCTTATGAAAAACTCAATGAAGATAACATCGTATACGTAGATAAAGACGGACATTTTGAAGTAGGAAAATTGCCATCAAGTGAATGGCTCTTTCATTTGGCAGTTTACCAAGTTCGTCCTGATTGCGATGCTGTAATCCATAACCACAGCTTAAACTGTGCTGCAGTTTCTATTTTGGAAAAACCAATTCCAGCTATCCATTATATGGTAGCAGTAAGCGGAACAGATCATATTCCTTGCGTACCTTATGCCACTTTCGGAACACATAAATTAGCAGATTTTGTACGTGAAGGTATCAAAAAAAGCAAAGCGATCTTGCTTGCACACCACGGATTAATTGTCACTGAAAATAATCTTGATAAAGCCCTATGGCTTGCTCACGAAGTAGAAGTAATTGCAGCTTGGTATTTGAAATTATTAGCTACAGGTTTACCAATTCCAACCTTGCAAAAAACGGAAATGGCAATAGTGTTAAATAAATTCAAAAATTATGGGTTGCGTATAGAAGAGTAACTGATCTCAATTTTATTCAATTAACTATCATCGCAAAGAATTTTTCCTTGTGATGAGGTTGTTTGCCTTAAATAAAGGAGATTTTTATGTCAAATAAAACAACAGCTAAAGTCCTCGACAAGCAATTTGTCGTACCTTTCATCCTTATTACGTCATTATTTGCCTTATGGGGATTTGCAAATGATATTACTAATCCAATGGTTGCTGTTTTCCAAACAGTAATGGAAATCCCAGCTTCTAAAGCTGCACTTGTTCAATTTGCGTTCTACGGTGGTTATGGCACAATGGCGATACCAGCCGCTTTGTTTGTTAGTCATTACAGTTACAAATCAGGCATTCTCCTTGGTTTAGCTTTGTATGCAATAGGAGCATTCTTGTTTTATCCTGCAGCCTTATATCAAGAATTTACTTACTTCCTTTTATCTCTATATATTCTTACTTTCGGCTTAGCTTTCCTTGAGACTACTGCTAACCCTTATATTCTTTCTATGGGTGATCAAGCAACTGCAACTCGTCGTTTAAACTTGGCTCAGTCCTTTAATCCTCTTGGTTCAATTACGGGTATGTTTGTAGCATCGCAAATTGTGTTGACTAACTTAGAATCAGATAAACGTGATGTAGCAGGTAATCTTATTTTTTCCAGTTTAAATGCAAGTCAAAAAGCAGCTATTCGTGCTCATGACTTAATTGAAATTCGTAATCCTTATTTAATTTTAGGTGGTATAGTAGTGTTGATTTTCCTCATTATTGGGTTTTACAAAATGCCACGAACTAAAATTGAAGGTACAGATAAAATTCCATTCGCAACAGCAGTAAAAAAACTTTCTACTAATGCAAGATACAGAGAAGGCGTAATTGCTCAGGTATTTTATGTAGGTGTACAAATTATGTGTTGGACTTTTATTATTCAGTATGCTGAACGTTTAGGATTCACAAAGGCTGAGGCTCAAAATTACAATATTATAGCAATGACTATTTTTATCTGTTCACGCTTTATCAGCACCTATCTAATGAAATACTTAAAACCCGCAATAATGCTTACCTTATTTGGTCTAGGCGGATTCATCACTATTCTCGGAGTAATGCTCATTGATGGTGTCGGAGGACTTTACTGCCTTATATTAACTTCTGGCTTTATGTCTCTAATGTTCCCAACTATCTACGGTTTAGCTCTACATGATTTGAAAGAAGAATCCACTCTTGGTGCAGCTGGTCTAGTAATGGCTATTGTTGGTGGTGCATTAATGCCACCATTACAAGGGATGATAATTGATCAAGGTACAGTTATCGGTTTCCCTGCTATCAATATTTCTTTCGTATTACCATTAATTTGCTTCGTAGTCATCGGTATTTACGGATACCGTGTGTGGAAAGTTTTAAAATAGTAAATCAAGTGATATTTTACATCACTTTTACTTTTTTAAAGGAGAACACAATGAACATCCGCCATAAAAAAATCATTGAGAGTGTGAATAAAAAAGGGAAAATGAATGCCATAGCACTAGCACAGGAGTTTGGTGTATCTATTGAAACTATTCGTCGAGATTTAAAACGACTAGCTGAAAAAGGTGAATTACATCGCATTCATGGTGGAGCAATTTGCTTGCAAGCTAAAGATGCAGGTAATTCTTTTCAACGTCGCCAACGCTGTAACTCGGATGCTAAACGTCAAATCGCAGAAATGGCAGTAGATTACGTTTTTGAAGGATGTGTGATCAGCTTAGATGCTAGTACTTCTAGTTGGTATTTTGCTCAAATGATTCCCAATATTTCTTGTACAGTTGTAACCAATGCGATGCATAATATCAGTGCGTTAGTTAGTAAAGAACATATCAAAACAATCGCCACTGGTGGTGCTTATTCTAGTAAATATGATGCATTCTATGGTCCATTATCAGAAACTTTATTACAACGTTTACATATTGATATTGGCATCTTTTCTTGTACAGGATTAGATGACTCAGGAAAATTATGGGAGTCTAACGAGTTAAATGCATCAATAAAACGTAAAATGTTTAATCAATGTGAGAAAGCATTTTTACTCGCTGATAATTCTAAATTACAACGAAAAAGCCTGTTCCATTTATTAGATCTTTCTCAGATGGATATATTCTTCACTGACCAAGTCCCAACTTTGGCAATTAAAGAATATTGTGATAAATGCGATGTAATGATAAGTGTTAGTAACACGCTTTAATTAAATTATCTGCTAGGCTGGGAATGAATGTCCCAGCTTAGTTTAAAGTGGAAGTTGACTATCTTTTAACTTTTTGTAAATTTTATACCATTTCTTAGGGTGGTAGTCGGTAAAGCTTCCTGTACCGTTAATAATCCTCGTTAATAAACTCTTATCTACACAATACAATGCGTAACCTCTTTTATGATAATATTGATTCACTTCTGCTAATGCTGGTTGAGTAAAAGTAGCTGTAGTGATATAGAAGCCATATTTTTTACCATTCATATGCATAACGTGCATAAATTCACGTATGAGACTAAGGTTAACTTCTTTATTTTTTCCAAAGGCTTTGCATTGAACAATAGCATCAACATTATCAGTATGAACAACTAAGTCAACGCCACCATCACCCATATTATATAAACTGAAACAAGCATTTTCGCTATTTACACTAACTAATTTTGCTGAAAATCCTTTTTGTTCAAAAAGCCAACAACAATATTCTTCAAATTTTTGCCCTATTTCTTGAATTCCTCCTTTGTAATAATAGTTCGATAAAAGATCATGAGCAGAGCTAATTTTAGAGAAATGTTCTGGTTTTAATATAGGTTTCCAACGTCTAAATCTCTTCTTAACTATCGTTGTATTTTTTAGGATGAGGATAATCGTGAAAATAGTCCCTAACAATATAATTGTTTGCATTATTTTTTCCTTATTCCATCTGAATTCGTAGGCTATTGATTCTTTTTTTTGAAAAAGAATTTTATAACTTTGCTAAAACCAAACCTTAGCATTAAGTTTATTGTACATTAAATCACTGTCATAGTAATTGGCGAGTCTTAGTTCTTCATATTTTATAGCGTCGTGATATTATTCTGCTTTCATGCCTAATATTCAAAAATAATAAAACGCCCCGTTCATGTTCATTAAGGAGTCAAAAGGCAATGTCTTATTCTCGCATAAATAAACTTTACACTACTATTGGTATTACAGCGTTTCACTTCTGAGTTTTTACTGTCAGTCTTTTCGCCCTTGATTGCGAGAAAATTTTTCCATTTTCTGGGGCGTGATTTAACTTAGATTTCGCTAAAAATTTATTCAACTCACTTTGTTAAAAATACTTGAGCACTGTATAGTCATACCTCTTGATTCTAAAGCAAGACTGAGATGCATGAGAAGTTAATTTTCGCAAAATCGATCGTTTAATTGTGATATTATCTTCTCATTATGTGGCGTAATGTTCTACGTTAATCGATGGCGGGAACAACGAAGATACATTTATCTGTATAAAGTTTTTATGATCTTGCTTATTCATTCACATTCTTTTAAAGATTAGATACCGTCTTCGTCATCTGTGATATCTGCTATAGCAGCCTTTAATTTCACAGCAACATCATAAATTTGAGATTTAGCATCTTCAACGATACTTTCCGTCCCTTCTTCACTGACATAACTTAATACCATAGGTAAATTCATTCCACCGTATAAACCACCATTGATGCGATCTAAATAACGGCAAGCTACATTACAAGGTGTACCACCCATAATATCACTTAAAACTACGATTTCACCTGTCGCTTTGTCCAACGCCTCTTCAAATTTACGTGCGAAATCATCTGTCCCTTCTTCTGGATTTAAACTCACGGATTGAATATTTGGGATTTCACCTGTAATCATTTCTGCAGTTTGACGTAATCCATGGCAGAAATCACCATGACTAATAAGAATTAAACTCATTTTTTACTCCTTAAATTATAAATTTTGAGTAGTTAACGATTTGTAAATAGGGCTATCGCTAAAAGTGAGGTAGTTCACTGAAATTCCTTCAGTTTCAAAAACGATTATTTCATTATTTCCTTGACGCAAAAGTGGTGCTGGCAAATAAAGGTAGCAAGTCGGTCCTTCACACCAATAACGCCCAAGATTAAAGCCGTTGACTACTATCACTCCTTTGCCTAATTGACGAGTGTCGATAAAAGTATCTTTAGGCTCATCATCAATAGTTAAGTTGAAAGCATAGAATGTAGGTTGCTTTGGATTTGTTCCACCTAAAAAATTGAGCTGATCTAATTTATCAAAATGAATCGCATAATTTTCCCAGCCAGTGTGGAAATGAAGATCTAGCATAACACCAGCTTGAATGCCTTTTCGTTGAGTTGGAGCTAACAATTTACCACCATAATTTACTCGCCCCATATTTTCTACTAACAAATCCAATTGGAAACTATCATTTGGAGTTTGGAGCATAATATCTAGTCCAATTTCTTCGCGGTATTGCGTTGCAATTTTTTCACCATCATTGAACACTTGAATGCGATCTCTTCCTTGATAAATGCGTAATTTAATATCATTGCTATAGGTTTTCGGTTTAGCTCGATAAAGCACATAACCATAATAGTGTTCTAATTTTTCCATAGATAACGGGTTTGAGCTTTCGACAAATGTGGCAATACTGTCCAACGTGTTAAATAATGAAACAGACTTTTCTACTATTAATGCTGAATAAGCTTTAAACTCAGGCAAAATCGGGTCTTGAATGAAGCTAGCATCAGGATAGTTTTTTAGCAACTGCTGCAAAGCATAATATTTTTCAGAAGGCTCACCCCATTCACGCATAGGAGCATCATAATCATAGCTGGTAACTTGTGGTAAATCCATTTCACCACGAGCAGAACAACCACTCCAAAAGCCAAAATTCGTTCCCCCTTGAAACATATAAAAATTAATACTCGCTCGCTCTAACAAAGTTTTCACACAAGCTACGAGATCATTTTTTTCACGAGTAATCACTGGTTCTTTCCAGCGATTAAACCAACCATCCCAAAACTCCATACACATTAGAGGAAAATGTTTATTATGATTGAGCATATAGCGTTGTAATTCATCTAGATTTTCATCACTATGAGAGCCAAAATTGCCTGTTGGCAGAATACTATCATCAATCAACGCTCCAGCTTCCAATGCATTTTGCCATGCTCCGTCAGAAGTAAAAAGAGGCACATCAATGCCGTGCTTTTGCATTAAGGATTTAATAGCACGCAAGTAATCTTTATCATTACCAAAAGATCCATATTCATTCTCGATCTGCATCATTAAAATATTGCCGCCATAGGTTATTTGATACGCCACGATTTTCGGCAAAAGTTTGCTAAAATAGCAATCCACTTCACGAAGAAAAACAGGATCATTTTGGCGAAGTTTAATATGAGGAATGTTGAGCAACCATGCTGGTAAGCCTCCCATTTCCCATTCTGCACAAATGTAGGGAGTAGGACGCAAAATTACATATAGTTCAAGATTTTGAGCAATTTGCAAGAATTTAACTAAATTCGCTTGCTTTGAAAAACGAAATTCATCACGTTTCGGCTGATGAAAATTCCACGGGACATAAGTTTCTACTGTGTTACAGCCCATCGCTTTTAAATTAAATAAAGTTTTATACCAATATTCAGGGACAATGCGGAAATAATGCACAGCACCTGAAAGTATTTTGAATGGTTTGCCATTAAGTAAGAAATCTTTTTCACCTACTTGGAAAATCATCTTGTTTGTCTCCTAAAATAAAAAACGTTCTCCATTATTAAAATGAAGAACGTTTTCAACATTATTTTGCTAATAATCCAGCCCAAGAAAGCAAGATACAAAAAGCGATAATGATCATAATTGCTTTATTGGAATTCATCTTTGGTCGACCGAGTAACCAGTAAACACCCCCCACAATTAAAGCGGGGACAAGGCGGGGCATAATCAAATCAAGATTCGCTTGAGCAGAGACTACTTTTTGCCCGATCATTGCTTCAAAAGGCACGTAGACATTGATCATCGTAGCACACATCACACCAATTACAAATACTCCCAGAATAGTAGCAGCATTGGTTAAAGCATTAAGTTTTTGACCGTATTGGGTAACAAGGGTAATTCCTTTTCTGTAAGCAATTTTTAATTGTATCCAACGGAACACCATAATAGACATAGACACTAAAAGATAAAGGAACACACCTAATGGATTGCCCTGAATCGCCATAGTAGCAGCAATTGCTCCCATAATAGCAGGCACGAGAGAACCAAACATAGCATCACCAATAGCGGCAAAAGGTCCCATTAGCCCTGCTTTAATCCCAGCGACTGCGTCTTTCCCTTTGATGCCTTGTTCTTCTTCAATTGCAAGGTCAATCCCCGTTATAATAGTATTAAAGAAGTTAGAAGTATTAAAAAACTGGCTATGAGTAACCATCATCTCTTTTAATTCTGGTGTGCCATCACCATATATTTTGCGAAGTTGTGGTAAAATTGTCCAAAGATAGCCTGTATTTTGCATCCGTTCATAATTCCAGCCTAATTGGAAAGAGAAGAGACTTTTTAAGTTAATTTGGCGAAAATCTGCATCCGTTAATTTATAATTGCGTGGATTGTCGAGAGTTTTATTAGAGTTCATCATCTTCAATTTCTCCTGTGGCTGAAACTTGTACATCCTTTCTAACTTCCGAAGCAGATGTTTGTTGTGAAGTTGAGAGTTCACGTTGGTAAGCGAGGTAAGCAAATGATAAACCAATAGTTGCCATTGCAAGCATCGGGATACTGTTGAAGGAATTGCCTAACGGGCTTGGCAGTAAACTGTTCACTGCATTCCCCACCGCAGCTACGTTAGTGAATAAAGTGAGGAAAATTGCTGTCATCGCAAAAGCAAATAAAAGATAAGCAATATGACGTTTGGTTGGGAGATAGCGAAGTAAAATCGCAAAACCAAGAGCAGGTAACACACCACCTGCTACAGTTAGACCATCTGCAATAACTTTCAAGAAACCTGTCTGCATAGCTTCTACGAGACGTTCCACTAGTGGTCCACCAAACACGAGAGCTAAGAAAATTGGGAGCCCACGAGATAACATCCAAGGCAAAGCACCTAACAAATAATTCACACTAATCTTGTGATATTCAAATTTTTGAATATTTTCGTCAATTCGATGAGCAAAGAAAACATTCGTCATCCGCCCTAAAATATCGGTATACACCATTAACGCTGCTACAGGGACAGCAATAGACGTTAAAGCGAGTTCAGGAGCCATATTAGCAGAAATAGAAAACACTGTTGCCAAAATCACGCCAGAGTTAGCATCAATACGAGAGGCACCACCAAAAGTTCCTACACCTAAAATCATTAACTGCATCGAACCACCGATAGATAAGCCCGTGGTTAAATCTCCCATAATTAAACCTGTAATAAAACCTGCAAAAACAGGACTACCTGCACTTGATAAGATAGTTATTTCATCAAGAATTTGATAACAAGCGTAAAGCGTTATTAACAGAATCTGCCACCATTCAATCATCGTTACCTCCAATTTGGATTAGATATGAAAAATTTACTCTTTCCTAGTGGAAATCAGGAAATAGAATAATCTTGTTTTTTGAAATCCTTTCGCCTAAAGAAAACTTCAGTTCCTAAAATTAGTTATTTTGCCAGTAATAGACTCATCCTTGACTGTTTCATTATTGTCATCAATATCCATTTCATTGCTGATGACTGCCATTTTTAGCGTTTCATATTTTTCAAACTTTCATTGCGTCAAAAGAATCGTTATGTAATAACTACTTTGTTAGATTCAATCATTTTTTTCTAGACTATAACAGTGGGTATAAATCCACTTTTTCTGCATTGGGAACTAATTGAGCCGTCAATGCAATACCTTTATCATGAATTTGCTTGAATGCGACAACGTCTTCATCAGTTACGTGAACTGTTTTTTGTACAGCTCGAGTTGTTGGCAACTTCGGCATATTGCCTGCATTGAGTTCATCAAACATTACACCAGCTTCCACAAGACGTAATGCAGTTTGCGGGTCTCGCATTACAATTAAGACACGTTGGTTATCATATTTTCCGTCAAGAATATTTGCCGCTGCTTTCTCCACGGGTAACACGCTTAATTTCACTCCAGCAGGACAAGCAAGCCTTAACCCTGCTTTATCCATATCACTTTGTGATGCCCTATCATCAATCACCATAATACGGGTAGCATTTAAATAAGAAGTCCAAAGATTAGCAACTTGCCCATGGATTAAACGAGCATCAATACGTACATTCAAGATAGACATAAAAGCCTCCTAAAAATTAATTATATGGATAAAGTGTTACCCCTTTAACAACACGGTTTACTTCGCCTGTAGGGCACGGGTTGTCTGTGGTAATACCTGAGAAAAATGAGCTATAAAATGCATAAAGTTGACCAAACACCAAAAATGGGAAAACACGACCTGCATCATCTAAATCGTCTAATGTGAAATTAAATTCCATATTTTGACCATTTAAATGTACAATACGTTGTGCTTTTTGATCATTAACTAATTCTTGGTGTAAATCTTTTTCGTAAAGTGCGGTGTATGGATTACAACTGTCGAATAACACAATCATAGTTTTATCTTGGACTAAAGATTTAGGACCATGACGAAAACCCATTTGAGACTCAAAAAAGCCTAAACAATCACCTGCAGTTAATTCAAGTAATTTTAGTGCACATTCACGAGCTAAACCTTGGAATGCACCACTACCTAAATAAACAATACGTTCATTACCTTCTCTAGCAAAGTTTTCGATTGTTTTAGCGTCTTTTTCTAATAAAGTTTTACTAGCAATTATTACATTTTCTAGCCATTTATTACTAAAATGTTCAGGTGCGAAACTTAAAAGTGCTGCAAGCATCATGTTACTAGCACTTGATGTCATAGCAAAACCTTGATCATGTGTACAATCTGGTAATGCAATAGCTTCTGCTTTTGGATTGTCGGCAGAGGCTTTAAATAATGCACCATTACGATTATTAGTAATAACTAAATGATAAGCATCTTTGACAATTCGATCGACATTATCCACAGCACCAATACTTTCAGGACTATCACCTGAACGCCCAAAAGAAACTAATAACGTTGGAATTTCAGGAAATAAAAATTGTTCTGGACTAGACACCAAATCAGTTGTTGCGATGGATTCTACAACACATTGAAATTTCTCTTGAAGAAGTGGAGCAATTACATAACCGATAAAAGCAGAAGTACCTGCACCTGTGAATATAATGCGTAATTGCCCCAATTTTGCACGTTCAATTAATGGATTTAAAAATGTACCGAGATTAGAATTTGCTACTAATTGTGCAGTTTCACGCCAAGTTTGTGGTTGTTGAGCGATTTCTTTTGCAGTCCATAATGCTTTTTGAGCTACAAGTTGATCTCTTGCAATATTTAAAAACATTTTATTCTCTCTTAGTTGAGCAAAGGAAACAATAAAAAATGAAGTTAAGATTATTTAGCAATCACTACTTCAATTCCTTGTGTTTCTAAAGTAATCCGATAATTATCAGGGATATTTTCATCAGTAATCAACACATCAATTTGATTTGCCTCACAAATCACAAAGTTGCTATATTGACCAAATTTACTTGAATCTGCCAACACAATTACTTTATTTGCAGCTGCACACATCAACCGATTTAATTGTGCTTCTTGTTCATTAAAAGTTGTTATCCCTTTTTCTAAATCAAACCCATCTACACCTAAAAAAAGCTTGTCAAAACGTTGATAACGCACACAAGTATCAGCAATCACACCAGAAAAGGACATCGCACCTTTACGTAAAACTCCTCCTGTCATACGTACTTCTATATGTGGACAATTAGATAATGCCATCACCGAATCTAAACCGTTAGTTAAAACAGTCAACGGTAATTCTTGAATATGGCTAATCAACTCACGTGTCGTAGTACCACTGTCAAGAATGATGTGATCATTTTCCTGTACCCATTCTCGAGCTTTTTTACCAATTTTTTGCTTCAACGCCAAACAACGTGTACCTTTGTCATGATGCGTCAATTCCATTGTTAAATGAGATCGTAACACGGCATAACCATAAGAACGTACAATATAACCATTTTGTTCTAATTGATTTAAGTCGTTACGAATCGTAACACTTGACACCTGAAAACGTCGTGCAAGACTTTCAACTTTTTGACTGCCAGTTTTTTTCAATAATGATAGAATTTCTGAACGACGCTCAACGCTACTTTTCATTTCCTCTCCTTATCAGCAATCAAATATATCAATTACTTTCGTTTCATTCTTATATGTTATAAAAAAAAAGCAATCGCAATATTTTATTTTTGTGAAATTGATCACAATATTTCATTTATTTGCATTTACATTTGCGTTTACTTTCATTATTGACAGAGAAATTTTTTCTTTTATAAAAAACTATTTACTGTAAAAATCGAAAAAATTGAACACAATAGGAACAGGGAAATACAACATATTAGAAATAATATTTGAGAGTTATTTACTCATGAAAATTTTTTGAAATAGTAGGTTTTAAACTGAATTTAAATTAGGATATTGACAAATATCTAGCATATAGATGTTCTAATAGTTTTTATAAATAATATTTTCATTTTAAATACTAAAGTAAAAACAATCGAACAGTTAATGTTTTACCTAT
>JAHHRA010000010.1 GCA_020026055.1 Actinobacillus sp.
AATGACTATCTAAAGATGATAAATAATATTTCTCCATATCAAAATTCAGGATTTAGTTTGAGCCAATTCAACTAGTGTAACGCATTTATTCTATAATTTTTTCATGCTCATGCCCCAAAATTCGAAAAATTTTTCTGCTTTTTTATTAATAACACACGGTTTTTCTCTAAGAAAAATTTTCTCGAATTTTAAAGTGTAAACGAAGGCAACAAAAATGCTACCATTTTTAGAAAATGATAGCATTTTAGTGAACCAGTATCACAATAATTTTAACTATACATTAAAATAAATGCGTTTTAATGCTAATTCTAATCCTCGAAATTCTGCTAGACCTTTTAACCGTCCAATAGCTGAATAACCTGGGTTCGATTTTTTATTTAAATCATCTAATATTTGATGACCATGATCAGGTCGCATTGGAATCAAGCGAGTAATACCATTGTTTTTGCGTATTTTTTCTTCATCAAGCAAAGCTTTTACAATGGGGAATAAATCTGTATCTCCTTCTAAGTGACTCGCTTCATGAAAACTAAGTGGATTTTCTTCTCTTTGAGTAGAACGCAGATGAGCAAAATAAATGCGGTCAGAATATTGTTTGATCATTTTAACTAAGTCATTATCTGCACGTACACCATAAGATCCAGTACACATTGTGAAACCGTTAGCTTGGCTTGGTTCTGCTTCAACGATAGCTTGCATATCTTCAATTGTAGAGACGATACGAGGTAACCCAAAAATTGGACGTGGTGGATCATCTGGGTGGATTGCCATTTTAATACCTACTTCCTCAGCAACAGGCACAATTTCTTGTAAAAAATAAGTGAGATGTCGGCGGAATTTTTCAGGGGAGATATTTTTATAATGATCAAGTTGAGCTTGGAATTGTGTTAATGTGTAACCTTCTTCAGCCCCTGGAAGCCCTGCAATGATGTTGTTGGTTAATTCTTCGATTTCTGCTTTCGTCATTTTTTCGAAGTAATTTTTCGCTTGCTCAATATCTTCAGCCTTATAATCTTGCTCGGCACCTGGTCTTTTTAAAATAAACATATCAAAACTAATAAAAGCAATTTGATCAAAACGTAGCGCTTTTGAGCCGTCGGGTAATTGATAGCTTAAATCTGTTCTTGTCCAATCTAAAACTGGCATAAAGTTGTAACAAACAGTATCGATACCACATTTAGCTAAATTTCTTAAAGTTTTTTTGTAATTATCGATCCATTTTTGATATTGTCCTGTTTGTGTTTTTATCTCTTCGTGTACAGGTACGCTTTCGACAACTGACCAAACTAACCCCGCATCTTCAATGATTTTCTTACGAGCCTGGATTTCATCCATTTCCCAAACTTCGCCATTTGGAATATGATGCAAAGCATTAACGATTCCCGTTGCTCCAGCTTGACGGATATCTGCAAGCGAAACAGTATCTTTTGGTCCATACCAACGCCATGTTTGTTCCATAAAATTTCCTTAATTAAAAGTAATGACTAATGAAAGTTAACATTATGGCATTTATATGTCAAAATTGGAATACCAATTTAAAAACAAGTATGCCAATTTTATTTTTTAAGAATTTTTTTTGAATGATATGTTAAAGAATGCTAACAGGACTTTGTTGATATAAAAAACCGTCGAAATCATCAGCATCAATATCAGAAAGCTCAAATAGTTTGTTTTTCACATTTTCTAAATGTTCCCACATTGCTTTACGAGCAAGCATCGGATCGCGTCTTTGAATAGCTTGAAAAATTTTTTCGTGATCTTGAAGCCATAAATTGCGGTAATCTTGTTCAATAATATGTGAATGCAATTTTTTCCACATTTTGTTGGAACGATATTTCCACATTTCTTTTTGAAGTTCAATTAAAACTGTATTTTGCGTAATTTCAACTATAGCTAAATGAAATTGCTCATCTTCAGAATAATCATTATCTTTATTATTTGATAATAAATGTGCTTTTTCTTGATTAACAATATTACGTAAAATTAGAATGTCATTTGGTTTAACATTAATCGCCGCAAATTCAGCAATACTACTTTCAATCAATTGTCTGGCTTGTAATAATTCAAAAGGTCCCACTTCTTCATATAAACTATTTTGTTGTTCTTTTTTTTGCAACGCTTCAACAAAAACACCTGAACCTTTTTTAATTGTCACTAAACCTTCTATTTCTAACATTATTAATGCTTCGCGCACTAAAGTACGACTAATATTAAAATATTCGGCAAATTCTCTTTCTGATGGCAATTTGTCACCGATCTGAGTGTCTGCAGTAATAAAATTTTGTTGAATAAGGGCTGCAATTTTTTGATAAGAACGTAAATTTTCTTGCTCTGACATATTATTAACCTTCACTCTAAATTTTTTAAAATCATGTTATTAGTATACAAAAAAATAGCCACTTTATGGTGACATCTCTATTTTAAAATTTAGATTCAAAAGTCTCTGCAATCTGCAGAGACTTTAACGAAGGTTAGTTCATGTTTTTAATTTCTTCAATCACTTTATAAGTTTCAGGATCATTTTTCTGCATAGCTTCATACATTGGAGTAACAGCCTGTTTAAATGGTGCTTTATCGACTGTTATAAATTCAACACCTTGTTTAATAGCTTCTGCTTTTTGAGTCGCTTCTGACTTTTTCCAAAGTTCACGCATTTTTAAAGTTGCTTCTTTAGCCGCTTTTTTTAATACTTTTTGATTTTTTTCAGAGAGTTTATTCCAAATATCAGTCGAAATGACTAACACATCAGGTACCATTGTGTGTTCATCTTCAGAAAAGTACTTAGCAACTTCACTATGACGGCTCAATGTATAAGATGGAATATTGTTTTCAGCGGCATCTACAACACCTTGTTGTAAAGCAGTATAAAGTTCACCATAATCTAATGGTGTCGGATTGCCACCCAAATCTTTGACCATAGCCACTGCTGTTTGTGATGGTTGTACACGCACTTTTAAACTTTTTAAATCTAAAGGATTTTTAATGGGTTTCTTAGCATAAAAACTTCTTGCTCCTGCATCTAAATAAGCTAGCCCAATAAAACCTTTCTCTTTGGAGGATTGTAAAATTTTTTCTCCAATCGTACTTTCAAGAACTTTATGATAATGATCGATGTTATCAAATAAATAAGGCATATTGTAGACACCATATGGTTTACTAAATGCTTCTAATTCAGCAGCATTAGATTTCGCCATCGCCAGTGCACCTTTTTGTACTAATTCAAGAGATTCTCGCTGTTTACCTAACTGTGCATCTGGGTAAATACGAATTATAAGCTCACCATCAGATAAAGTTTTCGCTTGTTTCGCCATATAAGTCAACGCACTATGTACTGGATGACTTCGATTTTGGTTGTGACTTAGTTTTAAAACTGTTTGAGCTTGTAAACTAAGTGGTGTACTAAGCACAACGCCCATTAATAGGCTTGCAATAAAACTTTTTTTCATAAAAACTCCTTATAATTACAATTGGCACACCAATAATAAAACAATATAGACCTCTTTAAAAATTTTTTACTTTAAAAGCGTGACAATGATCACAATCCTAATAAAAAAATAGTCATTTTAATTTTCCATTTGTTAATATCTTTGCGTTTTTCTACTTTTTTACCTTTTAATGTGGAGGCAGTATGTTAAAAATAGAAAAATTGGTAAACCACTTTCTTTCGAGTTTTTGTGTCATCCTTTTTAGTTTTCTAGTAATTTGTGTTGTCTGGCAAGTTTTATCCAGATATGTTTTAGGCACACCGAGTATAATCACAGATGAATTAGCACGTTTTTTATTTATGTGGTTAGGATTGATTGGTGCTGCTTATGCGACTGGGCTTAAACGTCATCTCGCTATTGATTTGCTTCTAATAAAACTACAAGGACGACAAAAACAATTATTAGAAATTTTAATTATTACTTTTGTTGTTTTTTTTGCAGGCTATGTTTTAGTTTATGGTGGATGGCAACTCGCATGGAATACACATTTAACAGGACAAATCTCACCATCATTAAAAATTGATATGGGGTTGGTTTATGCCTGTTTACCACTTTCAGGAGGAATTATGTGTTTTTACTTGATTCTTGAATTTATCCAAAAAATACAATTTTTAACTAAATCGGAGTATTAAGATGGATTGGACAATACTTCTTGTGATGTTTGGCAGTTTTGCTGTTATGCTTTTTCTTTCTATTCCTATTTCTTTTGCTATTGGTATTTCCACTCTTCTTACTATTTCAATGTCAATGACTTGGGACCACGCTCTCACCGTTGTTACTCAAAAAATGGCAACAGGATTGGATAACTTTGCATTACTTGCTATTCCTTTCTTCATTTTGGCTGGAAATATTATGAATCGTGGCGGTATCGCAATACGTTTAATTGCTTTAGCTAAAATTCTTGGGGCAAAATTACCAGGCTCACTTTTCCATTGTAATGTTTTAGCTAATATGATGTTCGGCTCAATTTCAGGTTCCGCTGTCGCTTCTGCTGCAGCAGTTGGTGGAATTATGTCACCACTTCAAAAAAAAGAAGGCTATGATCCCGCACTTTGTGCTGCAGTTAATATCACTAGTTGTCCGACAGGGCTTTTGATTCCACCAAGTAATACGTTAATCGTATATTCTTTAGTTTCAGGGGGAACTTCTATTTCTGCACTTTTTTTAGCAGGATATCTGCCTGGAATTTTGATGGGACTGGGAATTATGATCGTTGCTTTTATTATGGCAAAACGTAATAACTATTCCGTTGAACCTAGTCCAAAATTAAAAGAAATTGTAATGAAGACCTTAGATGCAATCCCTTCTTTATTATTAATTGTTATTGTCATCGGCGGTATTATCGGTGGCATTTTTACTGCAACTGAAGCCAGTGCAATTGCTGTTGTTTATACTCTTATTTTAGCGATGGTTTTCTACAAAGAAGTTACTTTTAAAGAATTGCCTGCGATTATTTTAGAATCTACTATTACGACGGCAATTGTACTACTTTTAATTGGTGCATCATCAGGTATGTCCTGGGCAATGGCAAATGCAGATATTCCTTATATGATTCAAGATATGCTTAATAATATTTCTGAGAATCCAACTGTTATTATGTTAGTTATTACTATAACGTTGTTAGTTATCGGTACATTTATGGATATGACGCCTGCGGTGTTAATTTTTACACCAATTTTTTTACCTATTGCAATGGATTTAGGTATTGATCCTGTGCACTTTGGTATTTTGATGACTTTTAATCTTTGTATTGGAATCTGTACACCACCTGTAGGAAGTGCTTTATTCATTGGTTGTTCGATAGGAGAAGTGAGTATCAATAAAGTATTAAAACCAATTATTCCATTCTTCGTAATGTTAATTGCCACTTTATTGTTAGTAACATTCATTCCAGAAATCAGTTTAATTCTACCTAAATTATTCTTAAATTATTCCCCTATTTAAAAGGTTAAAATTATGCAAACATCAAATAGTATTTTTCATTTAGGTTGTGGTGCTTTTCATCGAGCACATCAACTTAATTATACCTATTTAACGAACCAACAAAGTCATGAGCAATGGTATTATTTTGAAGCAAATATTCGTTCTGGTGTACCACTCATCAAAGCGTTAAAGGCACAAAATTGGCACTATCATTTATTAGAAAAAGGGACAACTGAACAAAATATTAAAGAAATTGATGTGATTGCTAATGGTTATTGTTCAAATCTTGATGGTGCCAAAACGATTATTGAACGTATGGCAGAGCCTGATATTAAAATCGTATCGCTCACGATTACTGAAAAAGGTTATTATATCGATCCCACTACAGGTAAATTGGATTTAACAAATCCAATCATTGTTCAAGATTTAACAGATAAAGAAAATCAACAATCTGCTATTGGTTACATTGTACGAGCACTTGAATTACGTAAAAATAAAGGTTTAAAAGGCTTTACAGTGATGTCTTGTGATAATTTAATGGAAAATGGTCATATAATTGGCTCTGCTGTACTACGTTTTGCTCAAGAAATTTCTACCGAATTAATGGTTTGGATCAAAGAAAACGTAAGTTTTCCCTGCACAATGGTCGACCGTATTGTCCCTGCAGTCACAGAAGATACACTCTTAGAAATTGAAAAAATTCTAGGCAAAAAAGATCCTTGCTCAGTCACAAGTGAAGCGTTCAAACAATGGGTGATTGAAGATAATTTTGTCGCTGGACGCCCTGAATGGGATAAAGCAGGAGCTGAATTTGTTGATGATGTACGTCCATTTGAAGAAATGAAATTAAGAATGTTAAATGGCACTCATTCATTTTTAGCTTATCTTGGCTATTTAGCAGGTTTTGAATATATTTCTGATTGTATGCAACACCCAGATTTTAAGCGTGCAGCCTTCTTAATGATGAGCAAAGAACAAGCACCGACATTATGCACACCAAAAGGAATTGATCTCAATGTTTATGCCAATACTTTAATTGAACGTTTTGAAAATAAACACATTTTGCATCGCACTTGGCAAATCGCAATGGATGGCTCTCAAAAACTTCCACCTCGTCTCCTTTCGTCAATTGCTTATCACTTAAAACGAAACCAAGACTTTTCTCTTCTTGCTTTAGCTGTGGCAGGTTGGATGCGTTATGTCAGTGGAGTTGATGAGCATAATCAAACTATTGACGTTAGAGATCCAATGCGAGAAGAATTTGCAAAAATTTACGAAAAATGGGGCGTGAATATCAATGTTGTCGAACCTCTTTTAAGCTTAAATCAAATTTTCCCAACAGTATTGGCTCAAAATACAGTGTTTATTGATGAAGTCAAACTTGCTTACGCAATGCTGTTAGAAAAAGGTTCAAAAGCAACTGTTGCTCATTACATTGCTCAGAAATAAGGAGACGAAAATGAAAGCGTTTATGGACGAAGATTTTTTACTTTCAAACGAAATTTCAAAAACGTTATATCATCAATTTGCTAAGCATCAACCTATCTTTGATTATCACTGTCATTTAAATCCAAAAGAGATCGCTGAAAATCGTCAATTTGACAATTTAGGACAAATTTGGCTAGAATGCGACCACTATAAATGGCGAGTACTACGTACTGCGGGCGTTGATGAACATTTTATTACAGGTTCTGCTTCCGATCTTGAAAAATATCAATATTGGGCAAAAACTGTTCCATTATGTTTAGGTAATCCTGTTTATCATTGGACACATTTGGAACTACGTCGTCCATTTGGAATTACTAATACTGTTTTTTCAGAAAAAACAGCTCCTAGAATCTGGGAAGAATGCAACGCAATGCTCAAAACGCCTGAATTTTCAGCCCGTGGGATTATGAAACAAATGAATGTCGCTTTTGTCGGCACAACAGACGACCCGATTGATAGTCTGCAATATCACCAACAACTTAAAAACGATCCAACTTTTCACATTGAAGTTGCTCCAAGTTGGCGACCTGATAAAATTTTAAAAATTAATCTTGATGAATTTAATAAATATATTCAAAAATTAAGTCAAGTGAGTGATATCGATATCAATAATTTTTCTGCTCTAAAAAAAGCATTAGAAAACCGTCTCTATTATTTCGATTCTAATGGTTGTAAATCTGCCGATCACGGAATGGAAATTGTTTATTTTGCTCCTGTTCCTAATGATGAGATACTCACCAAAATTTTACAAAAACGTCTTAATAATCAAACAATTACTGAACTTGAAGTTGCTCAATTTTCTACGGCATTAAATATATGGCTTGCCAGCAAATACGTAGAAATGAATTGGGTAATGCAATTACACATCGGTGCTTTACGCAATAACAATCAGCGTATGTTCAAACTATTGGGGACAGATGCAGGTTTTGATTCCATTGGCGATCGTAATTTTGCCGAAAATCTTTCTGCCCTGTTAAATGCAATGGACAGCAATAACAATCTACCAAAAACGATTTTATATTGTTTAAACCCACGTGATAATGAAATGATTGCTACAATGATTGGTAATTTCCAAACAGGTGGTGTTGCTGGCAAAATTCAATTTGGTTCAGGTTGGTGGTTTAACGATCAGAAAGATGGAATGGAACGTCAACTCACAGCGTTAGGGCAATTGGGTTTATTGAGTCAATTTGTCGGAATGCTCACTGATTCTAGAAGTTTCCTCTCTTACACTCGCCACGAATATTTTCGTCGCATTCTTTGCGAAATGTTAGGCAATTGGGTAATGAAAGGTGAAGCCCCTAATGATATGGATCTACTGAGTTCAATGATACAATGTATTTGTTTCAACAATGCTAAAAATTACTTCAAATAAGGAGACTTTATGAAAAAAATCGCCCTAATCGGAGAATGTATGCTGGAATTAAGTGGCGAACACTTTGGTGCTATGCAACAATTTTATGGTGGCGATTCTTTAAACACCGCAACTTACTTAGCAAGGATTAGTCGCCCCAAATGCATTGAAGTGAATTATATTACTGCATTAGGGACAGATAAATTAAGTCAAACAATGCTCTCATATTGGCAAGCCGATGGTATTCAAACAACGAATGTATTATGCGACAACCAACGTCAACCTGGTCTTTATCTTATTTCTTTAGATAATCAAGGTGAACGCAGCTTTTTATATTGGCGTAACCAGTCAGCAGCACGTTATTTACTTCAACATCCTCAATTTAATCAAGTTGCTCAAAATCTTGCTAAAATGGATGCAATTTATTTGAGTGGCATTTCATTAGCAATTTTACCAAAAGCGGATCGCCAAAAATTATTGGATTTATTAAAAACACTGAAAACACAAAATGTACAAATTATTTTTGATAGCAACTACCGCCCTGCCCTTTGGGAAGATATCAAAGAAACACAAGCAATTTATCAACAAATATTTGGATTAGTTGATATCGCTTTAGTTACTTTTGATGATGAACAAATGCTGTGGCAAGATAAAAATGCAGAACAAACATTATTACGCTTAAATCAATTAGGTATACACACTATCGTTATAAAACAAGGTGCAGAAGGGGCTATTGTTTGGCATGTTGGTAAATCAACTCATGTTCCTACTACAGCTGTCGCTAAAGTAGTTGATACTACTTCTGCAGGTGATGCTTTTAATGCAGGCTTCTTGAACGGTTATTTACAAAATAAAGATTTAATCACTTGTTGCCAACAAGGTAATAAAATCGCAGGTATTGTGATTTCACATAAGGGTGCGATCATTCCCAAATCGGCAACAGAACATCTGATTCATCAATTTTAAGAGGACATTCAAATGATTGAGCTTTTACGTTCCAAAAAAATTATTCCTGTCATTGCATTAGATAATGCACAGGACATTTTACCATTAGGTAAAATATTGATAGAAAATGACCTTGCTGTCGCTGAAATAACGTTACGCTCACCGCAAGCACTTGACGCTATTAAGCTATTACGTCAAACATATCCGCAAATTTTAATCGGTGCAGGCACTGTTCTCACTATTGAGCAAGCTATTGCTTCTAAGCAAGCTGGAGCAGACTTTATTGTCACTCCTGGCTTCAATCCTAAAATCGTACAATATTGTCTTGATAATCAAATTAATGTTATCCCTGGTGTAAACAGTACGATGGCAATCGAAGCTGCCTTAGATATGGATATCCATACTGTTAAATTTTTCCCTGCTGAAGCTAGTGGTGGTGTGAAAATGATTAAAGCATTATTAGGACCTTATCCAATGTTACAAATTATGCCAACTGGCGGTATTAATGAAACTAACATCAATGACTATTTAGCAATAAAAAATGTGATCGCTTGTGGTGGTTCTTGGTTTGTTGAGAAAACACTTATCAATAACAAACAATGGCAAGAAATTGAACGACATATACAACATTTGAAACATGTTTTAAATTAAAGTTTCCTAGGAGCTAAATATGTTTGTTAAATCATTAAAACTAAGCTTTTTAACTCTTGCTCTACTAAGCACAAATGCATTAGCAATTCCGCATATCGCTGTTCTTGCTACAGGTGGCACTATTGCAGGTGCGGGAAATTCTGCTACTCAATCTGACTATACAGCAGGGAAAATGAGCGTAAATTATCTAGTAAATGCTGTTCCTGAACTAGCTAAAATTGCTGACATTATGCCAATTCAAGTCGCACAAATAGGAAGTCAAGATATGACAGACGAAGTGCAATTAAAACTCGCTAAAACGATTAATCGCGATTGCAGTGATTATGATGGCTTTGTGATTACTCACGGTACAGACACACTAGAAGAAACTGCTTATTTTCTACAATTAACTAACCAGTGCTATAAACCTGTTGTATTAGTAGGTGCGATGTTACCATCAACTGCTCTTGGAGCTGATGGTCCACGAAATCTCTATAACGCCGTTATCACAGCAAGTGATCCTGAGACTGCTCATAAAGGTGTAGTTGTTGCAATGAATAATATCATCTTAGCTGCACGTAATGTCATTAAAACAAATACTTTGCAACCTGAAACATTTCAAGATGCAAATTACGGAAAGATTGGTACTATTATCAATGGGCGTGTCAATTATGAACGCCAACCTGCAAGAATTCCTGAAAAAACACCTTTCGATATCACTCATATCAAAGAGCTACCTAAAGTAGGCATTGTTTACAACCACTCAAATGTAGAATCAGTACAGGCTGACGCACTTATTGCAGCAGGTTACAAAGGTATTGTCAGTGCAGGAGTCGGAAACGGCAATATACATAAAAATATTTGGAAAACTTTAGAAAAAGCAAGTAAAGATGGAATTGTTGTTGTACGCTCCTCTCGAGTTCCAACAGGGGCAACAACGAAAACAGGCGAAATTAATGACAAAACTCAACATTGGGTTTCTGCAGGTGAACTTAATCCGCAAAAAGCTCGAATTTTGCTTCAATTGGCATTAACTCAAACTCAAGACTGGCAAAAAATTCAAAATTATTTTGATAAATATTAATTGATCCACGCCTTAAAAATAGGAAATTTTTTCCGATAAAGTAGGCGTGTGAAAGAGGGGGGAAAGCTCAGTATTTCAGGAGTAATTTCCAAATACTTGGAAAATTCATTTTGGCAAAAGTGGCAGTTATCTTATAATTTTTTACAGGTTACGCTTTGAAAATCAGAAAAAATTTCTCAAAATAAAAAGGTTACCGAAAGGTAACCTTTTTCGTCTTTTTGAGATTATAAATCCCTAACAATTGCTTCTACACTCTGTTTAGCATCACCAAAAAGCATTTCGCTATTTTCTTTGAAGAATAATGGGTTTTGTACACCAGCATAACCGACTGCCATTGAACGTTTGAAAACAATGACTTGGTTAGCTTTCCAAACTTCTAGTACAGGCATCCCTGCAATTGGACTAGTTGGATCTTCAGCCGCAGCGGGATTGACAGTGTCATTAGCACCGATGACAAGGACAACATCTGTACTTGGGAAATCGTCATTAATTTCATCCATTTCTTGAACAATGTCATATGGAACTTTAGCTTCAGCAAGTAATACATTCATATGCCCCGGAAGACGTCCAGCGACAGGGTGAATAGCAAAACGAACATCTTTGCCCATATCGCGTAGTTTTTTAGTGAGATCAGCAATAGGGTATTGGGCTTGAGCAACTGCCATTCCATAACCTGGGACGATAATCACAGACTGGGCATCTTTTAAAAGTTCCGCAACTTCTTTAGCAGTTGTTTCATGGTGTTCGCCTTGTTCAACATCACCTGTAATTTGAACATCGCTGCCAAATCCACCTGCGATTACACTAATAAAAGAACGGTTCATCGCTTTGCACATAATGTACGAAAGAATTGCACCTGATGAACCTACTAATGCTCCAGTGATGATGAGTAAATCATTATCAAGCATAAATCCTGCCGCTGCTGCTGCCCAGCCTGAATAAGAGTTTAACATTGACACAACAACAGGCATATCTGCTCCACCAATAGAAGAGACTAAGTGCCAACCGAATGCTAAAGCAATAATCAGCATAAGAATAACAGGGAAAAGGTTATCAGGTGATTTGATAAATAAAAACATCAATAAAAACGAAATGATTAACGCGATAAAGTTAAGTTTATGGCGATGTGGTAACATCAAAGCAGCAGATTTTACTTTTCCGCTCAATTTACCATATGCAACTAATGACCCTGTGAAAGTGACTGCACCAATAAAAATACCAAGGAAAACTTCAATATTATGGATATTTTCCATCGCTGGCGAGGACCCTTCATGCAAACCGTAACTATTAAAACCTACGAGTACAGCGGCTAAACCAACAAAACTGTGTAAAATTGCTACAAGTTCTGGCATTTCAGTCATTTCAACTTTAATCGCTTTTTGAATGCCGATAACTGCCCCAATTCCCATGGCTAACAAGATCCAGAAAGTGCCATGAGAAGTTGGAGAAAAGATGGTCACTACCAACGCAATCGCCATTCCAACAATTCCATACCATGCTCCTGCTTTGGCAGTTTCATGTTTAGATAAGCCTGCAAGGCTCATAATAAAAAGCACAGCGGAAACAATATAAGCTGCGTGAACAAAACTTAATGACATCTTTTGTTTCTCCTTATCCTTTTTTAAACATTGCTAGCATACGTTGAGTCACTTTAAAGCCACCAAAAATATTGACGCTGGCAACTAAAATTGCTACAAATGCCATAAGGTTGATGAAAAAGCCACCACCTTGTGAAATTTGCAATAGTGCTCCAACAATGATGATCCCTGAGATCGCATTAGTAACTGCCATTAACGGCGTGTGCAGGGCGTGACTGACATTCCAGACTACGTAATAACCAACGACACAAGACAATACAAACACTGAAAAATGAGCTAAGAATGGCATTGGCGACATCGCTGCGATCCATAAAAAAACAACACTAGCAAACAACATAAGTCCATATTTTAGAGTCAAACTCATTGATTTAGGCTCTACTTTTTTCACAGAAGAATTTGCTTGCGATGTTACTTTCGGTTGAGCTGAAACTTGAATTGGTGGAGCTGGGTAAGTAATTTCACCTTCTTTCACTACTGTAACGTGACGAATAATGACATCTTCAAAATTAAGCTCTAATTCACCATTTTTTTGTGGCGTTAACAATTTCAATAAATTAACTAAATTTGTACCGTATAATTGTGAGGACTGTGTCGGCAAACGACTTGGTAAATCAGTATAACCTATAATTTTGACTTGATTTTCAGTTGTCACAATTTGATTGACCTGAGTTAACTCGCAGTTGCCGCCCGTAGCAGCAGCAAGATCAACAATCACTGAACCTGCAGGCATTGATGCTACCATTTCTTTGCTAATCAATCTCGGTGCTGGTTTTCCTGGAATTAAAGCAGTAGTAATGATGATGTTGACTTCTTTAGCTTGCTCAGCATAAAGTGCTTCAGCACGACGATTAAACTCATCGGACATCACTTTGGCATAACCATCACCACTACTACCTTCTTCTTTGAAGTTAATTTCAAGGAAACTTGCCCCCATACTTTCCACTTGCTCTTTTACTTCAGGTCGAGAATCAAAAGCACGCACGATAGCACCGAGGCTTTGAGCTGTACCGATAGCGGCTAACCCTGCAACTCCTGCTCCAATCACTAACACTTTAGCAGGTGGCACTTTCCCCGCAGCAGTGATCTGTCCCGTAAAGAAGCTACCGAACTGATTAGCTGCTTCAATCACAGCTCGATAGCCCGCAATGTTTGCCATTGAGCTAAGTGCGTCCATAGACTGAGCACGTGAAATACGTGGGACAGCATCCATCGCCAACACATTGATGTTTTTAGCTTTTAATTTCTGCAGTAATTCAGAATGTTGAGCTGGAAAAATAAAACTAATTAAAGTCGCCCCCTCCTTCATGAGATCTATCTCAACGTCTTGAGGTGGATTGACTTTCAAAATCAAATCTGCTTGCCAAACGCTACTTGTATCCGCAATACTTGCTCCTGCGGCTTGGTAGGCACTATCAGCAAAATCTGCATTGAATCCAGCATTTTGTTCAACGATGACATCAAAGCCAAGTTGCAACAGTTGTTGCACAGTTTTCGGTGTAGCAGCTACTCGGTTTTCATTGAGATTTTGCTCTTTTGGAATACCAATTTGCATAATATTTCCTCACTTTATTAATAAAAAATAAGCTTCAAAAGCTTACACCAATGTTTTTAAACAATGAGACTTAACTATAACTTTTATTGAAATTTTTCAGAAGAAAAAAATCACTATTTATTTAATAGATAAAATTTTAAAAAATTATTCTACATTATTTAACGCTTTAATTTTTAATCGAAATCCTTATAATTAACCAATTTAAAAATATAAGGATTATTAGATGACTACAATTGAAACACAATTACTTGAATTAAAACGTGGAGTAGATCAAATTTATTCAGAAAATGATTTAATTGAAAAATTAAAAGAGAAACGCCCTCTTCGTGTAAAATTAGGTGCAGATCCAACTGCACCAGATATCCATTTAGGACATACCGTTGTTTTAAACAAACTTCGTCAATTTCAAAATTTCGGTCATGAAGTTTATTTCTTAATTGGTGATTTTACTGCTACTGTTGGTGATCCGTCTGGTAAGAATGCTACCCGTCCAACACTTTCTCATGAAGATGTGTTAAAAAATGCACAAACTTATAAACAACAGATTTTTAAAATTCTTGATCCTGCTAAAACTCACATTGTATTTAACTCAGATTGGTTGAACGCACTCGGTACTATCGGTATGATTCGCTTAGCTTCAAATTACACTGTTGCAAGAATGCTTGAACGTGATGACTTCAAAAAACGCTTTGCAAATAATCAATCTATCGCTATCCATGAATTTATTTACCCACTATTACAAGGTTACGACTCTGTTGCATTAAAAGCAGATATTGAACTCGGTGGGACAGATCAAACTTTCAACTTGTTAATAGGACGTGAATTACAAAAATCCGCAGGTTTATCACCACAAGTAGCAATAACTTTACCGTTATTAGTAGGACTTGATGGTGAGAAAAAAATGTCAAAGTCACTCGGTAATTACATTGGTGTTAATGAAACTGCGAATGAGATGTTCGGTAAAGTAATGTCCATTTCTGATGAATTAATGTGGGATTGGTACGAGCTGCTTTCCTTCCGTCCGCTTGCTGAAATTACTCAATTTAAACAAGAAATTGCTAATGGTCGTAACCCTAGAGATATAAAAGTTTTGCTTGCCAAAGAAATCGTCACTCGTTTTCATGATGAACAAGCTGCAGACTCAGCAGAACTTGATTTCATTAATCGTTTCCAAAAAGGAGTTATACCTGAAAAAATGCCAGAGTTCACATTCTCACATGAGATCGCCTTTGCTAATTTACTCAAAGAAACAAATTTGGTCGTCTCTACTTCTGATGCTTTGCGAATGCTCAAACAAGGAGCAGTAAAAATCAATGGTGAAAAAGTAAGCTTTGAGCAAGCTAAACAGCCATTAAAAAAAGGTACTGCGGTTTATCAAGTTGGTAAACGTAAATTTGCACGGATCACTTTAAATTAACGTTATACAAATGCAAACTATCTACTTTTCGAATGAAGCTCAATTACAGGCTTGGGCAACTAAGTTGATGCAAGTTATTTTGCAAACAAAACGTAGTAAAGGTGTAGTAATTTACTTAAACGGTGCTCTTGGCGTGGGTAAAACTTGCTTTAGCCGTGCAATGATCAAAAGCTTGGGGTTTCAAGGTTCGGTGAAAAGCCCGACTTATACACTCGTTGAAGAATATAACTTACCTGACATCTTCATTTACCACTTTGATCTTTACCGTCTATCGTCACCTGAAGAATTGGATTTTATTGGGATTCGAGATTATTTTGCTTCTGATAATTTATGTTTAATTGAATGGGCAAACCAAGGTGAAGGCTTCTTGCCAACACCTGATTTAATCTTAGACTTGCAATACGTGGATGATGCTCGCTCGCTAACTCCTCAAGCTAAAACTGAACTTGGTTCAACAATTTTAAATAAGATGAGATAACTTTAATGCGAAACTTTATTCTGCGTGTGCTATTCCTCTCAGCTTTTTTATCAATAAGCTCCGTTTTTGCTAATGAAGTATGGACAATTGCTATTGATCCAGGTCATGGTGGTAAAGATCCAGGTGCAATTGGTCAACGTTTACACATTTATGAAAAAAATATAACATTTTCTGTCGCTAAAGAATTAAAAAGACTGCTTGATAAAGATTCTCGTTTCAAATCTGTTTTAACTCGAACTGGTGATTATTTTATTCCTGTATCAAAACGTTCTGAAATTGCACGTAAAGCAAAAGCAAACTATCTTATATCAATTCACGCAGATAGCACACGCAATCCACAAGCTAGAGGGGCATCTGTTTGGGTGCTATCGACACGGCGAGCAAATAACGAAATGGGTCGTTGGCTTGAAGACCACGAAAAACGTTCTGAATTGCTTGGTGGTGCTGGTGATGTTCTTGCTTCACATAATGAAAAATATTTAAATAAAACAGTACTTGATCTTCAATTCCGTTATAGTCAACGTGTTGGCTATCAAATTGGGCAAATTGTGTTAAAAAACTTTAAAAAAATTACTACACTTAGTCGAACTACACCGCAACATGCAAGCTTAGGTGTATTACGTTCACCAGATATTCCATCTATTCTAGTAGAAACTGGTTTTGTATCTAATCCCCAAGAAGAACGCCAACTTAATTCATTGATTTATCGTAAAAAACTCGCTTTTATGATTTATGAAAGCCTTGCACAATATTACAATCAACAAATGGCGATAAAAGAAAAATTTGAACGTCAGAATCGTAACAATAACTCACTTATTGACAGTGGTCATCGTTACCGTGTAAAACGTGGTGATACGCTTTCTTCAATTTCTCGTCAATTCCACGTACCAGTACGAGATCTACAACAAATTAACCATCTAACACGGGATAATGTATGGGTTGGACAACTATTAAAAATTCCAACAAAAGCAACTAATAAAATTTCTGATCCTCAGCCCCAAAAAACGATAAAAAAACAAATAGTTGATCCATTTTCCGTGTTATCTCTTCCTAAAAATAAAAAAAATGATATTCCTACAATTCATATTGTTAAGCGAGGAGAAACATTAATGGCTATTTCTAGAAAATATAATTTACCACTAACACGTTTAAAAGAATTAAATCCTTATAGTCGCAGTGGTAAAGTATTTGCCGGTCAACGTTTACGTTTACAATAAAACTAAAAAAGTAAGGTAAAAAAAATGTCCATCAAAATGCTTAGCCCACAACTGGCTAACCAAATTGCGGCAGGTGAAGTAGTTGAACGTCCTGCTTCAGTGGTGAAAGAATTAATCGAAAACAGCCTTGATGCCGGTGCGACACAGATTTTTGTAGATATTGAAAACGGCGGAGCAAATCTCATTCGAGTTCGTGACAACGGCATTGGCATTCCTAAAACTGAACTAAACTTGGCACTCGCTCGCCACGCTACGAGTAAAATTCAAAATCTTGAAGATTTAGAAAATATTCTAAGTTTAGGTTTTCGGGGTGAAGCTTTAGCAAGCATTAGTTCAGTCTCACGCCTCACTCTCACCTCTCGCCCCGCAGAACAATCCGAAGCCTGGCAAGTACGAAGTGAAGGTGTGAATATGCAACCCATTATTGAACCTGCCGCACATCCTGTTGGTACTACAGTTGAAGTCGCTAATCTCTTTTTTAACACACCTGCACGGCGTAAATTTTTAAAAAGTGCGAAAACAGAATTTGCACATTTAGATGAAGTTCTACGTCGCATTGTATTAGCTAAACCGAATTTAAATTTAACTCTTAGCCATAACGGCAAAACTTTGCGTCAATATCGTACAATTAAAAATCAAGATCCTCAACAACGGATTGCCAACATTTGCGGAACAGCGTTTATCCAAGATGCTTTACATTTAGATTGGCAACACGCTGGATTACATCTGCACGGCTGGATTAATTTCAATCCAAATGCTAAAGGCAACTTACAATATAGCTATGTCAATGGACGAATGGTGAAAGATAAAGTGATGTTACATGCCATTCGTCAAGCATATGCCTCTCTTATTGAAAATGAAAATCAACCTGATTTTGTTTTATTTTTAGAGCTTGCACCTTCTGAAGTCGACGTCAATGTGCATCCGACGAAACACGAGGTCCGTTTTCAACAAGCACGTTTGGTACACGATTTCATTTATCAAGGTGTTGCTGACACTTTAAGCAAAGCTCTTTCTCGCTTTGCCACTCCGCCACTAAAATCGGAAAATTTTGCTGAATTAGTTGGCGTCAACACGCCTTCAAAATCAGAAAAAATTTCCCAAAATTCAGGGCGTGAAGTGGCGATGTCAAACTTACAAGAACCTTGTCCGAATTTCGTTGTGCCAAGCAATCGCCGTGCGGCAGGAACAAATATTTTCACAAAGCAAGTTGCAAGAGTGAATCAATCTGTGATCCGCAATGCTAAAATTGAAACTGCACTTTATGAACAATTAGTTGCTACACCCACTAATTCAGCACCTATTTCTCTGAAAAATACTTCCACTACGAACACAAGCCTGTTAAAAGCTTTGAGTTTGTTAACCAATGCTTTGTTGCTACAACGACAAGCAGATTGTTATTTATTGAGTATACAAAAATTGCAACAATTACAATTGAAATTACAACTCAAGCAAGCTAAAACTACTCCCTTGCTCATTCCTGTAAGTGTGACTTTAACGGCAACGCAGTATCAAGTTTGGCAAAATTTGCAACCGATTTTAGGTGAGATTGGTTTTCAAATTTTAGGACAAAGCGAACAAAAACGGATTCGTCTCACACAAGTACCAAGCTGTTTGCGAGAACAAAATTTACAACAATTGATGCTAAAATTGCTGCAAAGAAACGCGATAAATATCGAAAATGTTCATTCGCATTTATTAACGTTAATCGAGTCTAAGCCTATTGAAGCGTTTTGCGATGCAGTATCGCTGTTAAATTCAGTCGAACAAAGCTTAGGCAACGATCAAACAGCACTTGAGACTTTGTTAATCAAATTAGATTTACAACCTTACTTAGAACAGCTATGAACTATTTAAATTCACCTTTTGGCATTTTTTTGATGGGACCAACCGCATCGGGCAAAACCGATTTGGCTCTAGAAATCGCTAAGGCTTTACCTGTAGAAATTATTAGTGTAGATTCCGCTTTAATTTATCGTGGAATGGACATCGGCACTGCAAAACCAACATTTGCTGAACGAGCTTTCGTAATGCATCATTTAATTGATATTCTTGATCCTAAAAGTATTTATTCTGCTGCCAATTTTCGTCAAGATGCGTTGCAAATAATGGATGAGATTCATCGACGTGGTAAAATTCCTCTCTTCGTCGGCGGTACGATGTTATATTACAAAGCCTTGCTCGAAGGGCTTTCCCCTCTTCCTTCTGCAAATAAAAATGTGCGAGCAAAAATCGAAAATGACGCAGCAAAATTTGGTTGGCAAGCAATGCATAACAAACTAAATGCAATCGATCCTGTGTCTGCTAAACGAATAAACCCGAATGATAGTCAACGTATTAATCGAGCATTAGAAGTATTCTATCTCAGTGGAAAAACCTTGACCGAACTGACTCAACAACAAAGTTCTGCCCTTCCTTATCAAATTTTGCAATTTGCAATTTGTCCGCCTAAACGAACGATTTTACATCAACGTATTGAACAACGATTTCATAAAATGCTTGAGCTTGGCTTTCAACAGGAAGTTGAAGCACTTTGGCAACGAGGTGATTTACACACTAATCTACCTTCCGTTCGTTGCGTGGGTTATCGACAAATGTGGGAATATTTACAAGGAGAATGCAGTTATGAAGAGATGGTTTTTAAAGGTATTTGTGCTACTAGACAACTTGCCAAACGCCAAATTACTTGGCTTCGAGGTTGGAATACATCACTTACTTGGTTAGACAGCTTGGCAATGGAACAAGCAAAATATGTGATGCTTAAACAAATCGAAAAATTTATTCCACATTTTTGCAAATAAAGATAGGCAATCCTAATAATTGTTGTTACACTCAGAAGTTGAATGTCACCTGTTATAAAATAACCCTGAAAGGAGATAAGAATGGCAAAAGGACAACTATTACAAGATCCTTACTTAAACTCATTACGTCGCGAACGCGTTCCAGTTTCAATTTACTTAGTAAATGGCATTAAATTACAAGGTCAAATTGAATCTTTCGATCAATTTGTAATTTTGTTAAAAAACACAGTGAATCAAATGGTTTATAAGCACGCAATTTCAACTGTTGTTCCTGCCCGTACAGTGCCTCACAATAATGCCGCTACAGTAGATGATACTCCAGTAACAGACGAAGACGTAGAAAATATTGTTTCTGCTGAATAATCCCTATTCTTTTGAAGACTTTCTGAAAGCTTCATTGATAATAAAGAAGGGAAAGTAATCAACTTTCTCTTCTTTAGTCACAAATGTTATTTCAATTTCTTCACTAACATTTAGTGTAATAACCTAATCCAATTATTCCTTATACTCTGTATTTATCAGTCATCAACATCCTCATTAAAATTCTTGTTGTTATCATAGATTTCTCAAATATTCGCATCACAATATCATACAACACAGTATGAGTATTTCATTTTCTTTGTAAATTATTAGCTGATAAGGAGTACACATATTTGCGAGATACATTAAAATTAGATTGCAATAAGTAATTTTCCAATGCAAAAAACTTATCATCTTGTTAGAATAGCGTATCAATTTTAAAAATTTTTCACATTTTAGAATATGGCTTCCCACTTTTCACAACAAGATGTGCAGTTTATGCAACTTGCCCTTGCGCTTGCTAGCAAAGGGATCTATACCACTTCTCCCAATCCACGTGTTGGTTGTGTTTTAGTTAAAGCGGGGAAAATTATTGGACAAGGATTTCATGCGAAAGCAGGGAAAGAACATGCCGAAGTGATGGCATTGCAAGATGCGGGAAATAATGCTCAAGATGCAACAGCTTACGTAACACTTGAACCTTGTTCTCATCATGGGCGAACACCACCTTGTGCATTGGCACTTATTAATGCAGGGATAAAACGTGTTGTTGTCGCAATGCAAGATCCCAATCCACAAGTTGCAGGACGAGGGTTGAAAATGCTTCGTGAAGCAGGTATTGAAACTCAAGTTGGTTTGCTTAAAGACAATGCAGAGCAATTAAATCGCCCTTTTTTAACGCGTATGCGAAAGAATAGACCTTTCGTGCAACTTAAAATGGCAATCAGTTTAGATGGTCGTACAGCAATGGCGAGTGGAGAAAGCAAATGGATCTCGAATGAAAAATCCCGTGCTGATGTTCAAAAATTAAGAGCAGCATGTTGTGCAATACTTTCAACAAGTCGCACTATTTTACGAGATAATCCAAGATTAAATCTTCGCTATCAAGAGTTTCCAGATGCATTGAAAGCAGAATACGCAGAAGAAACCCTTCGTCAACCAATTCGAATTATTTTAGATAATCATCATCGCGTTCCACCGACGGCATGTTTATTTCAATACGATGCTCCTGTTTGGCTTGTCAGCAATACACCACGTGATCTTTCAGCATTTCCAGAAAGTTGCGAGCAAATTATTCTGCCATCTAACGAAACAATTGATTTGAAAATGTTATTAAAAATATTAGGTGAACGACAAATCAATGCATTATGGCTAGAAGTAGGAGCTACTCTTGCAGGAGCGTTTATTGAAGAAAATTTAGTTGATGAGCTAATCGTTTATTTAGCACCGAAATTACTGGGAAATTCAGCTAAAGGTTTTTGCTATTTACCGCATTTAACTAAACTGAATGACGCTACTTGTTGGCAACTTATACAATCACAAATTTTCGAAAATGACATTAAATTGACTTATCAACCACAAATCAAGAATAAGATAAATTTTTAAGAAAATTGGGGCGTCACAATTATAAAGAGGGAAACATATGTGGAAAAAAATTTTACAATCTGCTGTTATTGGGCTTATTGCTGCAATACTTTTTATCTTCTTTTCACCTCAAGAAAAATCAGCAGTTAAAAATTTATTTGCTTCACAACCAATGTCTTTTAACTATGCTGTCCGTATTGCTTCACCTGCAGTCGTCAATGTGTATAGTCAATCTTTTACAGGGAACTTACAAAATCCACACACTCAAATCACAAATCTAGGTTCAGGCGTAATTATGTCACCAAGCGGTTATATTCTAACTAATAAACACGTCATTGAACAAGCTCAGCAAGTTATCGTAGCTTTACAATCAGGACACATTTTTAATGCACAGTTAGTAGGTTCAGATTTTTTAACTGATTTAGCTGTTTTAAAAATTAACACGACTGCTCAACTACCAACGATTCCTCAAAATCCACAACGCCAGTTACAAGTTGGTGATGTTGTTTTAGCAATAGGTAACCCTTACAATCTTGGACAAAGTGTTTCACAGGGTATCGTAAGTGCATTAGGACGAAATGTAATTGGTGATTTTGCAGGACATCAAGATTTAATCCAAATTGATGCCTCAATTAACCGAGGTAATTCTGGTGGGGCTTTAATCAATTCATTAGGTGAGCTTATTGCTATTAATACACTTACTATCGGTAAGAATACACAAGATTTAGCTGAGGGGCTGAGTTTTGCTGTCCCTATTCAACTTGCAACTCATATTATGCATGAGATTATTCAAAATGGTCATGTTATTCGTGGTTACTTAGGCATCCAAAGTAATATTTTATTTAACAATGGTAGCGGTCAAAGTAATTTCGGTGCTCTTGTAACTGCTGTTGCCCCACAAAGCCCCGCAGCTGCTGCAAATATTATGCCTAATGACTTGATTTTAAAATATGGCACTATAGATATCACTTCTCCAGCACAACTTATGCGTCTAGTAAGTGATACCCGCCCCCATACTACTGTTAATTTTCAAATCCAACGTTTAGGTAAAATGCTTACTATTCCTGTTGTTATTGGCGAATTCAAATTAGAAAATGAATAAATTTATGTGTCCATATATTGTGTAACACTCTTTCTAATCACTAATTCAGGCATAAACTCTATAATATTTGGTTGTGAATTTTTAAATTGAATACTCTTTTGACTAATTCTTGTAAAAAGGCGAATAGCCGCTTGTTCGCCTAAACTTTGTTTAGGTTGAGATACAGTCGTTAATGGTGGTGAAAAAAATCGGGAAGAATGAATATCATCATAACCGATAATAGAAATATCTCGTGGTACACATAACCCTTTTTCACTAATAGCTGACATCGCACCTAACGCCATCATATCATTACAACAAAACATCGCACTAGGATAATGATCGAGCTCTAATATTTGTAACATCAATTCATAACCATCTTCTGGATTAAAAAAACCTTCTTTAATCCATTCAGATTTAATCGGTAATTGTGCTTCTATCATCGCTTTCTTAAATCCCTCCAATCGAGCGACAGAAAGTTCTTTGTTAAGATCTCCTGTAATAATACCAATTCGATGATGACCATTCTCAATTAAATACCGTGTTGCTATATAGGCACCAACTAAACTGTTATCTTGAAGGATATCTGTTGCTCCTTTAAATCCATGCCCCCATTTCATTACTACCATTGGAATATCATTATAATTTGCTAATAATTTACAAGAATTCTGATTATATTCAGAACACATTACTAACAAACCATCAATCCTTTTCTTTGCTAGCATTTCTAGATAATTTTGAATTTTTTCAACATTATTTTGTGTATTGCAAAGAAAAAGCGAATAACCTTGACGATAACAGCATTCCTCTACTGCTTGAATAACTTCTGCAAAATAAGGTGCTTGAGAAGTTGTTACAATCATTCCAATTGATTTCGTCGTATTTATTTTCAAACTACGCGCAACAGCACTTGGCGAATAATTTAACGTTTTAATCGCAGCCCTTACATTATCTTCTGTTTTTGGTGCAACAAAACGTGTTTTATTGATAACATGAGACACTGTTGTCGTCGATACACCTGCCATTTTTGCGACATCCTTTATTGTTGCCATAATCGCATTACTCCATTTTGATGTTTGTTGCTTGTTTATTTTGACTAATACCTATTAATACGTATTTTTATTTTACCTTTAATTAACTAAACTTCTACAGAACAAAAATATTTTTATCGGAGAATTTTATGAAAGCATTCTTTTATTCATTGCTAATCACTGCTCTTTCCATTGCGGTTATAGTGATTCTATCTATCTCAATTTTTTATCAAAGTTAGAGTATTTTAACAAAAGAAAAGCGTTTACGATAATCGGTAAAAAGAGAAAGTATCTTCTATATTTACAAAAATGTTTTAAGAAAATACGAATTATAATTCGTTGAATATATGAGCAACTAATTTTTTTCTTTTTAATTTAAAATTTACACTTTTCTAAAAAATTCGTATAATCCGCCCATATTGTTTTAGGATGCGGGAATAGCTCAGTTGGTAGAACACGACCTTGCCAAGATCGGGGTCACGAGTTTGAGCCTCGTTTACTGTTCCACTTAATACTTCTTCTGTTGTTCAATATTTGTATAGTTACTTTTTTCTTATTGAAATAATGTTCAAAGATTTTTTCCGATAAAAGACTACAGACTGTTGAACATCGTTTTTACTGATAATAAAGAGAATGAATAAAATAGTATTTTTTAAAAAATTTACTCAATTAATTTCTCTATCCTAAATAATTATTTCGGGGCTGATTTTGGATTCGACGGGATTAGCAAAGCTCGAAGTGCACGCCGAGGTGCGGTAGGCCTCGTTAACAAACCGCAAACAATAGTCGCAAACGACGAACAATACGCACTAGCAGCTTAATAACCTGCTCAGTGCCTTCTCTCCCTAGCTTCCGCTCGTAAGACGGGGATCCAGAGGAGTCAAAACTAAACGAGATCGTGTGGACGCCGCCGCTTGAGGATCGAAACACTAAATGAAATCAAGCTAGCCTCATTGTCGCCTGTCTGTTGGCAGTGATGTGGTGAAATCAAAAATAGACTAAGCGTGTAGTACTGACAGTAGAGGAATTTCGGACGGGGGTTCAACTCCCCCCAGCTCCACCAAGTTCGCTCATTAGTTTTATGTAAAATTATCAAACAACCTTCTTGTTAATGAGTTGCTATTTTCAAATAAAACTAAGCCTGTAAACCTAACTCTCAACACATCAGAATATTTCAACAAAAGAAAGCATAAAAAAATGCTAACAACTCAGAAAATACAATATCATGAAGGTTTTCTGTTTTCCTGCTCTTTGATGAACTTCTATTTATCTTGTGTAAGCAAGATAAATTCTTGCTAGTTTATATAAGAAAACTGCTTTTAAAGCAGTTTTTTGAAAACCCGTTATGTTAATGAGAAAAACCCAAACTAAAAGCAAAGCCTTTTATAATTAATTTTAATAAATTAACTATTTTCAGCTATAAACTCTTCTGCTTTCTCCACCATTCCTTTTGAACCAATGAATAACGGAATACGTTCATGTAATTCCCGTGGTTCTACATCCAGAATTCGTCTGACTCCATCACTAGCTTTACCTCCTGCTTGTTCGACTAAAAATGCCATTGGATTTGCTTCATAATTTAAACGCAATTTACCATTGGGGTAATTCGTTGCACTTGGATAAATAAAAATACCTCCTTTTAACATATTACGATGAAAATCCGACACTAATGAACCAATATAGCGAGAAGCATAAGGACGATTACACTCTGGCACATCTTCTTGACAATATTTAATATATTTTTTCACTCCTTGTGGAAATTTTAAATATTGTCCTTCATTGATTGAATAAATTTTACCTTCGTATGGAATACGGATATTTTCGTGTGAAAGGTAAAAAGTCCCGAGCGAAGGATCATAAGTAAAACCGTTGACACCATTACCTGTAGTGTACACTAACATTGTTGATGAACCATAAACTATATAACCTGATGCGACTTGGCGGTGCCCAGGTTGTAAGAAATCTTGCAACGTAATCGGCGTCCCGACGGGAGTGATACGTTTATAAATAGAAAAGATTGTACCTACAGCGACGTTTACATCAATATTTGAAGAGCCATCAAGTGGATCAGTAAGAATCACATATTTTGCATTACGTCCACGCTCGCTATCAAAAGCGACAAAATTTTCCTCTTCTTCACTCGCAAAACCAGCCACTTCTTCACGTGAAATTAACGCTTCTTTCATTGTATTATGTGCAAAAAGATCTAGTTTTTTCTGACATTCACCTTGTACATTCTCGATACCCGAATCTCCAATAATATCATTTGTCAATCCTGCACGATTGATATCTCGATGAATCACTTTTGCGACCAAACGAATTGATGACAAAATACCAGATAGTTCTCCTTTTGCTTCAGGATATTCGTGTTGTTTTTCAATTATAAATTGCCCTAATGTCTTCACATTCTTTCCTTATCATTATGAATTTACACTAAAATCAAGTTACCTTATTATATTTACATATTTCTTGAATATTTCACACTACAAAATGTGAATTTATATAAAATTTTTTCTATAAGGATCATTGTTTATGAAACATTTACATTTTCTTGGTATTTGCGGTACTTTTATGGGAGGTTTAGCAATGCTTGCTAAAAGTATGGGATACAAAGTAACGGGTGCCGATACAGGTATTTACCCACCGATGAGTATATTTTTGCAAAATAATGGCATTGATATTATTCCAAACTTTAATATCGACCAACTTACCCCACATCCAGATCTCATCATTGTTGGCAATGCAATGAAACGCGGTAATCCATGCATAGAATATATGCTAGAACATAAACTCGCCTTTACTTCGGGACCACAATGGCTCCACGATAATCTTCTTTGGAAACATAAAGTACTCGCTGTCGCAGGTACTCATGGCAAAACTACTACTACAAGTATGCTCAGTTGGATTTTAGATCAAGCAGGTATTGATACAGGCTTTCTCATTGGTGGTATTTCAGGCAACTTTGGTAGATCTTCACGTTTAGGGAATTCAGACTATTTTGTCATTGAAGCTGATGAATATGACACCGCATTCTTTGACAAACGCTCAAAATTCGTACACTATAATCCTCATATTGCGATTATAAATAACCTTTCTTTTGATCACGCTGATATTTTTGAAAATCTCGCAGCGATCCAACGTCAATTTCATCATATGTTACGTCTTGTGCCTCAAAACGGCTTAATTTTATCGCAAAAGGCTGAAATCTCCACTCAACAAACTTTAGCAATGGGCATTTGGTCACCAACACAATTTGTCGGTCAAAACCAAGATTGGTTTGCTAAAACGCTCACGCCAGACTATCGTCAATTTGACGTTTTTCATAAAGGCAAAAAAGCAGGGCAAGTAAAATGGCAAATTATTGGTGAACATAATATGCACAATGCTTTAATGGCAATTGCTGCCGCCTATTACATCGACATTCCCATCCAAACTGCTTGTAATGCTCTTGCGACGTTCATTAACGTCAGACGTCGCCTCGAAATCAAAACTCAACGCCACGGTATTACCGTTTACGATGACTTTGCTCACCATCCAGAAGCAATCCAAGCTACGCTCAATGCACTTCGTGGTAAAGTCGGCAATGATCGCATTCTTGCTGTTCTTGAGCCCCGTTCTAACACAATGAAAATGGGCATCCACAAACATAACCTCGCTTCTGCTTTAATACAAGCAAATGCCGTTTTCCTCTACCAGCCCGATAGCTTACCTTGGCAAGTCAGTGAAATTGCAATACAATGCACTCAATTTGCAGTCGTATCCGATGATTTAGATAGTCTAGCTCAAAAAATAGCCCAGTTTGCTCAATCAGGCGACCATATATTGATTATGTCAAATGGCAGCTTTGGTGGAATTCATCAAAAAATTATTAATCTAATTTAGAAAAACATTTTTACGTCTATAAAATCGAGAAAATTTTTCCGATTTTATAAGCGTAATTTTTTTTATTTATTACTTTGAATTCTAGCGACTATAGCAGTAACCAACCTACTTGGCATATACCGTGCAAAAAAAACAGTCGCTTTATTGAAGATCCCAGGGATGACCAGTGATTTATTTGAGTTTAATAATATCTTTGCTACTGTCTGTGGTGTTTGTGTTTTGATTCGCTGAAAAAGTTTAGAATCTTCAAGTCGGCTAGCTTTTTCAAAATTAGTGGCAACAGGACCTGGGGCAAGAATTCGAACATTGATTGGATGATCTTTGAGTTCATAAGCTAATGCTTGACTAAAAGAAGTCACGAAAGCCTTAGTAGCATAATAAACGCTCATTTTAGGGCCAGGCATAAAACTAGCAATAGAAGAAACATTAATAATTTCACCTCGTTGTTGTGCTTGCATAGCGGGTAGAAATAATTTAGTTAATGCAATAAGACTAGCAATATTGAGTTGGATCATCGTCAATTCTGTAGTTAAATCAGTTTCACTAAAGTCTCCGAACAACCCCATTCCTGCATTATTAATTAAACGTTCGATAAAAATGCCTCGTTGTTCAGTGAAAGCAAAAACACGTTCAGCACTTCCCTGTTCACTTAAATCTATCGAAAAGATTTCACATTGTGGATACTTGCTTTGTAATGCTTGAAGTTTGTTTAAGTTACGAGCTACGAGTAACATTCTTGTTTGAGATGTCGCCAATGTTTCCACTAATGCTAAACCAATGCCTGACGTTGCTCCTGTAATTAAAGTGTATCCTGTTTGCATTTTTATTTCCTTCTTTCAATTTAAATAATAAAAGGAAATTATAAAAGTAAGATAAAATTGTTGCTAATTTATTATTGAAAATTATTAAATAATCGCCATAATCAATTCGCCACTTTATTAATACAGAGAGGAATTATGAAAGCTTATGTGATTTTAGCAGATGGCTTTGAAGAGCTTGAAGCAGTAACTGTGATTGATATTCTACGCCGTGGTGGAGTAGATGTTTTATTAATAGGCTTAACACAATTGCAAGTTGTTGGCACTCATCAATTGCAATTAAAAGCGGATTGTCTACTTAATGATGCGGATCCTAATCAAAGTGATGCGATTATTTTACCTGGTGGTCTCCCAGGTGCAGACTATCTCGCTAAGAGTACTGAATTAAAAGTATTGCTACAAACTTTTAATAAACAAAACAAATTAATTGCGGCTATCTGTGCTGCACCTTGGGCATTAGCAACAGCTGGAGTATTAAAAGATCAATACTGTTGTTATCCAGGTTTTGAGCAAACTATCGCTCAAGCAGGGTATCAACAAGATCAAAATGTTGTGGTTTGTGATAATATCATTACGTCAAAAGGTCCTGCAACGGCGATGGAATTTGGGTTAGCTATTTTGACTCATTTAATGGGAAAAACAGTAGCAACACAAATTGAAAAACAATTACTTTTTTCTGCAAGTCAATAAGCTGAAAATACCATGAACAATCGTGGCATTTTCTGTTATTGATCCTCTAGTTGTTTAGTCTCTTCTTTTTTAACTTCGTTCCATAATAGATCCATTTCACTCAAGCTCATTTGATTAAAAACCTTGTTTTGTTCTGTTAATTTCTGCTCTAATTTTCTAAATCTCATTTCAAATTTTTTGTTTGCTAAACGTAAAGTCTCTTCAGCTCTACAATCTAGATGACGAGCTAAATTCACAGTTGCAAATAGTAAATCTCCAACTTCTTCCTGAATTAACATTTGATTTTGTGGTACCTTAATAATTTCTTGTTTTACTTCGGTCAATTCTTCTTCAATTTTGTTTAAAACACTCTCAGTTTCCTGCCAATCAAACCCAACTTTAGCACAACGTTTTTGAATCTTTTCAGCTCGCATTAAAGCAGGAAATGCTTGCGGAATATTATCTAAAATCGATTTATTGCCTTTATCTTGATGCTCTTTTGCTTTTATAGTATTCCAACTTGCTAAAGCTTCTTCTGCATTGTGTGCTTCGACTTCACTAAATACATGAGGGTGACGGCGAATAATTTTTTTCGCTACTGCGTCCACCACTTCGTCAAAATCAAACAATCCTTTTTCTTTGGCAAGTTGAGTTAGAAAAATAACTTGTAAAAGTAAATCGCCAAGTTCTTCTTTTAAATTTGCATTATCTTGCAGTTCAATCGCTTCAACTACTTCATAACTTTCTTCTAGTAAGTGTGGGATCATACTATGAAAATTTTGTGTTAAATCCCATGGACATCCTTTATTAGGATCGCGTAAATGCGAAATAATTTGAATAAAATCTTGGATAGTGTGTTTCATTTAATTTCCTATTTTTTAGATAACTTACTTAATATTATAAAATAATTTGTCAAAAATTTAGTCTTTATAACTGTTTTTTGTACTCTAGTTTGATATAATTTAGCTAAATCAACTTAACTAATAGCAAGGAGATTAAATATGTACCAACATATTCTTGTAGCAGTGGATCTTTCTGAAGATAGTGAAGTTCTTGTAAAAAAAGCAGCATCCATTGCAAAATTGCACGGAGCTAAACTTTCTATTATCCACGTAGACGTAAATTTCTCAGATCTATACACTGGGTTAATTGATGTTAATATGGCGTCTATGCAAGAACGTATAACTGATGAAAGTCATCAAGCTTTATTACAATTATCGAAAACTATTGATTATCCTGTCGCAGAAGAGTTGAGTGGAAATGGTGATTTAGTGCAAGCTTTAGAAGATGCTGTTGAAAAATATCATATTGACTTACTTGTGACGGGTCATCATCAAGATTTTTGGAGCAAGCTAATGTCTTCAACTCGCCAAGTGATGAATAGTGTTAAGGTTGATATGTTAGTTGTTCCACTTGATGATTAACAATTTAGAAACAGTATAAAAAATGCGGTTTATCTTTAAACCGCATTTTTTTATCTTTTTTTACTCTGTTCTTGTTGAATTTTACACGCTTCTTTATCTTTACACTTTCCATATAAATAGAGACTATGATTTTCAAGCAAAATACCACATTCTTCACTAATTTGACGCTGACGTTGTTCGATAATTTCATCTTTAAATTCAAAGACTCGCCCACAGTCGACACAAATGATGTGATCATGATGTTCTTTAAGGTTGATTTCAAAAACTGACTTATTGCCTTCAAAATTATGTCGCACTAGAATGTTCGCTTCATTGAATTGATTTAGAACTCGATAAACTGTCGCTAAACCAATCTCTTCTCCTTCTTCTACTAGAAAACGATAAATATCTTCTGCAGTAAAATGTTGCATATCTACATGATTTCGTTGCATCAGATCTAAAATTGTTAAGCGCGGTTCCGTAATCTTAAGCCCTGCTTTTTTTAATCTTTGAATATTTTCCTCAGACATAACGTGTTTCCTCATCATAATAGTTCATCATTATCCAGTTAACTTATTTAACTCAATTCTGCTAAACACATTTCATCTTGAAGTTGTTTGCACCAAGCCTGTACACGTTTATCAGTGAGTTCCGGTTGACGGTCTTCATCAATACATAACCCCACAAAAGTATTTTCATCAAGACAAGCTTGAGAAGATTCAAAATTATATCCTTCAGTTGACCAATTACCTACAATAATTGCCCCTCTAGCCTCAACAATATCACGAATCTTACCCATTGCATCACAAAAGTATTCGGCATAATCTTCTTGATCACCACATCCAAAAATTGCTACTAATTTATCAGCAAAATCAATTTCTCCTAACGTCGGAAAAAAATCATCCCAGTCACATTGAGCTTCTCCATAATACCAAGTAGGAATACCTAAAATAAGGAAATCGTATTTTTCAATATCTTTTTTACTTGATTTTGCGATATCAAAAACATCAACAACATCTTTTCCTAAGTTTTTTTGAATCATTTTCGCAATATTTTCAGTATTACCTGTATCGCTTCCGTAAAATAAACCAATATGTGCCATTATTTGTTTCCTTGAAGTACAAAATAGTTTTGTAAAATTTTTTCTATCATTTTTGAACGACTCATTGCTCGTTCAGACGCTAATTCTTCGAGCTGTTTGACCAAATCTTTATGCAACTTTAACTCTACGCGACGTAATCCGCTAAATTTATCTCGTTTCAGTTGGTTACGTTTATTGATCTTGAGCTGTTGTTCACGACTTAATGGATTTGTCCGAGGGCGTCCAATTTTTGAACTCGCAGTGAACAGATCTAAAGTTATGCAATCTGCATCTTGTTTTGCCATGTAAAATCACTGATTTTTTATGTAGTTTCAATTCTAATTGAGAATGATAAGCTACAAGCATAAAATTTGGGGCAGTATAACACGCCTCGCTCACGAATAAAACTTTGTTTATTTGTTCAAAATCAATTTTTATGTACTGTTAAAAATTGCGCAATTGCACGAATAACAGATGGAGTCTTTTCGACATGAACCCAATGCCCTCCTCCCTGCACAATAAAAGCTTTTGCTTGGGGAAATTGACGTAAAATTATTTTTTGATATTGCGGTAAAATATAGTCAGATTCACTACCTTTAATAAATAATGTTGGTTTAGAAAAAAAAATTTCTTGCCAATCCATAATGGCTAAATACTTATTTTCTAGTACATCTACATTAAAACGGAATCGTTGTGGTGATCGGGGTTCAAAAGATTTCAACATAAACTTTTGTACTGCTTCATTTTGTATAAAATTTGCCAGAAGCTGTTTTGCTTCTTGGCGATTATCTAATTTTGCTTGCGCAACTGCTTTTAATCCTTTGAATATAATACGATGACCATGTTCACCATAATTTACTGGTGCAATATCGATAATTACTAATTTCAACACTAAATCAGGGCGTTTTCCTGCTACCATCATCGCTGTCTTTCCCCCCATAGAATGCCCAATTAAAATGCTATTTTTTATTTTTAAATGATCAAGCAATTCGATTACATCGTTGCTTAAACATGTGTAATCCATTTCAACACTGTGAAAACTCTTTCCATGGTTACGTAAATCAATGCGTAGAATAGAATATTGATCTGAAAAAGCACGAGCAATAACACCTAAGTTATCAAGATCACCAAATAATCCGTGAATAAAAACTAAAACAGGCAAACTTGGATCTTTTTGATCATTGGAAAATTCAAAATTAAGTAAAGTTTTTTCAATCATTATTTTTGCATAGAGTATTTATAAATAAGCCGTTATAATGTAAAAAATTTTGAATGAGATCAACTCACAAGGATGAATAACAATGAAAATAGTAAAGCTTGACGACGATCTTTATCAATACATTGCTAGTCAAACAACAGCAATTGGTGAAGAAAGTCCGTCCGACATTTTGCGTCGGCTATTAAATTTTCCACAATGTACAATAGATCCAAACACTGATCGTATTGGTGAAAATATTTCTATTTTCGACGCCCTTAATGAACCTTTTACTCTTGACAAAATTAAAATCAAAAAGCAACCACTTAAATCGGTACAACAACTCACTCAGAAAATTGAATTGCTCCTAAAAACGGATACTTTTTTACAGGAAACGAAAGGCGTTAACCGTTTTCTACGTATCTTAAGTGTACTGTATCGTACTAATCCAGAAAGTTTTGCTAATGCAGTTGAACCATTACAAGGGCATACACGCCTTTATTTCGCACGTGATGAAGCGACCTTACTTAGTTACGGCACTCATACTAAACCTAAGCAGATTCCAGAAAGTCCATTTTGGGTTATTACTAATACGAATAGCCAGCGTAAAATGCTGATGCTTGAAAGAACAATGCTTGAGATGCAGTTACCCCAAACGCTCGTCGAAAAAGTCCGCCAATTTTTCTAATTTTTTCGAGAAAAATAAATGTATTTCCTCTGGCAAACTCTCGCAAATAACGAGACTACACGTGATAACGTTGCTTTACGCGATTCGAAAGGCAATCTTTTTTCTTGGAAAGAAATCAATCTATTCATTCATTTCTTTGCTGAACAATTAAAAAAACAAGGCGTTAGTGCAGGAGAAAATATTGCTTTCTGTGGAAAAAATAGTGAAGAACTTGTTTTCTTCTATCTTGCAGGAATCCAAATTGGTGCAAGTGTTTTAGGAATTAATCCTGCTTTTTCAGCATCAAAATGTACAGAGATTTTCAAATACAATCGTATCAAATTTTATTATCTTGACCAAAATGCAGCTCATTTACGTGCTGAAATTCGTAAAAATTTTCCTGAAAATCAAGGCGTAGAATTGGCTTTGCCACATTACTTTGAGGTAGATCTCAGTGAATGTATACTTGAGATGATCGCATTCGAAGAACGAGACTATCAAACTCGCCCCGCAACAATGACGCTCACGTCAGGCTCTACTGGCTGTCCCAAAGCAGTCGTGCATTCGCTTATGGCTCATTTAGAAAATGCCTCTGGAGTATGTGAACTAATACAATTTCAATCTACTAGCAGTTACTTATTATCTCTTCCACTCTATCATGTATCGGGGCAAGCTATTATTTGGCGGTGGTTACAACGTGGTGCTTGTTTACACTTTGTGCAAAATGATTTCTATACTAGTTTAAGTCAAGCTACACATGCTTCACTCGTTCCCACACAAGCACAGCGTTTTTTACAATATCTTGCTACACAATCAAATCAAACTTATGCGACTCAACATATTCTTTTAGGTGGTGCAAATATCCCCGTTTCGCTAACACAAAAATTAGCGAAAGCAAATATTCAAACTTATTGTGGATATGGCATGACTGAAATGGCATCTACTATTTTTGCTAAAAAAGCAGACACAAGTTCAGGCGTTGGACAACCTTTGCCAAAGCGTTCTTTTAAATTAGTAAATCAAGAAATTTATTTAAAAGGTGCAGGACTTGCATTAGGATATTGGCAAGAAGATCACATAAAACCTTTAACTGATGAAGAAGGTTTTTTTGCAACTAAAGATAAAGCTATTTGGAAAAATGACGAGCTCTTCATTATTGGTCGAATTGATAATCAATTTATTTCAGGTGGTGAAAATATCCAACCTGAAGAAATTGAAGCTATCTTAAAAGAGCATCCACTTGTCAAACAGGTTTTTATCTTACCAGTGAAAGATCAAGAGTTTGGTCATCGTCCTGTTGCAATGATAGAACTCACTACAACATTTTGTGAAGAAAATCTTGCCGTGATCCGTGCTTGGTTACAACCTCGGCTTGAAAAATTTAAACATCCCATTGCTTACTATGCGTTGGAAAATAACATTTTTCAAACTCAAGGCAATATCAAAATCTCACGCCATTTGTTACAAAAAAAATTAGAAAACTTAATTTAGGTGATTCTATGAAACGTCATTTTTTTTTAACAGTTCTCTTTTCTTTCGCTCTATTTTTTATTCCTTTGAGTGTAACTGCTTCTGTTTTACCGACAAAAACAGAACTTGAACTCCAATTACAAGAAATGAAAAAATCAGGCGAACCATCCAAAGGAGATATCGCAAATTTAACTACATCTATCCAACTTCTTACTCAAATTACTGCTCAACAAAATGACAATGAAGCATTAAATAACCTTATCAGCAATGCACCTAAAACACTTACGCATATTCGAGAAAATATCAATCATCTAAAAAACTCAAAGATAGATATTGCAAATTATTCAAATTTCACTTTAGAGCAACTTCAAACGCAATTTAACGAAATCCAAACGCAATTGCAAAATATTCAAAATGAGTTAGTTCAACTTAATTCACGACTTGTAAATCAACGTGTGGCACCTGAAAAATCTCAAGATTCATTAAGCAAAAATCTTGTTAAATCACAAGCAATTGAGAAAATCCTTTTCAATAAGACAAGTTCAAATACTGAAAAGACAAAACTACAATTGCAACTTGCACTTATTAAACTACAGAATAATTATAATCATGTATTACTTCAAGGTGATAGTAGTCTGCTTTCGCTCTATTCATTACAACTTGAAGAAAAAAATATTATTCAACGACAACTACAGTTTAAACAAAGCACACTACAAAGTTTGATTAATAAAAAGAAACTTGAACAAACTCAACAACAAGCAGAACAATTAAAACAAACACAACAAAATGACAAAAGCCTTTCAACGCTCATTTTAAAACAACAATCACTGAATTTGACGTTAAGTCAAGAATTAATAAAACAAACAACAAATTTGAATAATCTTACTCAAGATAATTTACGTATTACTGCTGTTTTAAACAACCTAAAACAAACTGAACGCAATATTAACGAACAAATCAGTGCATTACAAGGTACACTTGTATTATCTCGAGTCATCAATAAGCAGAAACAACTTTTGCCAGAAGAAACATTAATTAATGGATTATCAAAAAAAATTACTTCATTACGTATTAAGATCTTTGATTTAACCGAGGCTCGTGACAATTTATATGATATCAATACTTTTATTGATAAATTAGTAACTGACAAACCTATTACTGATGAGGAACGTACACAACTTATTCCAATTCTACAAGAACGTTATCGTTTGCTTTCTAATGAAATAGAGTTGCTTAATAATCAACTTAATCTCGCTATAAATATTGAACTTAACCAGAAGCAAGTCATTTCTATTAGTGATGCTTTACAAAAAAAATTGCAACTACAAAGTTTTTGGGTAAAAAGTAATCCATCTATGAATATGTCTTGGTTTGCAAATTTTATTCCAAAATTACAAATTGAATTACATAATATTAAAGATACTTTTAATTTTTCTGTTTGGTCCTTTTATATTGTTCCTGCCATTCTTATTTGTTTAGTTTTATTGCTTATAGGTAGTCTTGTTCATTGGCAAAGAAAAACGATAGAATCACGCTTACAACATATTAATAACTGTGTTAATACATTAAAAAAAGATCGCCAACGTCTAACGCCTGAGGCTATCTTATGGAATTCAATCCTATCTTTACCTACAGCGGTTTTTTCACTCACTATTTTGATTATTATTACGACTTTTTGTTTTTCTAATCCTTTCTACGCTTGGGCTTGGGCAACTAAAATGTGTCTTTATTGGTTATTCTTTGCCACCACTTTACGCATTTTAGCACCATCTCCTTATAGTGTTGGCTGTCGTCACTTTGGTTTACAAAAAAATAATTTAGAAACATTTACTCATTTTCTAAAAAGTTTCATTATTGTAAGTTATCTTTGGTTAAATGCTTCAATTTTTACATATTTGGACGGTGGTGTTAATAATGACGTAATAGGTCAATTAACGACTATTATTATTCTCATTTTTACACTCGTCTACTGTTCTCCTAAAATAAGTAAAGTAATTCACCTTTACAAATCTGCTACTTATTACACTGAAGGAGGAATTAAATTTCTATTTCAAATAATTACTATTATTTCCTACCTTGCACCAATAGGATTAATCATTTTAATCGTATTAGGCTATTATTACACTGCTTTAACTCTCATGTATCACTTAATTATATCTTACTTTGTATTAGGTTCTTGGGGAATTTTAAAAGATATTACTTATCGAGCGATGTTAGTTTTCTCTCGCCATCTTTCTTACCAACGTTTAATGGAAAAACAGCAACATAAAAATGAAATAGATGATAGTTTAACAACAGATGATGAAAGTTTTGTTCAAACTAAAATGATGGAGGATGAAGTTCTTGCAGTGTCTAAGATTAAAGATCAAGTCTTGAGAGTAGTGAATATTGGTCTTTTCCTTGCTTTGTTGGGATTACTTTACTGGGTATGGTCAGATCTAGTAACTGTTGCTTATTATCTAGAAAGTATTAATCTATGGCAGCATACTGCGATAACGACAACAGGTTCTGAGCTTCAATATATAACACTCTTAAATCTTCTTGTTGCTATTATTATTCTGCTCACTACCTATGCACTTATTCGAAATTTACCCGGTGTTTTGGAAGTTATACTCTTTAGCCACATCAAATTTTCTCAAGGTACTCCGTATACTATCACCACTTTATCTACTTACTTTATTTTTGCCATAGGTGCAACGTTAGCTTTTGGTACTTTAGGACTTTCTTGGTCAAAATTACAATGGTTATTTGCTGCTCTTTCTGTCGGATTAGGGTTTGGTTTACAAGAAATCTTTGCTAACTTTGTATCAGGACTCATCATCTTGTTCGAACGCCCTGTCCGCGTTGGAGACGTAATTACTATTGATAATTTTTCTGGAACAGTATCACGTATTCGTATTCGCTCAACTACTCTCGTAGACTTTGACCGTAAAGAAATCATCGTTCCAAACAAAACTTTTGTGACAGAACGTATTGTAAATTGGGCTTTATCCAATTCTATTACTCGAGTAAAAGTTTTTATTGGTGTTGCTTATGGTTCGGATTTAGATTTAGTTAAATCACTTTTATTACAAATTGCTGATGAATGCCCTTACGCTTTAAAAGATCCAAAACCTATTGTGTATTTTCTTAATTTTGGTGCAAGCACACTCGATCATGAACTGCGTGTGTATGTCAATGATATCGGACATCGTAACAAAAGTATTGACTACATCAATCACCGTATAAATACACTTTTTGCTCAACATAATATTGATATTGCCTTTAACCAATTAGATGTTTATATAAAAAATACTCATAACAATGATGAAATAAAAATAGCAAGTTATGATTTAATGCAAGAAAGAAAGTAATCAAACTAAACAAACTAAATCCGTAGTATCAGTTACGAAATGAGGAATTTTATATGGCTGGAAATAGTATTGGGCAACTTTTTAAACTGACGACTTTTGGTGAATCACACGGTGTTGCATTAGGAGGAATTTTAGATGGTATGCCGCCAAATTTTCCACTTTGTGAGGCAGATATTCAAATTGAATTAAATCGTCGTAAACCAGGCAAATCATCTTTTACAACTAGTCGTCGTGAAGCTGATGAAATACAAATCTTATCAGGCGTTTTTGAAGGGAAAACGACAGGAACAAGTATTGGTTTGTTAATAAAAAACCACGATCAATATTCTAAAGACTACAATGATATTCAAAATAAATTTCGTCCTGGTCATGGTGATTTTACTTATCAAAAAAAATATGGTATTCGTGACTATCGAGGTGGTGGTAGAGCTTCAGCACGTGAAACAGTTATTCGTGTTGCCGCAGGTGCAATTGCTAAAAAATATCTGCGTGAAACGCTTGGTATTGAAATTCGTGGGTATTTACGTCAAATGGGAGATGTTCAAGCATGCGAATTTCCCACATTTGATATTTCAATGTGGAAATATATTAATCAAAATCCATTTTTTGCACCTGATGAAAAAACAGCAAAAGCTTATGAAAAGTTGATCTGTGAATTGAAAAAAAATGGTGATTCTGTTGGGGCGAAAATACAATTAGTCGCAACAAATGTACCTATCGGGTTAGGAGAACCTGTTTTCGATCGTTTAGATGCAGAGTTAGCTTATGCACTGATGTCTATTAATGCTGTTAAGGCAGTAGAAATTGGTGATGGTGTTAACATTGTCACTCAACGTGGTTCAACACATCGTGATGAAATAACACAAAATGGTTTTCTTTCCAATCATTCAGGTGGTATTCTAGCAGGTATTAGCACAGGACAACCGTTACTTGCTACTATATCATTAAAGCCAACATCCAGTATTCTTGTACCTGGACGGACGATTGATGTGAACAACAAAGATTGTGAAATCATTACTAAAGGACGCCACGATCCTTGTGTGGGTATTCGTGCAATTCCTATTGCAGAAGCAATGATGGCACTCGTCTTAATGGATCATTTTTTGCGTTTCAAAGCACAATGTTTATAAAAGTTTAGGTTATTGTATGCAAATTTGGTGTAATCTGAAAAAATTTCCGAAAATAGGGGCGTGTATTTTTCTTGCTTTAACAACAAATATTGTTTTTGCTTACTCCCCTGTTGAATGGCTCAACTTTAAGCACCCTGTTAGAGGTGAACCCAATCCAATCGGGCACTATACTAATGGTTGTTTAATTGGTAGTAAAAAAATCCCATTTAATGGAATTGGTTATCAAGTTGTTCGTCAAGAAAAGAAACGTTATTATGCACATCCAAAAATGTTACAGTATTTACAAACGCTTGGCAGAAAGATTCAACAAGCTGGTTTGCCAGCAATGCTTATTAGCGACGTAGCGATGCCTGCAGGTGGGCGTTTTATTAATGGACATCACAGTCATCAAATGGGACTTGATGTCGATATTTGGTTTAGAATGGGGCGTTTATCTAAAAAAAATGCTTATCATTCAACAGGATTAGCCACGCCTATGGCAAATCTAAAAACAAAAACAATGACACAAAATTGGACAATACATCAAGAAACTTTACTGAAACTTGCTGCAAACGACCCTAGCGTTGCTCGCATTTTTGTAAATCCATTGATTAAAATATATCTTTGTCAGACAGTAAAATCAGATCGTCAATGGCTACGTAAAATCCGTCCTTGGTCTGGACATAATTCTCATTTTCATGTCAGATTGCACTGCCCAAAAGAAGCGAAAAATTGTAATAACCAAACACCAATCCCTGCTGGCGAAGGCTGCGATAGTACGCTCTATGCATGGTTAAAACCAAGACCTAAACCGATAAAACCACTTAAACCCAAACCAATAGTTATTCCACCGCCGCCGCTTTGTCAAGCACTACTCGACGAACATATAAAAATTTTTAAACAACAAAAAGAAAATTAGGTAAAAAAATGTCATTTAGTATAGAAATTTTTCTTATTCTATTTTTTGTTGCCTGTTTTGCTGGCTTTTTAGATGCGATAGCAGGCGGCGGTGGGCTTATCACAATTCCTGCTTTATTCATGTCGGGTTTGCCTCCGGCTATGGTGTTAGGTACAAACAAACTTCAGTCCTGTGCTGGTTCGTTTTTTGCAAGCCTTTATTTTTATCGATCAGGCATGATCGAGTTACGCTATTTTCGATTGATCATCATTATGTCTTTTTTAGGTGGCGTCATTGGTGCGATTTTAGTACAGATCATTCACACTGATATCCTTAAAAATTTACTACCATTCTTGACTTTTCTTATTGGATTATATTTCTTATTCACACCAAGCCTCGGACAACAGACTTCACAAAGACGGATTTCCTATACTGCTTTTGCTTTTTCTGTAAGCTTAACAATTGGTTTCTATGATGGTCTATTTGGTGCTGCATCAGGTTCAATGTATTGTCTTGCATTTATTACCTTACTCGGATTTTCAATTTCTAAAGCAACAGCTTATGCTAAAGTGCTCAATTTTGCTTCCAACTTTGCCTCTCTTTGTTGTTTTTTAATAGGAGGTGAAGTCTATTTACCTTTTGGTTTTACAATGCTCTTAGGGCAATCAATTGGAGCAAGACTTGGTGCAAAATTAGTCGTTACACGCGGACAAACTTTTATTCGGCCACTTGTTATTACAATGTCCTTCCTTTTAACATTTAAAATCGTTTATGATCAACATTTATCAAAACTCTTGTAATTAATTATTAATGGAAAATCAAAACAATACTCGATTAACTGCACGTGTAGGCTATCAACCACAATGGCGATGGTCTTTTTTATTGCCTCAATATTGGGGAGTATGGATAGGAATTTTTTGCTTACTTATTTTAGGCTTTATACCATTCCAATTTAGGGATAAATTTGCGGAAAAAATTGGCGTTATTATTGGACATAAAGCCCGTAAACAACGCCATCGTGCCTGCATAAATTTAAAACATTGTTTTCCAAATTGGACAGAACAGCAACGAGAAGAAGTAATTGATAAAATGTTTGTTACTGTTACTCAAGTTATGTTAGGCATTGGTGAAAGTGCTATTTTTTCAAAACAACATCTCAGGAATCGTTGTAAATTAATCGGTTGGCACAATATCCAAAAAGCAAAAGAAGAAGGAAAAAACATCATATTGATGGTTCCTCATAGCTGGGCAATTGATACTGCGGGCATTTTACTTCGTTGTTTCAACTTACAAGGAACAGCGATGTATAACCCTCATCGTAATCCTCTTGTTGATTGGTTGTGGACACGAGTTCGTTCTCGTTTTGGAAATATGCCTCATGCCCGCCAAAATGGAATAAAACCTTTTTTAAAAGAGGTACGTAATGGCGAAGCTGGCTATTACTTACCTGATGAAGACTACGGAGAAGAATTGAGCATATATGTCGATTTTTTTGCGACTTACAAGGCTACTCTTCCTAGTTTAAACAAGATGGCAAAATTTGCTAAAGCAATTGTTATTCCGATGTTTCCATACTACGACGCTAAAAACGGAAAATACGTTATAGATATTCGTCCTGCATTAAAATTAACTGATGAACCCGAACAAGTAGCACGTGAAATGAATAAAATTATTGAAGATTTCGTCACTCCAAATCCAGAGCAGTACGCTTGGATATTACGCATATTAAAGACTCGCAAAGATGGCGAAGATATTTATAGTTAGCATAGTTTTTTATGTTAAAATTCTCAAAACTTTTCATTTAATAGACAATACCGTGTAGGTTATAAACATGAACAAACTAGAATTGATAAGATCATCAATTAAATCCATTCCTGATTATCCGAAAACAGGCATTATTTTTCGTGATATCACCAGTTTAATAGAATCTCCAAAAGCATTTCAAACTTGTGTTGATCTTATTGTTGAGGAATTTAAAAATAAAAATATCACTAAAGTCATCGGCACTGAAAGTCGTGGTTTTATTTTCGGAGCCCCCGTTGCTTTAGCATTAAAAGTCCCTTTTGTACTAGTACGCAAACCTAATAAGCTACCACGTGCTACTATCTCTCAATCTTATGATCTTGAATATGGACAAGATACACTCGAAATTCATCAGGATTCAATTCACACAAATGATAATGTTCTGATTATTGATGATCTACTTGCCACAGGTGGTACTGTTGATGCAACAGTAAAATTAGTGCAATGCCTAGGCGGTAAAGTCAAATACGCTGCTTTCGTCATTAATCTACCTGATCTTGGTGGCGAAAAGCGTCTTAAGGAAATTGGTGTTACTCCATTCTCTCTCGTAGATTTTGCTGATCACTAACTATTTGATTAATTTTAAAATGAATAAGGTGCATAATGAGTTATCAAGTTTTAGCTCGCAAATATCGCCCTCAAACTTTTACTCAAGTCATCGGGCAACAACATGTATTAGCAGCTTTAGCGAATGGTTTGAAAGATAACCGCCTCCATCACGCCTATCTTTTTGCAGGTACTAGAGGAGTGGGCAAAACTTCTATTGCTCGTTTATTTGCAAAGGGCTTAAACTGTGAAAATGGTGTTACAGCAGAACCTTGTGGCAAATGTGCCACTTGTCAATCGATTGAAAAAGGCAACTTTGTTGACCTTATTGAAATTGATGCAGCCTCTCGCACCAAAGTTGAAGACACAAGAGAACTACTTGATAACGTTCAATATAAACCTACTCAAGGACGTTATAAAGTTTATTTAATTGATGAAGTACATATGCTTTCTCGTCATTCTTTTAATGCTTTGCTCAAAACATTAGAAGAACCGCCTGAATACGTTAAATTTTTGCTAGCAACTACTGATCCACAAAAGCTACCAATTACGATTTTATCACGTTGTATGCAATTCAATCTTAAAGCGTTACAACCAAAAGAAATTAGTCAGCATTTACAATCTGTACTTGATGCTGAACACATTCCTTATGATACTTTGGCTTTAGAAAATCTCGCTATTGCTGCTCAAGGTAGTGTTCGTGATAGTCTTAGCTTAACCGATCAGGCTATTGCAATGGGTGATGGCAAAGTTACTTATTCAATTGTTAAAGATATGCTAGGACTTCTTGATGAAGATCAACCATTAACGATCATTGAAGCACTTCAGACTGGGAATAGTGAAAATTTAATGCGAGCTATTCAAGATGCAAGTGAAAAAGGAACAGATTGGTTAGCATTATTATCAGCAGTTACCGAAAATTTACAAAAGATTGCTGTTTTGCAATTTTTACCTAAACCAACTGTTGTACCAACAGAACTTCTCGCTTTTTTAGCTAAAAATATTGCTCCACAAGACGTACAATTCTTTTATCAAATTTTATTGCAAGGGAAAGAAGAAATAAAAAATTCGTCTAATCAACGTATGGCAATAGAAATGCTCTTCTTGCGTGCTCTCGCTTTTCATCCAAAATTCAATCCCGTCAACTTTTACGCTAATACTAAGCAACTTGAAATTACAACTCAATCCGAAATAACATTTCAACAAAAATCAAATCCACATCAAAGTTCAGCACAAACTCATACTTCGTTAACATCGGATCAATCAATCGAAAAAATAGCTATTGCTTCTGTTTCTCCACAAAATACAACTAGAACACCAAGTTATTCTGCTTTAAATACGCTAAATACACTTAACCAAATAGCAGATGAACAAAAAAAAAACCTTAATGAAAACGTAATTGAAAGAACAAATAAACCATTAAAAAAACATCAACTATTAGTAGAAACAAACCAAGTTTCTGCCGATGTAACGAAAACTATTACTACTAATTTAAAGGAAGTTGACAGTGTATTGACACTACAACCTTTAAAAAACAAAGATACTTTTACTGAAAAACAAACTGATTCAGTAGAGGAATATTGTTGGCAATGGCTCAACCCAGAAATGGCAGAAAATAATTCTGGTTTGGCTAAACTTTCTGAAATCAAACAAACAATTAGCCGTCGCATTACACCTGCAGTACAGCATCGTGTTATTCAAGAAGCTTGTCAACGTGATCCTTGGACAAACACAATTGAAAAAATCGCTATTCACGGTTTTGTCAAAGATATGGCATTAAGTACCGCAAAAATCGAGGAAAACGATACACATATTACTCTCATTATTCGTCCAGAAAAATCCTATTTAACAGAAAAATACGCTGATAAACTTCAACAAGCATTGCGTGATTTTTATCAAAACAACATATCACTTTCTATCACAGAAAATAATAGTCCAAATTGGATCACGCCTGAAGAACATTGTAAACGCATCTATCAAGAACTCTGTGAACAAGCTCAACGACAACTTCAATCTGATGAAAAATTAGCAAGCTTACTTATAGAGTTTGATGCTACGTTAATGACTGAAAGCATTTGTCCTGTCTAAAACAAAAAAGCGAAAACTCAAATTTTCGCTTTTTTATTTTAAAGAATTTTAACTCCTTGTGGTGTTCCAACAATGACTATATCAGCACCTCGCATTGCGAAAAGACCATTGCAAACTACACCAGCGATATTATTCAACTCTTGCTCCATCATTATTGGTTGGAGAATTGCAAAATCGGCAATGTCTAGAATAACATTACCGTTGTCAGTTACAACACCTTCACGATAAATAGGATATCCACCAAGTTTGACCAATTTACGAGCCACTTGCGAACGTGCCATTGGAATGACTTCAATCGGCAGTGGAAATTCTTTACCTAAAATATCAACCTGCTTACTTGCGTCAACAATACAGATAAATTGTTTTGCTAATGCTGCCACAATTTTTTCACGCGTTAATGCAGCTCCGCCTCCTTTAATCATCATTTTTTGCGGATTTATTTCATCAGCACCATCGACATAGATATCTAGTTCAATTACGTCATTTGCTGAAAAAACTTCAATTCCTTGTTTTTTTAATAGTTCTTCAGAAGCTTTTGATGCGGCTACTGCCCCTTTAATTTTATGTTTAACTGAACCGAGTGCTTCAATAAAACAATTTACTGTAGAACCACTTCCAACTCCAATAATACTATCGTCTTTCACATAACTCAATGCAGCTTCTGCTGCCATTTTTTTCATTGCTAATTGACTCATTAATTACTCCTTTCTTAAACAAGTTTATCTTTTTTCCTTAACTCACGCCTACTTTGCGATAGACGACTCTTGATGATTATCGTTGCTGACAGTGTTTGATATCATTCATTTCATAAACGTAACGAACAAACTCTATTCTAATTTTTATTAAGTACAGATTTCTCATCTACAATTAGCACATTCATTGTGCTCAACAACATCTGTATTTTCAATTTAACAACATAAATAAGTTTAGCTAGCATTTTGAAGTGAGAAAATTACTTAACTAAGCTGAGTTGTATTTTAACTGACGTTTAAATTCAAACCAATATTACTTAAAATTATCTGCTATTAATTCCAGCAATGTGTTCCATTGTTTAATCTGTTCTAAACCTTATAGAAAAATTTTATCTTTAACTTTTTGTTTATAACGCACAATAAAAAGATAAGTTAATTAAAACTAATAATATTATATTGTAATTAATTCCTTCCAAGCTTATCTTTGAACGCTGTCAAAAAAAACATCAAAACTACGAAATATAAAAAATTTAAAAGACTATTTAATTGAATACTACATTGGCATAATCATGAACTAAAGGAAAAATCATTATTTTTCTTGAAAAAAAATATAAATAGAATTATCGAGATAAAGCGTAAAAAATGCTAGTATATTTGTAAAGATTTTGCGAAAGATAAAGTCTTATTAACACTTTTAAAAAATTAAATAGGCTGAAGAGGATAATATTTTATAATTTCTTATAAATATAACTTACTATTTAATTAACACTTTAATTTTATCTTTTTTAATTGTGATCCATTTCACATATTTATCGTTTAAAATATCATCTATACTTGCCTTTTGAAGATAAAACGGCACAATGAGAAAATCAGAAGATTATCTTTAATTTGAGAAAAATTATGAAAAAAATTGCATTATTAAATGGGAAACTTTCTTATGAAATTGCATGTTTGGGGCATGGTGACAGTTTAACAATATGCGATGCAGGTTTGCCTATTAGTAAAGATACGACTCGTATCGATCTTGCGTTAACTGCAGGGGTTCCGAGTTTTTTACAAACTCTTGAGACAGTTGGTTCAGAAGTCTATATCGAACGAGTCGTTCTTGCTGTGGAAATCAAAACACAAAGTCCTGCTTTGTATACAACTATTATTGAATGGTTAGAAAACATGTCAATTAAACAGGGTAATAAAATTCAAATCGATCATGTCCTACACGACAACTTTAAAAAACTTGCGAACCAAAGTAAGGCAATCATAAGAACGGGTGAATTTACTCCTTTTGCAAATATCATCCTTTACTCAGGGGTTCCTTTCTAGCTTAAAACGATATCTACTAAAATCAAAATACGCCCTGATTTTCACGAAAATTTTTCCGAAAATCAGGGCGTAATATTTTAAAGAGCTTACTCACCTATTCTACAGTCACTGCTTTGGCAAGATTACGAGGTTGATCTACATCTGTACCCTTTATTAAAGCAACGTAGTAAGCTAAAAGCTGCATCGGTACAGTGTATACGATCGGTGCAGTAATTTTGTCAATTGTTGGCATTTCTTCAATCGTCATATTACTACTTGTTTTGAAGCTACTTTTGTGATCTGTAAAAACAAACAATTCTCCGCCTCGTGCTTGCACTTCTTCTACATTTGATTTTACTTTTTCTAATAAATCATTGCTTGGTGCAATGACTACTACAGGCATATCTGCATCAATTAAAGCAAGTGGACCATGTTTTAGCTCACCTGCAGCATAAGCTTGAGCGTGAATATAAGAAATTTCTTTAAGTTTCAATGCTGCTTCTAATGCAATCGGATAAAATTCGCCACGACCTAAAAATAAACAATGATTTTTATCACTAAAATTTTCTGCTAGTTTTTCAATTTTTGTGCTGTAACTCAATACATTTTTAATTTGTGCAGGAATACTATGCAAGGAATGAACAATAGCACTTTCTGCGTCAGACGACAAATGCCCTGTACATTTCCCTACTGCAGTCACTAACATTAACATTGCTACTAGTTGAGCAGTAAAAGCTTTGGTACTTGCCACTCCGATTTCTGTTCCTGCTCGTGTCATTAAAGCTAAGTTTGATTCACGTACTAAAGAAGAGGTTGGGACATTACAAATTGTCATCGTTGACATAAAACCTTTTTCTTTCGCTAATCGCAATGCAGCCAGAGTATCCGCTGTTTCACCAGATTGCGATAAAGTTAACAATAAACTATTTGGACGCGTTATAAATTTTCGATAACGGAATTCGGAAGCTATTTCGACATCGCAACTCACGCCAGCAATAGATTCAAACCAATAACGAGCAACCATACCTGCATGATAAGACGTACCACAAGCGACAATTTGTACGTGTTCTATTTTCTTGAAAATATCTTCTGCTCCTTGCCCCAAACTATTTACTAAAACACTGTCATCAGTTAAGCGACTCTCCATTGTATTAGCAAGAGCGACAGGTTGTTCAAAAATTTCTTTTTGCATGAAATGACGATAGTTGCCTTTATCAGTGTTGTTGTATTCACTCTCTGCTTCGTGTAAATAACGCTCAACTTTTTGTCCTTTATTATTATAAATCGTAACATTATGACAACTAATCTCAGCAATATCACCTTCTTCTAAATAAATAAAACGGTGAGTAAGATCTAAAAGTGCAACTTGATCTGAGGCTAAGAAATTTTCGCCAATCCCTAAGCCAATTACTAATGGGCTGCCAGAACGGGCAGCAATAATGCGATCAGGGGAACAACGATTGATAACAGCCATTCCGTAAGCACCATGCAATCGTTTTACAGTTGCTTGTACTGCTATTAACAAAGAAGAGGCTGTTTTCATTTCTTCATTTACTAAATGAGCAATCACTTCAGTATCAGTTTCTGAAGTAAAGACATAGCCTTTACATTGTAATTCGGTACGTAATTCTTGATAATTTTCAATAATTCCATTATGAACAACAGCAAAATCGCCAGATATATGTGGATGAGCATTTGCTTCACTCGGTACACCATGCGTTGCCCAGCGAGTGTGTGCAATACCTGTAGTCCCACAAATTAGTTGACCATTTAATTTATCTGCTAACATTTGCACTTTACCTACAGCACGTACACGTTTAAGTTGATGTTCCTTACTTACTACAGCAAGACCTGCAGAGTCATAACCGCGATATTCTAAACGTTGCAAGCCGTGAATCAATAGTTCTGTTACTTCACGTTGTGCTACTGCACCTACAATTCCACACATAAATTATCCTTATTTTTTTAAATGTTATTGTGACGCCTGATTATATCTTTATTTATATAAAATTTAAATTTGGTCAAAAATAAAAAACCCTGTTTAAAAACAGGGTTGTACGTAAAATTTCTTCTTATTGGACTACATCTTTTAATGCTTTACCAGCAACAAACGCAGGTACTTTAGTCGCTGCAATTTCAATAGGCTCTCCAGTACGTGGATTGCGACCTGTACGTGCTTTACGTTTATTCACTTTAAAAGTCCCAAAGCCGATAAGTTGCACAACATCACCTTTTTGTAAGCTTTCGGCCACAGAGGATAAAGTTGCTTCTAAAGCAGCTTTAGCATCTTTTTTTGATAATTTTGCTTTTTGTGCAATTGCATCGACTAAATCTGTTTTGTTCATAATTCAATTCCCCTATATTATAAAAGTAACTGCTATTACAGCGAGTATAAAGATAACCTAAATTAAGAAATTTACAAAGTATTATCTAGTATTTTTGTGTGGTAAATCACATTATTTTTGTAATTCAATACCAATATTGGATATTTCTGCTTTTCTTAATTCGTTTTTTAAATCAAGAATCAAATTCACATCATGTTTTTCACAATCTTTCAAGATGCGATAAATTTCCCACTGCACATCAAGCTCTTGTTCAACTAGAAGTTGATGTTTTAATTCTTCCTCATTAAACAGTTTACCTAATTGAGACTCTAGTAACTCTATGATTGTTTTCAAACTTAATTGGCTAATAGAAATGGCTTGCTCTAGTGTTTCACCTGCAACAATGCTGTGTAATAAATCAGCTAATCCTTTACAAGCGTCTATAGCAGGATAAATAGCATAACTTTGAGAAGTAGCTTTAATGGGGACAATATTTTCCAATTTTTCTAATTGGTGATCAAAATTAATTTTTATATTTTTAATTGTTAAAAATTCCCAAACTAAGTCTAAAATATTTCTATACTTTCTAGCATTCGCTAATTCACCCTCTAATTCACAGTAAAAGTAAAAATTTGGATACATTCTCTCGCATAGACATACCATAAAAGTATAGTGTTTCCAATTTGTCAAATTAGCTAAACGTTTATGAATAGGATTTCGCATAAATTTCCTTGTATAAAAACTGCTTCAAAATATTTTAAACTTCCTCTATATTTAAAAAGCGATAATAATTTATCGCTTTTTATTTAATGAACAATTATTGTTTTTTCGGTAAATAACGCATTGGATCTACCGATTGACCTTTATAACGAACTTCAAAATGAAGTCCTACGCGATTAGTCCCCGTGTTCCCCATTGTAGCAATTTTCTGACCAGCTTTAACCCATTCTTTATCTTTAACTAAAATCTTCTGATTATGAGCATAAGCACTGAGATAATCATCATTATGTTTGATAATAATAAGGTTACCATAGCCTTGTAATGCATTTCCCGCATAAACAATTTGACCAGATGTTGCAGCAAATATAGGTTGTCCCATTTGACCAACAACATCAATTCCTTTGTTGCCTCCATCAGCGTAAGAATAAGAGCTTACAACTTTTCCTGCTGTTGGCCATTGCCATATTAACGTACGCGTAAAATGTGGCTGTTTTGTATCTTTAATATTTTGCGTGGTTTCAACGGAATGTACTTTATTTGTACTAGTGGACGTCTTAGCATAGTTTGTGTCTTTTTCTGAATAAGATTCTTTATTAGTTGTTGTAGGTGATAACTTGAGGATTTGCCCAGTACGTAAATCATATGGAGGAGAAAGATTATTTAATCTTGCGATATCTTCTACATCTTGTCCAGAAATATAAGAGACAAGGTATAATGTATCACCTTTATTAACAGTATAAGTGTTACCATGATAAAAACCTTTTTCAATTTGATTATATTCTGGTTTATTAGTGCGGGAATTACGTGGAATATAAATTTTTTTAGAATCTGCTGCAGTAGTACTTAGCATTCCTTTTGTATTACGGTCTACTGTTAATTGAATGATTTGCCCTAATTGTAAATCGTATGGCTTTGTTAAATGATTTAACTTAGCAATCTCTTCAAGTGGAATACCAGAAATATAAGAAATTAAAAATAAGCTATCACCCTGACGTACTTGATATTGTTGTGCTCTGTAAGAGCCTTTAATCAACTTATTATAATTTGGTGTACCTGCTGCATCACGTGGGATATAAAAATTGTTGTCTAAAATCAAATCACTGCGAGATGAATTCATTTTATTGTCGGCAATACTATTTGGCATATTATCTGCCGTAGGCAATTGTTTTACATCCTCTTCATTCCAACTTGTATCAACTGTTTCATTATTTGTCGAACTTATCGTTTGATTATCTGCTCCTACATTAACAACAGGTGCTGGTTCTTGTGTAGAGCAAGCCGAAAGGAGTGTTGCTGTGAGAGGTAAAAAAAATAATTTCTTCATCAATTGTTCTCCAAAAAACTTAGGCTAATATCATTCCTTTTAATTTGTAATAAAATAATTTATTACATACGCTTCCCAGTCTAACATAAACTTAATAGATAATATATTAAAAATCTAATTGCTTATTTTATAAAAAAGACCCTGTAATCTATAAAACTACAGGGTCGCTACTAATTCAATTTCAATGATTGATAATTATTTAGTACCATCAACTACGATTTGAACACGACGGTTTGGTGCTAAACATTTAATTAATGTTTTACCACGCATTTTATCACATTGTACAACTGGATCAGCAGAACCATGACCATTTACAACCATAGTATTCGCTGAAAGCCCTTTATTTTCTAAGAAGTTAGCAACTGCTTCAGCACGTTCTTTAGAAATGCGTAAATTAGTTGCTTCAGGACCAATACGGTCAGTATAACCGTTAATTGCTACTCGTTGTACATTTAAGCCTGAGATTTGTGCATAAATATCAGTTAATTCCGCTTCAGCTTCTGGTTTTAAATTAGTTTTATTAAAACCGAACATAACATCGCTGTTTAATGCAAAAGTTTGGCTAACTTGTACTGGTGCAACTGGCATATCTTGACCAAAACGGTATGACACGCCTAAAGTGACCGCACCGATACGAGGATTGAATTTAGAGCCATCCTCTTCTTTTAAGCGACTAACTTGATCTAACCAAGAATATTCTAGGCGGATGCCTAAATTACGGACAGGTGCGTATTCAAAACCTGCTGCATATACAGGAGACCATTTATATGTGTGGAATGAGTCTTTTGTACCGTTTTCATAACTTTTATAGTCACTTCTTACATAAGCTGCACCTAAACGCAAATAAGCATCAAAGTTATCAGTTAATGCAATACTTGGTTTAAATGTTAAAGAAGCCCCGTGGTTACGCATTTTAAGTTCTGTATTACCTGTCTTACGATATTCTGATTTAAATCCACCAAAATTATCATATGCTAATTCAACTGCTAAGTTATCAATAATTTGATAACCGAAGTAAGCACCATAAGTAACATCATTGCGTTTTAATTTAGTGCCATTCACGTCTGAGTTGAACCGATTCACTTCATAATGAACTGACGACCAGCCCAAACGAGCACCAGTATAAAAAGTATTTGCTTGTGGTGCAGCTTGCACAGCGAGGCTAGCAAATCCTGCCACAGCAATTGCAATTACAGTTTTTTTCATAATTTTTTCCTCTAATAGATAATGAAGCTATGTGTCAAGAGAAATCATAACACCCCTAAATCGATATTATTTTACTCATTATGTGTTCAAAAAAAAAGAGTAGTCGTTAAAAAATCTTTTTTTCCTCAAAAAACAACATATTTTTCATCTTTATTTGCTAGAATAATCACTCTTTTAGGTGAAGGATAACCTTCTATAGTCAGCAACTTATTATTAGGGTTAAGAAAATCCGCTAAACTTTCATTGTCTAACCAATCTGTTTTACGCTGTTCTTCCACTGTAGTGATAGCAATATCAACACAACGAACATTCGAAAACCCTACTTTTTCGAGCCATTTTATTAATGCTGCGACAGAAGGAATAAAATAAACATTTTTCATTTTCGCATAACTTTCCATTGGTACTAATACTGTATTTTCGTCACCATCAACTACAAGTGTTTCTAAAACTAATTCACCACCTTTCGTAAGTTGATTTTTTAATTGAATCAAATGATCCAAAGGAGATTTACGATGATACAAAACCCCCATTGAAAAGACAGTATCAAATACACCTAATGGTTGCATTTCTTCAATACCTAAAGGAATAAGATTAGCACGACGATCATTATTCAATAATTTACGTATCGCTTCAAATTGGCAAAGAAATAATGCTGTAGGATCAATTCCTACTACCATTTTTGCTCCTTCACCGAGCATACGCCACATATGATATCCACTACCACAACCAACGTCTAACACTAAGCGATCTTTTAGTGGACTCAAATGTGGCAGTATGCGATTCCATTTGAAATCACTTCGCCATTCGCAATCAACATGAATATCATATAAGTGATAAGGTCCTTTACGCCATGGTTTTAATTGCATTAAATGATGGGTAATACGTTGTTTTTCTCCCACCGAAAGTAGTGATTTTCCAGTTACTTTAACAGCATTTTTTAAATCAATGTTTTCAACTTCTAAGCTAGGTAAAAAATCAATCACTTTTTGCCATTTTTCGTATTCACCATGAGGTTGTTTTTGCCATTTTAAAAGCTGAGCGGGTAAAGTTTCTAGCCAATGAGAAAGTGGGCTAAGTGCGATTTGTTGGTAAAAAGGTCTAAAATCAATCAATCTGTTTGCCATTATATTCATAAAAAATAACAATAGACTCAATTTTACAACATTTATTCCTGTTATTCTATTTTCCTTTTAGTTAGACTAACAAGACGCAATTTCTGTTGAAGAAGAATAAAAATATAATGAATACTGTTGAATTATTAGTAAATGTTACTCCAAACGAAACTCGTCTTGCCCTTGTTGAGGCTGGAACACTTAAAGAAATTCATATTGAACGCACAACTAAACAAGGTATCGTCAGTAATATTTATAAAGGAAAAGTAATACGAGTATTGCCTGGAATGCAATCTGCTTTTGTTGATATTGGTCTTGAAAAAGCAGGATTTTTACACGCTGCTGACATTGTTTCACATACTGAATGTGTTGATGAAAATGAGAAAAAACAATTTGTTGCTAAAGATATCAGTGAATTAGTGCGTGAAGGACAAGATATTATCGTACAGGTTGTTAAAGACCCTCTTGGTACAAAAGGTGCAAAACTCACAACAGACATCACTCTCCCTTCTCGTTATCTCGTTTTTATGCCAGAAAATAGCCATGTTGGCGTATCCCAACGCATTGAAGGCGAAGAAGAACGAGAACGTTTAAAGGAGTTTGTCCTCCCTTTATGTGATGAGCTTGGTGGCTTTATTATCCGTACTGCAGCTGAAGGGGCAAACGAAGATGAACTTATCCAAGATGCTGCATTTTTAAAACGATTATGGTGCAAAATTTTAGAGCGTAAATCACGAAAAAAAGCACCCGCAGTGTTATACGAAGAGTTAGCTCCAACTCAACGTCTACTACGTGATTTTATTGGTAAAAAATTCGATATTATTTATATTGATTCTCAACAATGCTTTGTCGAGGTACAAGCATTTACTCGCTGTTTTATGCCAGAACTGACAGATAAACTTTACCATTATCGTGGTGAAAATCCTCTTTTTGATCTACATAGCGTAGAAATAGGCATTAAACAGGCACTACAAACTCGTGTTGATCTCAAATCTGGTGCATATTTAATTATTGAACAAACTGAAGCAATGACAACTATTGACATTAATACGGGTGCCTTTGTTGGACATCATAACTTAGAAGAAACTATTTTTAACACGAATATTGAAGCGGCAAAAGCCATTGCTCATCAACTTCAATTACGTAATCTTGGTGGAATGATTTTAATTGACTTTATTGATATGCAGTCCGACGAACACCGTGAGCGAGTTTTGAGTTCACTAAGACAAGCACTGGCTGAAGATCGTGTCAAAACTAATGTAAACGGTTTTACTCAACTTGGTTTAGTTGAGATGACACGCAAGCGTACACGTGAAAGCCTTGCTCACATTCTTTGTTGTGAATGTCCTTCTTGTAAAGGACGTGGTAGTGTGAAAAGTTTAGAAACTGTGAGTTATGAAATTAGTCGTGAAATTATTCGTATCAATCACTTATTTAAATCGAAAGAATTCATTGTTTATGCTTCTCCAGCTGTCGCTGAATACTTAATCACAGAAGAGTGCCATGGTCTCATTGCTGAACTTGAAGTTTTCATTAGTAAGCAGATTCAAATAAAATCGGAACAATTCTATACTCAAGAACAATTTGATGTTATCGCTATTTAAGTTAGATAAACACGCCCCAATTTTCGTAAACATTTTCACCAATAAACTATCTTGAACGGGACAAAATATGATTTTATCAAAAGTAACAGATTCACTTCTAACACCAAGTCAACTTGATAGCAACGCTTTGAATAAAGTTTTTGATGCTATGTCACAGCGTCAATTAGACTATGCTGATCTTTATTTTCAACTTTCACAAGATGAAAGTTGGACACTAGAAGATAGCATTATCAAAGAAGGTGGATTTCATATCGATCGTGGCGTCGGTGTACGTGCAATCAGTGGCAAAAAAACGGGTTTTGCTTATACTGATCACATCGATCTCGCTAACTTAATACAATGTGCCAGTGCTGTGAAAAATATCGCTCAGCAAAAAAGAAACTACACAATTACTCCCATTACTTATCAAACCTCAACTTTCCCATTACGTTATCAAGCTCTCAACCCACTCGACAATTTCGACAATCAAGCCAAAATCGATCTGCTTCGCTTAGTCGACTGCGTTGCCCGAGCTGAAAGCCCTTTTGTTACACAAGTCAACGCACATTTGAGTGCTATTTATGAAGAAGTCTTGATCGTTGCCACAGATGGCACTCTTGCAGCGGACATACGCCCGCTAATTCGGCTTTCGATTTCCGTATTAGTCGAAAAAGAAGGTAAACGTGAAGTAGGACGTTCAGGTGTTGGTGGACGTGTAGCATTAAGCGATTTGCTTGAAGATGTTGATGGCGAAGCACGAGCAGTCACTTTCACTAAACAAGCCGTCCGCCAAGCTCTCATTAACATTGATGCTAAACCTGCACCTTCAGGAACAATGCCTGTCATTCTCGGAGCAGGCTGGTGTGGCGTACTTTTGCACGAAGCAGTTGGACACGGCTTAGAAGGCGATTTTGCTCGCAAACAAAGTTCTGTTTTTACTGGTAAAATCGGTGAACAAGTCACTAGCTCACTTTGCACTATCGTCGATGATGGCACTCTTGTCAATCGTCGCGGCTCGCTCAATATCGACGATGAAGGAACGCCAAGCCAATACAATGTTTTAATCGAAAACGGTATCCTTAAAAGTTATATGCAAGATAAATTAAACGCTCGTCTAATGGGAGTGCCACCAACAGGCAATGCTCGTCGCGAAAGTTTCGCTCATTTGCCAATGCCACGAATGACTAACACCTACATGCAAGCTGGCACAAGCGAATTCGAAGAAATGATCGCTTCAGTCAACTATGGTGTTTTCGCTACTCACCTTGGTGGTGGGCAAGTCGACATCACGTCAGGTAAATTCACTTTCTCTACTGCCGAGGCTTACCTCATCCAAAACGGTAAAATCACTCATCCCATCAAAGGTGCAACTCTTATTGGCTCTGGCATTGAAGTGATGCAAAAAATTTCAATGGTTGGTAAAAATCTCGAAATTGATCATGGTATTGGCGTCTGTGGCAAGGCAGGGCAATCTGTTCCTGTTGGTGTTGGACAACCTGCGGTTAAAATTGACGAAATCACTGTTGGCGGTACGGATTAACTCATCAAATAAAAAGGCGAGTTTCCTCGCCTTTACTAATTTCGTTCTATTTTTGTCTTATTTTTAAACTATGAGCCATTTTTCTGCCGCTGTCTGATCGCTGTCTTTCCCATCCACCCAACGATTACCTTTATCAGTCTGCTCTTTTTTCCAAAACGGTGCTTGTGTTTTAAGAAAATCCATAATGAATTCGTTTGCGTGATATGCATCTACTCGATGCATTGAGCTAGTACCGACTAAGACAATTTCATCATTCGTATTCAATGAGCCAATTCGATGAATAACCGCGACACGTTGTAAATCCCAACGTGTTTTTGCTTGCTCAACAATTTCTGCTAAAGCCTTCTTCGTCATTTCTGGATAGTGTTCTAAATGCAACCCTGATACTTTGTCTCCCATATTGAGATGCCGTACTTTGCCGACAAACACAACTGTTGCACCAACATTCATAGGTTCGGAAAGCCATTTGTAAATTTCTTGCTGTTCAAAAGATGCTTCTTGCACCAGAATAATAATATCTTTGTTTTCTATCATTTCAACCTCCCGTCACAGGCGGAAAAAAGGCTATTTCATCACCATCTTGCAAAAGTGTATCAAACCCTGTTAATTTTTGATTGACTGCAACTAATAACTTACCTGATTGCAATGCCAACGCCCATTTATCCCCTTTTGTTGCAAGGTAATAACGTAATGCTTCTACATCTTTGAAATCGGCAGGTAAAGTTAAATTATCGCAGTTTACAAGCTCTCGAGTTTGAGCAAAAAATAAAATTTTTAACATGTTAATATTTCCTATCTGTGTTCTTATTTTCTCTTTCATTAATCACGTCGTTAAAATCGAGAAAATTTTTCCGTTTTCTGGAGCGTATTCTTTGTATTTCTTTGTTAATTGTTATTGAGTTTCGCTACTAGTATTTGATTTCTAATCTGACAAAAAGGTGTTTGTGAAATGAGGTATCATTGAACAATTCAAACAATCTTTGTATGTAAAAATTTTGCAGCAAACGAAAAAAACAATTTATTTGCAAGCATTGTTTACTCTTTATAAAAGTAAAATCCATTTTGTCATTAGCGAAGAAATAATAAAGGTCTATCTTCATTTTATGCATTCTAAAAATATTCTACGTTCTTTACGATCATTCAAAAAAACACCGCCGTATGCTGACGTCACTGTATGACTATTGCTATCCTGAATCCCTCGCCCTTTTACACAGTAATGTACTGCATTGACATAAATAGCGACATCTTGTGTTTCCAAAATAGTTTGTAACGCTAGTAGAAGTTGTTTGGTAAAACGTTCTTGTACTTGCGGACGTTTCGCAAAGAAGTCTACAATGCGGTTAAGTTTGGATAAGCCTAAAATCCACTTATTAGGATAATAAGCAACTGCGACTGTGCCGTCTATCGTCATAAAATGATGTTCGCAGGTACTAAGCAGTGTAATGTTATTAACTTGCACAGGCTCTGTTAACTGCATTGTATTTTTAATTTTAGTGATCTTTGGAAAATGCTGGTAATCCAAGCCTCGAAAAATTTCATCTATGTACATTTTAGCTAGACGTGCAGGCGTTTCGTGCAGACTATCATCTTCTAGATCTAAACCAATGAGTGCTAGTACTTCTTGCATTTTATGCTGAATTTCAGTACGCCTTTGCTCTTTACTTTTCTTTTGAGAAAGCATTGGTGTTTCTAATCCGTGTTCCGTCAAAATTTGCCTAACTTTCTCGGCTTCGGGAGATATTGTTTGCATATCTAATTCCTTAAAATAAAAGCGACGTATTCTAACACAATTCTCCAATTCCAAGTAGAGATAGTGAAAAAAACCGAAAACTTCACAAATTTTCTCAATTTAACGTTAAAATGACAGTGTTAATTATGTAAATCAACGGGAGAATTCTAATGCTTTCTTTAAATGAAGCCCTTGAACAAATGCTACGACAATTACCCTCTCCGCTTGCTACTGAGGTTTTACCATTAAATCAGGCAGCAGAACGAATTTGTGGTGAAGATATTTTTTCCCCTATTAATGTGCCTGCTTTTGATAATTCTGCAATGGACGGCTATGCTGTTCGTCTCGCTGATTTGACAAGCGAAGAACCATTAGAAATCATAGGTAAAGCCTTTGCTGGTGTGCCGTTTCAAGGAAATTGGCAACACAGAAGTGTTGTGCGAATTATGACAGGTGCAATGATCCCAAAAGGGACTGAAGCGATAATTATGCAAGAAAATGCTAAAGTTCACACTGATGGTAGGGTTTCATTCAATAAGTTGCCAAAACTTGGTGAAAATATTCGCCGTGCAGGCGAGGATATCAAGAAAGGCATGCTCGTTTTGCCAGCAGGATCTAAACTCACGAGTGTTACTTTGCCTTTACTTGCCTCACTCGGCTTAGCTCAAATTAAAGTTTTTCCAAAATTAAAAGTGGCAGTTATCGCCACAGGTGATGAATTGGTCTCAGTTGGTCAACCATTAGCTGAAGGGCAAATTTATGATATTAACAGTTTTAGCCTAACATTAATGTTAAAAAAATTGGGTTGTGAAGTGATTGATTTCGGAATTATCCCTGACGATGAGGTTCTATTTGAACAAAGTTTTAAACAAGCACAAGCACAAGCCGATCTGATTATTACTAGCGGAGGAGTTTCTGTTGGAGAGGCAGATTTCACTAAAACTATCCTTGAACGTTTAGGAACAATTAATTTTTGGAAAATTGCTCTCAAACCGGGCAAACCTTTTGCATTTGGGAAATTAGGTAAAACTTGGTTTTGTGGTTTACCTGGCAATCCTGTTTCTGCACTTGTAACTTTTTACCAGCTTGTTCAACCTGCTATCGCAAAATTAACAGGATGGCATACGTGGCAATTGCCACCTTCATTGCCTGCTATTACTCGTGTAGCCCTAAAAAAACGAGCTGGTCGTTTGGAGTTCCAACGTGGTTTTTATCAAGTGAATGAAAATGGAGAAATTATAGTGGAAAATGTTGGCGTCCAGAATTCAAATTTGTTCAGTGCATTTATGAAAAGTAACTGTTTCATCGTCCTTGAAGAAGAACGTGGCAATGTCGAAATAGGCGAACATATTACTATTCAGCCTTTTAATGAGATTTTGTAAATTGGGAGTAAAAAATGCAATTAAGCTCAGCTGAAGAGCAACGTTATAGTCGCCAAATTAACCTTAAAGCTATTGATTTCGAAGGGCAAGAACGCCTCAAAGCGAGTCGTATGCTAATTGTTGGATTAGGCGGATTAGGTTGTGCCGCTGCTCAATATCTCGCTACTGCAGGTGTAGGACAACTGACACTTTTAGATTTTGATGAAGTTTCTCTTTCTAATTTACAACGGCAAGTTTTGCACGATGAAAGCCGTTTAGGGATGCCGAAAGTACAGTCTGCGGCTCAAAGCCTTCGTAAACTCAATCCGCACATAAAAATCACCACTGTTCACCGTTGTGCCGATGACGCCTTTCTACAAACGCTCATCACAACTAGCGACGTTGTATTAGACTGTACGGATAACTTAAGCACACGTAATCAACTCGACCGTCTTTGCCAAGTTTGCAAAGTGCCATTAGTGTCAGGAGCAGCGATCCGAATGGAAGGACTAATCAGCGTCTTCACTTATGAAGACAATACACCTACTTATCACAGTTTAAGCCAATTTTTTAATGAAGTAGGGCAAAGTTGTGTCGAAACAGGTATCCTTGCCCCTATTGTTGGTATTATTGGCTCAATCCAAGCTCTTGAAGCGATAAAAATTTGTTTGAAAATCGGTAAGAGCTTATGTGGTCGTATTTTACTAATAGACGGGCTTTCAATGAGTGTTCGAGAATTGCAGTTACCGATTAAAGGATAAAAACTATGCTACATCAGCATCAACATCAGCATCAGCATCAGCATCAGCATCAGCATCAGCATCAGCACCACCATTCTCACCAACATTATGCCCAAAATCAAACTATACTAGCTTGGAGCTTTGGGTTAATTTTTAGCTTTATGTTTGTGGAATGGATAGCAGGTTTTTGGGTTAATAGTCTTTCGTTAATAGCAGATGCAGGACATATGACTAACGATGCTTTTTCTCTCGCGTTAGCTTTTTTTGCTATTCATTTGACTAAAAAACGCCCACAAATTGCTAAATATTTAACTTTTTTTAATGGATTATCTTTAATTATTGTCGCCATTCTCATCATTTTTGAAGCTATTCGTCGCTTTTATCACCCAGAACATCTCATTGCTTTACCTATGGTTTTCGTAGCAACTCTAGGATTAATAATAAATGTCGTTGTAGCAAAAATTATGTGTATGGGAGATCAAGATAATTTAAACATTCAAGCTGCTTATTGGCATGTTCTTGCTGATTTATTCGGTTCGATCATTGCGATCATTGCAGGACTTTGTGTTTATTTTCTTGATTGGCAATGGGTTGATCCTGCAGCAAGTAGCGTTTTAAGTATAGTTATTTTGAAAAGTGGTTTTCGTATCACTCAAACCGCTTACTATGCATTATTTGACTAATTTGGTTAAATATCAGACTGCTTAATTAAAAAATTTCAAGTAGCAATTATTTAAAATACTTACACTTCAAATCAAAAGTAAATGTAAAAAAAGAGTTATGAATCTCAATCACTCATAACTCTTTTTAATTTATGTATCAGTATTTTTAGTTAAAATTATAATATTGTTAATCTTATAACACTCCTATAGCTCTTCCAGTTATTCCAATGACCAATGTTATTAGTATTAACGATATTGGTTTTTTACCTTTTTTCAATAAATAGAACATAAATAATGTATATAAAAGTGGAAGCATATTAGGCATAATTTTATCAATGATATCTTTTTGAATATCTATACTAATTTTTGCTAAATCAACAACATATGTAACATTCATTCTTACAAATGAAGCTATTAATCCTCCAATTACAGTTAACCCTAAAATTAATGATCCATTTGTTACGTATTTTGTATCTTCTTTCAATTTTTCAATCGCATCAACACCCATTTTATATGAGTAGTGCATTAAGAAGAATCTTAAAAAGAGATGTACTATATTGAACATCAATAAAAAGACTATCGGTCCTGCAATATTTCCTTGAATGCCTAATGAAACACCGACAGAAGCGGCAATAGGAAGCAAAGTAAACCAAAACAATGCGTCACCTATTCCTCCAAGCGGTCCCATAAGAGCAATTTTTATGCCTCTTATTGAACTTCTACTTTCTTTGTTCTCTTCCATTGCTAAAACTAATCCTTGTACAAAAGTTACTAAGAATGGATGAACATTAAAGAACTCCAGATGTAACTTCATTGAATTACTTAAATCTTCTTTATTCTTATGAATCTTTTTTAACCCAGGAAGCAAAGAGTATAACCAACCACCCGCTTGCATTCTTTCATAGTTAAAAGATGCTTGTAGTAACAGTGATCTCCAAACCATACTATTTAGATCTTTTTTATCTAAAACTTTATCTTTACTTGTATCTTTATATTCCATCGCTGTAGTCCTCATTATTTTCTGTTGTAGTTGGCTCTAAACTGTCCATTTTTTTATTGATGTAATAATCATATAAAGCAATGATAAGACCAATAGCTGCAATGCTTATAACAGGTAACTTTAAGTAAGTTGCTAAGATAAATCCTAATGCAAAGAATATAATATAATTTTTCTTAAACATAATATTTAGTAACATCGCAAAACCTATTGCAGGCATTAATCCACCAGCTACACCAAATCCAGCAATTAACCATTCTGGTAGCCGTTCTACTATATCTTTAGCTATCTCAGCTCCTAATGATATAGGCAGGAAAGTGACAACAAAATAAAATACAAATAATAATATTATTCCTAAATAGTTTATTTTCTCAATTCCAAAAGTATTGCACTCTTGTGCGTATTCATCAGCTTTGTGCATTACAGGCGAGAAAAAAGTAAATAATAATGTGATACAAGCTTGAACAGCTACTGCAAAAGGTATTGCAATTCCAACAGCTGTAGCAGGTTCTTGCTTAGTTAAAATGGCGAAGGCACTCCCTATTATGCCTCCGACTACAACATTAGGTGGTTGTGCTCCTCCAAGAGGAACAGCTCCCATCCAAACAAGTTCTAAAGTTGCTCCAGTAATAAGCCCTACTTTTAAATCTCCTAGGATTAATCCAACAACAGCCCCTGCGACAAGAGGTCTGTGAAAATGAAAAAGTCCATTAAACAAATCAATCCCAGCAATACCAGCAAATATTGCTATTAATAATGATTCTAGTAACATAGCCTTCCTCTTTTTACTTAATAAGTTCCCAAATATTATCTTTCGATTCACTCGGAACTCTTTGTATTTCTACTTCTACCCCTAACTCCTTTAATCTTAAAAATGCTTTTATGTCACTTTCATCTACGCAAACTGCTTTAGATATCTGTTTTTTCCCTTCTGACATATGCATATTTCCAACATTAACTTTTGTGATTGGCACGCCTCCTTCTACTAACTTCACTACATCTTGCGGAGTTTCAGTTATAATTGCAATTAACTGTTTATCCGCGGCTTTATGAATAATATCGATCGTTTTTTGAATAGAAAAATATCTTGTTTGGACACCTCTAATTGCTGCAAGATTCATAAGATTTTGTCTGGTGGTATCAACTGCAACATCATCATTAGAAACAAGCAAAAGATTAGCACCTGAATATTGAACCCAAGCTGTTGCTACTTGACCGTGAATCAATCTATTATCAATTCTAGTTAATACAATATTAGGCATAATGACTCCTATTTGATTAAAAAACTTATATTTATTGTATAATTCATGATCAATCATATAATACTTTTTACGATAACTGTCAATATTTAAATGCATTTTAATAAAATTATTAAAATAGTTTATTACTCTAATAAATCATAAACTAACTAGAATTTTATAAAAATAATTTTGCATTTATATTAAAAAGTATTTTCAATAGTTTATTAG
>JAHHRA010000011.1 GCA_020026055.1 Actinobacillus sp.
CACCTCCCTTACAAGGAGGGGGTCACTGGTTCGAGACCGGTATCGCCCACCACTTCAACAAGTATTCATTTTAGTTTAAAAGTTTCTTTAATTTTCAAAGCTTTAGTGGGCGATTAGCTCAGTTGGGAGAGCACCTCCCTTACAAGGAGGGGGTCACTGGTTCGAGACCGGTATCGCCCACCACTTAAGTCTTTTTTGATTTTATTTTCCATTAATCACATTCAAGTATCATTCACGAGGAACATTAAGACATTATCGCTGTTTTACACTATTGCTAATTTGATGTTGTAAGAAGAATTGATTCTTATAAATTATGCTTCGACTTTAATCACAAAATGCTGTTACTTTTTGTTTTGCAGCGTTAGTAGAGATAGTGTTCAAAACTTGCAATTTTTATCAAAATTTTTTTGAGTAAAAAGCGAATTTTTGATGGAAATTTTTTTCGAGAATTGAGGCGTGAGATGAAAGAATCAATGAACCATCTGCTTTCATTTAATTATGTGTTCTCTGATAAAATTGGCTTAATTTTTAGAAAAAATAATGTATAATTCTTCCTTTTTTTAATATTTTGGTAGTCATCATCATGAAAAAATCAAGTGCTTTTACGTTATTACTTACCTTAGCTCTATTAGGGTGTGGGGGTGGATCAGGTAATAATTCCGCTAATAATCCCATAAATCCTCAGAAGTCTACTTCTAATAAACAGGGGACTAAAACTGAGCAAAAACCTGCACTAGAACAAAAACCTGTTCTAGAGAAAAAACCTGTTCCAGAACATAAAATTGTTCCAGAAAGTAAAATTGTTCCAGAAAATAAAATTGTTCCAGAACATAAACCTGTCCCAGGACATAAACTTACTCCAGAAACAGAAGTTACTCCAGAACAAAAAATTAAGCCAGAGCTTAGTCCGATATTAAGCCCTGAAGAGCAAATGATACAACAGCAAGAGCAGCTCAAACAGCAGAATTTAGCACTATTTAAAAACAAAGCATGGACTGCGAATCGTCATAGTAATTATCAAATTCCGACAGATAATATCTATAGAGACGGTCACACTGTAAAAGTAGGTATTTTAGATTCAGATTTTTATTCATTCAAAGATCGGTTTGAAAATTATTTCAAAAATATCGAAATCCAAGATAAATTGATAAATGACGGTGGATATCCGATAGATAGTCACGGAGCGGTAGTAGCAAGTGTGCTACGTGGAGAAGATAGTGATAAAAAACGTAAGAATCGTCTAGGAATAATTGCAAGTAGCATTCAATTTTTTGATCCAAATAATTATCAAAAAGGTAATATTCGAGCAACACTTAACGATTATGAATTTGTTTGGAATAGCTTTTCTGCAAATCAAAAAGTGAAAGTTATCAATCAATCTTGGGGAGCGTCTAGTAGTGTTGATTCATTGCAATCTATGAACCCTAATATAGATGGCGGTCGCCTTGCTACAGCAATTGTTGGTTATGATATTCTGAATTTTTATAAAAATGCTGTTCAAAATGGTGGGTTATTCGTTTGGGCTGCTGGGAATGCAATTAACTCAAAAACTCAAACTGAAACTGCTTTCCAGCCAGGATTACCACGTCTTGTTCAAGAATTAGAACAAAATTGGATTGCAGTAGTCGGAATTAAGACAGACGAAAATGGCATAAAAAACACTCACTCAAGTTATAAACATCTTTCCTACGCGGGTAAATCTAAGTGGTGGTCGATTTCGGCAGATGGTTGGGTATATTTTAATTCTCCAACAAGCAATGGACCTTTAATTTTTTCAGGTTCATCCTTTGCTGCCCCAAATGTTTCAGCTGCCGCTGCGTTAGTAAGTGAAAAATTTGATTGGATGACTGCTAATCAAGTGCGTCAAACTTTATTTACTACAACTGATCGTAATGAAATCGCAGCTTGGGATCATAACAACTTTCGTCGAGTTGAAAGTACGCCGACTGAAAAATACGGCTGGGGAATGTTAAACCGAAAACGAGCTTTAAAAGGTGTTGGTGCTTTGATCAATATTATGCAATACGGAGATACTAGCACTTTTAATGCTAACCTTAGTGCAGGTCAAGAATCCTATTTTGAAAATGATATTTGGGGTTATGGTCGCTTAGAAAAAACAGGGTTAGGGACTTTGCATTTAACCGGTAACAATTCTTTCTTTAATGATGACACTAAACTTGGTAGCGTTGTCAAAAATGGTACTTTATATATCCATCAAATTCATGCTGGAAGTGTGCAAGTTGATAATGCAGGTAAATTAGTTTTAACACCAAAAGCCATCATTGGTTATGATGTCGATAATAGAAATTTGATTGATGTTGATCAGATTTCTCAAGACAAAGTTATCGCACGTGATTTAACTAATCTTGGTACAGTAGAAGTTGTCGGTGATGGAGCAATTGTTGGTGGTGATTATCTAGGCAATAACGGTACATTGCAAGTTAGTTCAGATTCAAAACTTTATGTTTTCGGTAAGGCTGAACTCAACAAATCTAAACTTGCTATTCATTCTCAAAATTACGTGAGCAATGCAGGTGAAAGTAAAGTTATATTAGAAGCTCAAGATATTAAAGGTAACATTGATAATGTTGAAATCGCAGGTATGAAAAAAGCATCTACACAAATTGCAGACGGTAAAATAGTGGCAACAATTCAACGCCAAAATGTCAGTGAATTTGCTCAAAATAATGCAGAAAGTTCAAGAAATGTGGCTGCGAATGTCGAGAAAGTTTTTGCTACTCTTGATGCTAAGATTGCTAACAATCAAGCTACAGATGCAGAATTAATAATGGCAGCTAATTTGCAAAAGCTTAGTTCAAGTGCTTTCACTGATGCCAGCCAACGAATGTCAGGTGAAATTTATGCGTCGGCTCAAGCATTAACTTTCGCTCAATCTGCTGATATTAACCGCGATTTATCAAATCGTATGGCAGCAATTAATAGCCTCAATATTAAAAGAGGTGAAGTGCAAGCTTGGACTTCTGGCTTAATTAGTCAAGGTAAACTTAAACGCCAAGGTTATGCTAGTGCTGAGACCAAAGTTTATGGTGGACAAACAGGGGTTGATACTGTAATTGGTGAAAACTTACATTTAGGGGTTTCCGTGGCTTATTCTAAAGCGAATGCGAATTTTAATAAATTTGCTGGCAAATCAAAAAGTAATTTGATTGGAGCTTCAATATATGCCAAAAAAGATTTTGCCGATGGCTTATATACTGCAGGTAGATTTGGTGTAGCAAGTATTAAAACCGATGTTGAACGTGAACTTATTGATGCCCAAGCTCAAAGTGTCAAAGGTAAAGTTAGTCATGATGACATAATGTATTCTGCTTACTTAGAGTTTGGTAAACAAACTCAGTATTTCACTCCGTTTGTAGGTATTGCCAGCGACTTTTTAAAACGTGGTAGTTTCAATGAAGCGAACGCTGCTTGGGGGATCAAAGCCGCTTCTCAGAATTACCATAACTTAAATCTTTTAGCAGGTATTCGTGCAAATTACAGCATTAATAAAACTACGCTCAATTCGTACTTAATGCATATGGTTAATTTGAATGGTAATCGTGATTTATCTTTTGATGGTACTTTCACAGGTTCAGATGTAAGTCAAACTTTCAAAGGGATTCGCTTAGCTAAAAATACTACTTGGGTAGGCTTAGGAATATTCCAAGAAGTTACATCAAATTTTGGTGTTTATTTGAATGGTGATCTTAGATTTGAATATGAAAACAAGTATAATGCAATGCTATCAACTGGATTGCAGTTTAAATTCTAATTCAAAACAAAATGGCTCGAAAGAGCCATTTTTGTATCAGTTTCCCTTCTAATTTTATTTCTTTTATTTTCATTGTAATTACTCACGAGAGACATTAAACACAGTGCTATCGTTAGTACTAATATGACGTGACGAGAAACACATAGCGTTAAAACGACGCCCCAAAATTCGAAAAAACATTTCTAATTTATTTGAAACAATAAGAAATATTTTTTAGAATTTTGAGGCGTTTTTAATTAAGCCTGAGCTTTAATTTTTAATTTATGTCCTTTTTTTTGTTGTTGCATTTTTTCACGAATTTCACGGCGTTGTTGCGACAGTTCTGCGTTACGAATATTGTAATCGTCTACGCGTCCTTCATAGTCATTGCGCATATTTTCAATAACTTCTCGGATTTCCTCAATCGTCATTTCATCAGTGATATATTGATTGAGGTTTTCAAGTAATAATGCACGTTTGCGGTTGTCGCGAATTTTGCGTTGATTGTGTTCTAAATCTCGTTTTAAACGGTTTTTCAAACGATACATACGAATGTATTCTAATGCTTCTTGAAAAGATTCTTTATTCGTGTTTTCCATATTGACCTCACTTAAAATAACAAAATCGACAGTAATGTAGCTTTTTTCGATTTAATCGTCAAAATATTGATTTTGATTTTGTGAGCTAACGCATTTAAATCTGAATTGAATGCAAAAATTGATTACAATAAAACGAAAACAGCAGGAGATATGATGCGAAACGTATTTAATTTTAGTGCGGGACCTGCCGCATTACCAAAAGAAGTATTAGAAAAGGCTCAGCAGGAATTGCTTAATTGGCAGAATTTACAAGTTTCAGTGATGGAAGTCAGCCATCGTAGTGCGGCTTTTATGCAAATGGTAGCACAAGCTGAGCTTGATTTGCGTCAGCTTTATCATATCCCTGATAACTATAAAATATTATTTTTGCAAGGTGGGGCAAGAGGACAATTTGCAGCAGTTCCAATGAATTTATTAGGTGCAAAGAAGAAAGCTTTGTATTTGAACAGTGGTCATTGGTCAAAGCTTGCTGCTAAAGAAGCACGACTTTTTGGTGAGGTTGATGAGATAAATATCTTGGAAAAAAAAGCAGAAAAATGGGGCGTAAAAAATGTGGATTTTTCAGCGATTGCAAATGATTATGCTTATGTGCATTATTGTCCGAATGAGACAATCAGTGGTGTGGAAATTTTTGAAATACCGAAAGTAGGCAATGCAGTGCTAGTAGCAGATATGTCTTCTTGTATTCTTTCACGCCAAATTGATATTTCAAAATTTGGTGTGATTTATGCCGGAGCACAGAAAAATCTTGGTGCGTCAGGGATCACATTAGTTATTATTCGTGAAGATTTACTGACACAAACAGAAAAGAATCAAATACCAAGCATTTGGAATTATGCCGAGCAAACTCAGCAGAATTCAATGATCAATACGCCGCCGACTTTTGCTTGGTACCTTTGTCGCTTGCTGTTTAAATATTGGCTTGCACAAGGAGGCTTGCCTGCCATTGAAAAACATAATCAAGAAAAAGCATCACAACTTTATGCATATTTAGATCAAAGCGATTTTTACTACAATGTAGTTGCTATAGAAAATCGCTCAGAAATGAATGTTACTTTTCATTCACCTCATCCTACACTTGATATTTTATTTATACAGGAAGCGGAGAGACAAGGATTATTAGCATTGAAAGGGCATAAAGTTAATGGTGGTATGCGAGCCTCAATTTATAACGCTATGCCTTTGGCTGGAGTGGAAGCGTTAGTTGCATTTATGCACAAATTTGCTCATCAGTATCGTTAAGAATTTCAGAAAAATTTTGCAGATTTTGGAGGCGTGATATGCAAAATTCAGCAGAATGCATAGTGATTGGTGCAGGTGCAGCAGGGCTTTTTTGTGCCGCAGAGTTAGCCAAGCGTGGCAAAAAAGTGGTGGTTGTCGATAAAGGCAAAAAGATTGGGCGTAAAATTTTGATGTCTGGAGGTGGGTTCTGTAACTTCACTCATCTGGAAGTTACTGCACAACATTATATCTGCCACAATCCACATTTTGTGAAATCAGCATTAGCACGTTTTAGTGCTTGGGATTTTATCAGCAAAGTATTGGAATATGGTATCCCTTATCACGAAAAAGAGGCAGGTCAGTTGTTTTGTGATAATAGTGCTAAAGACATTGTCGAGATGTTGCAAGCAGAATGTATGCGTTATGGTGTGACATTCTGTTTGCAGCAATCTATTGAAAAAGTAGCATATTTCCCTAGAGAACAGTATCGCTTTCACATCAACAGTATGGAAAAAAGTTGGTGTTGTCAGCATTTAATTGTCGCAACAGGAGGGCTTTCAATGCCTAATTTGGGAGTTAGTCCTTTAGGCTATCAAATTGCAGAGCAATTTGGTATTCATTGTTATCCACCTCGTGCGGGGCTTGTGCCTTTTACTTGGCGAGAAAGCGATAAAATTTTTTCTGAATTAGCAGGCGTAACTTTACCTGTTCGTGTTCGCTCAGAAAATGGAAAATTTTTTGACAATAAAATGCTGTTTACGCATCGTGGACTTTCTGGTCCTGCAATATTACAAATTTCAAATTATTGGCAAGCAAATGAATGGCTTGAGATCGATTTGTTACCACAAGTTAATTTTAGTGATTTAGTTGCTAAATTTCGTCAAATTTCAGCGAAAATGCAATTAAAAACGCTATTATGCCGTTATTTACCAAAAAGGTTAGTTGAATTGTGGATTACACAAGAAACAATCGTAACTCAGTTGGCAGATAGATGTTTAGCGGATATGAATAAGCAACAACTCATTGAGTTAGAAAAGTGGATCCATCATTGGCAATTTTTACCTAATGGTACAGAAGGGTATCGAACTGCTGAAGTGACACTGGGAGGAGTCGATACCGAAGCAATTTCATCAAAAACAATGGAATGTAAAACGGTAGCAGGACTTTATTTTATTGGAGAAGTGTTGGATGTGACAGGTTGGTTAGGGGGTTATAATTTTCAATGGGCATGGAGCAGTGCTTATGCTTGTGCGATTAGTATTTAAAAAAGCAGAGATAACATCTCTGCTTTTTAGTGCTAGTCGAAGGCGAAATAGTTTTTCTGTGCGTTAGTGACTTTCATCAAGTATCTGCGTGCTTGCAAAGAGGGATGGTCATTTTCGAGTATTTTGTAAAGGTGTTGTGGCGATAGACGATTGATCTTGGCTATTGCTTTTTGTTTATCTTTATCGAAAATACGTAATACTGCTCCTGCACCACTATTGTACGAAGCAATCATTGCATAACGTAAAGAGTCTTGATTTTTAATGCCTGTGAGATATCCATTTTTTAATAAAGCAAGATAATGAGTACCTGTATCAATGTTATTACGTGGATCAAGTAAATAACGTTTGCTTGGCATGCCAGAGAGGTTTTTATGCTTAAATACGTCACGACCTGCTGTGGTACGGACAATTTGCATTAATCCAATAGCATTTGAATAACTTATTGCGTAAGGGTTAAAACTGGATTCTACTTGCATAATCGCCAAAATAAGACTTGTATTGATCTCATAGCGTTGAGAACTTTGACGAACAAAAGGTAGATAAGTTTTTGCACGTAATGCGACGTGGTTAGCTACCATCGGAATTTCAACAAAATGTTCAATACGACCATTTTTTAAATGACGAGTATGGAGTTTGTTTTTTATTAAATAATTTGCAAAAGCAGTTGCTTCTTTTATATCTTCAATAGCTTTTCCTTGTTGATTGATAACTAAATTTTTTAATAATGGTTTATCGCTAATTGGGACATCACCTGATGTAAAAAGATCGATACCATCTGCATTTCCACCCATCAAAAGAGTGTGTACGATAGCACGTTGCAATTGAGTTGGTGAACCGAGAGTACCAATAGTAATAACGCCTTGTTCAAAATTGATATGGCTTCGAGTTTTATATTCATCGGTATATTTTACATAATCTTGTCGGCTTGCAACGAGGAGTTCATTTACTCCCCAAATACTATCAATATTATGGGAAAATTGACCTGTTAGAATATCTAGCCCTTTTGTATCAAGAGGAGGGAGGGCTGGAGATGTCTTTGTTTTACTTGAACAAGCAAAAAGGAAAGGTATGAGGACGACGATGAGGTATTTTTTCATAGAATATTTTGCCATTAGTTTGAGTTAATTGGAGTATAACCTTCAATATGGATTGTTTTACCTTCAAAAAGAAAATTAACCATCTCTTTTTCTAATAAAGCACGGTGGTCAGGATTCATCATGTTTAATTTTTTTTCATTTACAAGCATCGTTTGCTTTTTTAACCATTCTGCCCAAGCAATTTTGCTGATATTATCAAAAATACGTTTACCGAGTTCTCCTGGGTAAAGCTGAAAATCGAGTCCTTCGGCTTCTTTCTTTAAGTAAACACAATATATGTTTCGTGGCATTATTATATCCTTGTTAAATAATTTAAAAGATTTTTCACTGGTGTTGCGAGTCCAACAATATTCAAAGACGTTGGATCATACCAATAATCGTCTTCATTTTGTACATAAGTTTTTTGATCAAGTGAGATTTTAGAGATTGTTTGATAATGTTTCCATTGAGATTGTTTTTTATTTTCTAGTTTTTGAGAATCTGTGCAGATAAAAATGGGGAAGATATCTAGATGGAAATGGCTAAAAGTGTGGCGAAAACTATTCCATTCTTGATAAGAATGGATGTTATTTTCTTGGAAATACAAGAATAAATCAGTTTTTGATTTAAATTGCGGAAAGCAATATAAACTGCCCCATATCCCATTGTTTGCACGTTTTTGTAGACGCACTTTTCCTTGTTTTTCTTCAATCAAAAAATAAGTTTTTCGAATGGGTAATGATTTTTTAGGCTTTTTAGTTGGGTAGGATTGCCATTTTTGTAAACTATTCGCTTGACACTTATTTGCTAATGGACAAAGCTCACATTTTGCTTTGCTTCGTGTACAAATGGTTGCACCAATATCCATCATTGCTTGATTAAAATCTGCAATTCGGTCACAAGGTGCAACTTCCTTAGCTTTTGTCCACAATAAACTTTCTACATTTTTTTCGCTTGGATAGCCCTCAATTGCAAAATAACGACATAAAACACGTTTTACATTGCCATCTAAAATAGGGTAGGGGGCATTTAAACAGGAAGACAAAATTGCAGCCGCTGTGCTACGACCAATACCTGCAAGGGCAAGGACTTCATCAAATTTTGTTGGGAAATGACCATTATGCTGGCGACATATTTGTTGTGCTGCTTTATGTAGATTTCTAGCACGAGCGTAATAGCCAAGTCCTGTCCAAAGATGTAATATTTCATCCAGTGGTGCTTTTGCTAACGCCTCAATATTCGGAAAGATTTTCATAAATTGTGCAAAATAAGGAATAACAGTCGCAACTTGAGTTTGTTGTAACATAATTTCTGAAATCCACACGGAATAAAGCGTTTTATTTTGTTGCCAAGGTAAATTTTTACGACCAAAATGTTCAAACCAAGCAAGAATAGCTTTGGCAAAAGGTGCGGAAGAATGAGAATTTGCTTGCATAAAATTCATTGACTAAAAACGAAATTGGCAATAAAAGCCATCTAGAAAACAGCAATTTTTTTAGATGGCAATAAATAAGAAATTATGGTTTATACATCGCTTCGATTTGTTTTTTATAGCGTTCAAGAATAACTTTACGTTTTAATTTGAGCGTTGGAGTAATTTCGTTCATTTTCATCGTAAATGCTTCTGGTAACAGCGTGAATTTTTTCACTTGTTCGAAACTAGGTAATTCTTTTTGTAAACGCTGGATACGTTTTTCAAAAAGTTTGACAATTTCAGAATTTTTGAGCAATTCCTTGCGATCTCGGAATTGAATATTTAATTCCTTAGCGTGAGCTTCAAGTGTCTCAAAGCAAGGTACGATCAAGGCTGAAACGTATTGTTTAGCATCTGCAATCACTGCAATTTGGTCGACAAATTTATCCTTTCCAATTTTGCCTTCAAGTACTTGTGGTGCAATGTATTTACCAGTGGAAGTCTTCATTAATTCTTTTATGCGATCTGTGATGAAAAGATTACCTTGTTCATCAAGTTTCCCTGCATCACCAGTTCTGAGAAAGCCATCTTCAGTAAATGCTTCAGCAGTTGCTTGGGGATTTTTATAGTAGCCTTTCATCACCATACCGCCACGTACTAGAATTTCATTATTGTTGCCGATTTTTACTTCACACTTCGGCATTGGTATACCGATAGACTCTGGATTGAAATTATTATCACGACTACAAGAAACCGTTGCAGTAGTTTCAGTTAAACCATATCCTGCTATTACGTTATTGCCGATAGCAAAGAAAAATTTTGCGATACAAGGATCTAATTTTGCACCACCACAGGGCATCAGTTTAATTTGCCCTCCTGTAATGGCACGTAATTTGCTAAGGACGAGTTTGTCAGCAAGCTTAAATTGTTTATGTAATAAGTAAGGCATTGACAAATTTTTATTACGACTGAAATAAGCTTTGCCAACGCGTAATGCCCAGTAGAAAATCAATTTGCGAAGAAGGGGGGCTTGATGAACTTTATCCATTACTGCACTGTAAATTTTTTCGTAAAATCGCGGTACGGCACACATTAAAGTTGGTCGAACTTCGGCTAAAGCATCTTTTACTGTGTGTGGATCTTCTAAATAAGCATAAACAACTCCACGATGAAGCATATAAGCTTGCCAACCACGTTCATAAATGTGAGAGAGAGGTAAAAAAGCAAGTGAAATATCATGTGTTCCAAGTGGTTGTAAAGCAAGATCGTGGGCTTCCATTTGATGAGCAAGATTAGCATGAGTGAGCATTACACCTTTAGGATTGCCAGTTGTACCTGATGTGTAAATGAGAGTGAAAAGATCGTCCATATTTTTTTCTTGTAAACGTTTTTCAAGTTGTGTTTGCATTTCAGGATAGCCATCTTTTACAAAATCACTCCAATGCATAGCTATTGAGTGATTTCGTAGATCGATCTCTTTTTGCATGGCAATAATATATTGTAATTGTGGACAATTTTTCGTAACAATCATCGCTTCATCATACTGTGTTTGATTGCCGACGAATAAAATTTTAACATCTGCATCATTTAATATATAAGCGACTTGTTCTGCAGTATTTGTGCTATAAATAGGTACAGTTACAGCACGGACTTGCATTGCTGCATAGTCAGCAATTGTCCAGCGTGGCATGTTGTTTGCAAAAATTGCGATTTTATCTTGAATATTAATGTTGCATGCAAGGAAGGCTCGGGAGAGTACATCAATTTCTGCCAGAAAATCTTTCCAATTTGTATCTATCCATTTACCATTATTTTTGTGGCGTACAGCAGGGGCGTGAGAGAGAAGGCTAGCTTGGTTACGAATACGTTCTATAATGTGGTAGTGCAATTTATTCATGAATTTATCTCTTCTGAGCTAACAAGTGCTCGCTAATATAAAATGAGTTTAGAAAAATTGCTAGCGAAATATGTTAGTTCAATAATTAATAAAAATATGAAAAATATTTTCATAAAGTATCAGTTCATTGAAATGTAAAACAGACAACAAACTGGAATTACATAAAAATTTTTATGTAATTAATGAGACAATTTTACAGTTTATTTTCTTTATTATTCCGCATAGAATAGCCGACTTTTTATTATGGAATAAGAGTTGTCAATATTTATGTCATTTATTATCGGTCAGCGTTGGATCAGCGAAAGTGAAAATAATTTAGGTTTAGGCTTAATTACAGCAGTAGATACTCGTACAGTAACAATTTTCTTTCCCGCATCAGAAGAAACACGGATCTACGCCCTAAAAACAGCCCCTCTCAATCGTGTTGCTTTTAATGTAGGGGACGAAATCACACATCGTGAAGGCTGGAAAGCACAAGTGATAGAAGTGATAACACGCAATGGCGTAAATATTTATTTAGTAAGACATCAGGAGAGTGGTAAAGAAATAGTAGTACAAGAATTAGATGTTGCTCATCATATTACTTTTAGCAAACCGCAAGATCGTCTTTTCAATGGACAAATTGATCGAGGAGATCATTTTGCTTTACGTTACAATAGTTTTTTACACCAACAAGCACAATATCAATCTCCCTTACGCGGGTTACGTGGTGCAAAAGTAGAGCTTATTCCGCATCAATTACATATCGCAAATGAAGTGGGTAATCGTATTTCTCCTCGTGTTTTATTAGCAGATGAAGTTGGTCTTGGTAAAACTATTGAAGCTGGAATGATTTTACAACAACAACTTTTATCTGAAAAAATACAACGCGTTTTAATCATTTTGCCAGAAAGTCTACAATATCAATGGATTGTAGAAATGTTACGTCGTTTTAATTTACATTTTTCATTATTTGATGAAGAACGTTGTTGTGATTTTGAAGACAAAACTGATAATCCATTTGAAAGTGAAAATTTAATCATCTGTTCACTTAATTGGTTGATAGCAAAACCACATCGTGCCAAAGAAGCATTAGACGCAAACTTTGATATGCTAGTTGTTGATGAAGCTCATCACTTAGCGTGGACAATTGATAAACCTAGTGCAGAATATCAATTAGTAGCAAATTTCGCTGAGAAAATCCCAGCTGTTTTATTATTAACTGCTACCCCAGAACAATTAGGGCAAGAAAGTCATTTTGCTCGTTTGCACTTATTAGATCCAGAACGATTTTATGATTTTGATGCTTTTCTAAAAGAACAGCAATGTTACCAAAAAGTAGCGATAGTACTTACACCACTATTTGCAAATAAAAAATTATCCTTCAAAGCAGAAGAGCAGATTCTAGCATTACTTCCTGAAGAAAAAGATTTATTAGAAAAGCAATTTATTCAGCTAAATGATGATAAAAAATTAGAAGCAGAAAAAATTGTAATTCGTCAAGACATAATGATGAAGCTTATCGATCGGCATGGCACTAGTCGAGTGTTATTTCGTAATACTCGTCAAGGTGTGCAAGGATTTCCAAAACGTATTTTCAAAGAAGTGCGTATGCCATTGCCGAGCCAATATCAGAACATGGTTAATGTAATGGGATTATTAAATGAAGCTAAAAATATTGATTTAAATCACCCCGAACAAATGTTCTTAAAAATGAATCCTAAAGCACGTTGGTGGGATTTCGATCCGCGCGTGCAATGGTTAATTAATTTTTTAAAGCAAAAACCGCAAGAAAAAATATTAGTCATTTGTAGTCAAATCCAGACCATACAACAACTGGAACAAGCTCTTCGTGAAAAAGCAGGGATTCATTCTGCACTATTTCACGAAAAAATGTCGATTATTGAACGTGATCGAGCAGTAGCTTATTTTGCTGATGAAGAAGGAACTCCTATATTATTAAGTTCAAGTATTGGTTCAGAAGGGCGTAATTTTCAATTCGCGTGTCACCTTATTTTATTTGATTTACCGCATCATCCTGATTTGCTTGAACAATGTATTGGACGACTCGACCGCATTGGGCAAAAACGTGATGTACATATTCACGTCCCTTATTATGAAAATACACCGACTGAACGTTTAGTACAATGGTATCACCAAGGTTTAAATGCGTTTGAAGAAACTTGTCCAATGGGAACAGCAATTTTTGAACATTTGAATAAAACTTTACAACATTATCTCGCTCATCTTGAAGATGTGCTAGGTTTTGAAGCATTGATTAAAGATACACAAATAATTCGAGAAGAATTGCATAGAACCCTTGAAGCAGGGCGTGATCGTTTACTCGAAATGAATTCTAATGGCGGAAAACAGGCACAAACATTGGCAGAAATGATAACTAGTCAAGATGGCTCAACAGAATTAATTAATTTTGCTGTAAAACTTTTCGATATTGTAGGCGTGGAACAAGAGGAAATGAATGAAAAAACGATGCTGATCAAACCGTCTAGCGAAATGTTAGTGCCAGATTTCCCTTACTTAAAAGAAGAAGGGCAGCTAGTTACTTTTGAGCGAAATTTTGCACTTGTACATGATGATGTCGAATTTTTAAACTGGGATCACCCAATAATTCGCAATGGTATTGATCTCATCATAACAGGAGATATTGGCAAAAGCAGTGTGTCTTTACTCATTAATCCGCATTTGCCTGCAGGGACATTATTGCTTGAGTTGATTTATATTGTCGAAGCACAAGCCCCGAAAGGATTACAAATTACTCGTTTTTTACCACCAACTCCAATTCGTTTACTCATTGATACAGCAGGGAGAGAGCTAAGTCATCAAGTATTATTTGAACACTTACAAAAACAACTACGTCCAATGAAAAAAGCAATGGCAAATTCAGTTGTTAAAATGATGCGTACACAAATTATACAAATGCTTAAAGCAGCTGAAAAGCATATTGAAAAACCTGTAACTGAAATAATAGAAAGTGCAAAAGTTTTAGCGATACAAAGATTAGATACTGAAATTTCACGCCTTCAATCGTTACAGAAAGTAAACAAAAATATTCGTCATAGTGAAATTCAAATCTTAGAAAAACAACGAAACCAAATTACACAAGAACTTAAACAAGCTCGTTGGCGCTTAGACAGTTTGCATTTAATCGTCACGAATAACGCATAGGAATGAAAAATGGCATTATTGCATTATGATCCACCTAAAGAGCCTTATTTAGATATAATTTATCACGATGATCATTTATTAGTAATCAACAAACCGAGTGGTTTACTTTCTGTGCCAGGTAATCAACCAAAGTTTTTTGATGCAGTGATGACGCGAGTACAAGAAAAATATGGTTTTTGCGAGCCTGCACATCGCCTTGATATGGCAACTAGCGGTTTGATTGCTTTTGCAATGAGCAAACTTGCCGATCGTGAATTAAAACGCCAATTTCGCGAACGTGAGCCTCAAAAATACTATCAAGCTCGCATATGGGGACATCTCAACATAGAGCGAGGTGAAGTGAATTTTCCACTGATTTGTGATTGGGAAAATCGTCCTCGACAACGTATTTGTTTTGAAAAAGGGAAAAAGGCTTGTACAAGATTTGAAGTATTAACACGCTTACCAGACAACACTACTCGCGTAAAATTGATCCCGATTACAGGCAGATCACACCAATTACGCTTACATATGTTTGCACTAGGACACCCAATTTTAGGAGATAAATTTTATGCTCCACCACAAGCTAAAGCAATGTCACCCCGCTTGTGTTTGCACGCAGAGTATTTGCAAATCGCTCACCCTAAAACGGGAGAAATAATGCAATTTTCCTGCCCAGTCCCTTTTTAAGTTTTTACAAAAATCACGCCTCGATTTTCGGAAAAATTTTCCGATTTTAGAGGCATCTTTTTTCGTTTTTGTTTCAGTACTAATTACGAAAGTCTCGCTTATTAATTGACTTGCTTATCTGCAAAGTAAATAAGAAAACGTAGTCTAAATAAATTGCTTCGCTAGCTATGATTTTTTAATCGATTTACATAGTGCTTTCTGCAAGCTTAAAACAACATGCAAAATTAAAAAAATCTAATCGTGAAAGTGAGTTATATAACGCATTCATAATAGAACAGATTAGGCTTTGCTTTTCGTTAGAATGACTATTTTTTGATCTTTGAGAAAGTATATACCTTAATTTTTAGAAAAAAATTTCTGATTTTGCTAGCGTGACTTCATAAAAATCTCTAAAAATCAGGTAAAATAATCTACACTTTTTCTATTAAGGAGATCAAAATGACAACACGTAAAGAATTAGCGAATGCCATTCGTGCATTGAGTATGGATGCCGTCCAAAAAGCCAATTCAGGGCACCCAGGGGCACCGATGGGAATGGCAGACATTGCCGAAGTTTTATGGCGTGATTATATGCATCATAATCCAGCTAATCCGAATTGGGTAAATCGTGACCGTTTTATTCTCTCGAATGGACACGGATCAATGTTGATCTATAGTCTCTTGCATTTAACAGGCTACGATCTGTCAATTGACGATCTCAAAAATTTCCGTCAACTCCATTCTAAAACACCAGGGCACCCAGAGTACGGGTACACAGCGGGCGTAGAAACGACGACTGGACCTTTAGGGCAAGGCATTACTAACGCTGTAGGTATGGCGATCGCCGAAAAAACCTTGGCGGCACAATTTAACCGCGACGGTCATGAAATTATCGACCATCACACCTATGTTTTTCTTGGCGATGGCTGCTTGATGGAGGGGATCTCTCACGAAGCTTGCTCATTGGCGGGCACTTTAGGGCTAGGAAAGTTGATTGCGTTTTATGATGACAACAATATTTCTATTGACGGCGAAGTAGAAGGCTGGTTCACCGATAACACACAACAACGCTTTGAAGCTTACGGCTGGCAAGTGATCAGCGGCGTTGATGGTCATGACAGCGAACAAATCAAGGCTGCCATTGCCAAAGCACAAGCTGAAACTGCGAAACCGAGTTTGATTATTTGCAAAACGGTGATCGGTTACGGTTCGCCAAACAAACAAGGAACACACAATTGTCACGGCGCACCTTTGGGCGAAGCAGAAATTGCTGCAGCACGCAAATTCTTGGGTTGGACGCACGCTGCTTTCGACATTCCTGCTGAGATTTATGCTAAATGGGATGCCAAACGCCAAGGTAGCCAATGGGAAGCCGAATGGAATGCCAAATTGGAAGCCTATGAAGCTGCATATCCAGCACTAGCCGCTGAATTAAAACGCCGTTTAAATGGCGAATTACCTGCGGATTGGCGTGCTGAAAGTCAAGCTTTCATTCAATTTTTGCAAAACAACCCAGCGAATATCGCCAGCCGTAAAGCGTCACAAAACGCGATCGAAGCTTTTGCGAAAAATTTACCTGAATTTTTGGGCGGCAGTGCTGATTTAGCGAGTTCAAATCTCACCCTATGGTCAGGCTCGCTGCCGATTCGTGCCACCCATAACCAAGACGGCAATTACCTCAACTACGGTGTCCGTGAATTTGGCATGTCTGCGATAATGAACGGCATTGCTTTGCACGGCGGCTTCATTCCGTATGGTGCAACCTTCTTGATGTTTTTTGAATATGCTCATAACGCCGTGCGAATGGCGGCACTGATGAAACAACGAGTATTGTTCGTTTACACTCACGATTCCATCGGCTTGGGTGAAGATGGCCCGACGCACCAACCTGTCGAACAAACTGCCACTTTGCGCATGATCCCAAATCTCAACACTTGGCGCCCGTGCGACCAAGTCGAATCAGCGGTGGCTTGGCAACAAGCGATTGAAGCTAAAGATCGTCCGAGCGCCCTCATCTTTAGCCGCCAAAACCTCACGCAAATGCCGCGCGACGCGCAACAGCTGGCAAATATCGCCCGTGGGGGGTATGTGCTCCAAGACTGCGAGGGTACGCCGGAGCTGATTTTGATCGCCACAGGCTCTGAAGTCGAATTGGCTATCAATGCTGCCAAAGTGTTGACTCAAGACGGCAAAAAAATCCGTGTCGTTTCTATGCCTTCCACCAATGTTTTTGACCAGCAAGATCTCGCCTATCGCGAAAGCGTCTTGCCAAGCACCGTAACCAAGCGCATCGCCATTGAAGCGGGCATCGCCGATTTTTGGTACAAATACGTCGGCTTTGACGGACGTATTATCGGCATGCATGGCTTCGGCGAATCTGCGCCAGCGGCTGAATTATTTAAAGCTTTCGGCTTTACCGTCGAAAATGTAGTAGATATTGCCAACAGTATTCTTTAATTAAGTAAACCCACATCTGCACCATGTCGGTGCAGTTTTTTTATGCAAAGTAAATTACTATGAACTTAGAGCTCATTCAGTTGCGTCAACAAATCGATCAAATTGATCATCAACTTTTAAAGCTTCTCCATCAACGTCAACAAGTGGTGAAGCAAATTAGTAAACTTAAGCAACATCAGTATTTGCCATCCCGTGATTTAATACGTGAACAGCAAATTTTGACAACATTAAAACAAATTAGTGTTCAACAGCAATTTGATTTAACAGATGAGGATGTTGAAGTAGTTTTTCGTGCGATTATGCAACGGGGATTGGCGTTGCAGGTGTGATTTTTTGTAAAGAAATTAGCTAAAAAATACGCCCATAAAATCGGGAAAATTTTCTCAATTTTATGAGCGTAACAATATCGAAAATCCCGTTAATCACGGGATTTTTAATTAATTTTAAAATGGAATATCGTCATCTACAGGACCATCAATAGGTGGTATTGGTTGTGCAGGGGCTGGTTGATAATTATTTTGTGTGGGAGTAGATTGATAATGATGTTGACTACTCGCTTGGAAATTGTTGTTATCGTAATTCGCTTGCGTAGTGAAGCCACCAGCTTGTTGAGTACGCTCAGGACGGCTATCTAACATTTGTAAGACGTCACCTTGGATTTCTGTTGTATAACGATCTTGACCGTTTTGATCTTGCCATTTACGCGTGCGTAAGCGACCTTCTATATAGACTTTTGAGCCTTTGCGTAAGTATTCGCCAACAATTTCAGCTTGACGGCGGTAGAAGATAATGCGATGCCATTCAGTGAGTTCACGGCGTTCGTTTGTGTTTTTATCGGTCCAGTTTTCACTTGTGGCAACACTAATATTGGCGACAGCGTTACCATTTGGCATGGTACGTACTTCAGGGTCTGCACCCAAATTACCGATAATAATTACTTTGTTTACTCCAGCCATTTTTACCTCTTTATTTATTTAAATTTAATTAGTTGATCATTTTGCCTTAATCTCTTTTAAAAAGCTATCTTAAAAAATAAAGTTACCCTGCTTATTTTAGAATATGCGATAATGATCACCTTTTATTATGCCGTTTAATTCTTATTTTTATGTCGCTTTGCTATGGAAAATATTGATATTCGTGGTGCAAGAACGCACAATTTGAAAAACATTAATTTAACTATTCCACGAGATAAACTTATTGTCGTGACTGGTTTGTCAGGCTCAGGAAAGTCTTCTTTGGCATTTGATACACTTTACGCAGAAGGACAACGTCGTTACGTTGAGTCTTTATCTGCTTATGCTAGACAATTTTTATCTTTAATGGAAAAGCCAGATGTAGATCACATTGAAGGGCTTTCACCTGCGATTTCTATCGAGCAAAAATCAACTTCACATAATCCACGTTCAACAGTAGGAACAATTACAGAAATCCACGATTATTTACGTTTACTCTTTGCTCGAGTTGGTGAGCCACGTTGTCCAACACATCACATTTCACTAACAGCACAAACGATTAGTCAAATGGTAGATAAGGTGATGAATCTACTTAATGGAAGCAAATGGATGCTTCTAGCACCAGTTGTTAGGAATCGTAAAGGTGAACATACAAAACTATTAGAAAATATTGCTTCTCAAGGTTATTTACGAGCTCGCATTGATGGTGAAATTTGCGATTTATCAGATCCACCTCAATTGGATTTACATAAGAAACATACAATTGAGGTTGTTGTAGATCGTTTTAAAATTCGTGATGATTTGACTTCTCGTCTCGCAGAATCATTTGAAACAGCATTGGCACTTTCTGGTGGTTTAGCTGTAGTCGCATCAATGGAAGATGAAACGATAGATGAAATATTGTTTTCGGCAAATTTTGCTTGCCCTCATTGTGGGTATTCAGTTTCGGAGCTTGAACCACGATTGTTTTCGTTTAATAACCCTGCAGGTGCGTGTCCAAGCTGTGATGGTTTAGGCGTACAGCAATATTTCGATGAAACATTAGTAGTACGTAATCCTTCGATTTCACTTGCAGGTGGGGCGATAAAAGGCTGGGATCGGCGCAGTTTTTATTACTTTCATATGCTAACTGCGTTGGCAAAACATTATCATTTTGATATTGAAACGCCATGGGAAGATTTACCAGCCGAAATAAAGAATATAATTCTCAATGGTTCTAAAGAGAAAATTGAATTTCAGTATATGAATGATCGAGGCGATATGATTATAAAAAATCATGCCTTTGAAGGTATTCTGAATAATATGGCACGTCGCTATAAGGAAACAGAATCTTTAGCTGTTCGTGAGGAACTTGCTAAAAATATGGGACAACGTCCTTGCAAAGATTGTGAAGGCTCTAGATTGCGTTTAGAGGCAAGGAATGTGTTTGTTAATGAAGTAAATTTGCCAGCTATCTCAGAACAAAGTATTGGTGAGGCATTGACTTTTTTTGAACAGTTGGAATTAACAGGGCAACGAGCAAAAATTGCCGATAAAATTTTAAAGGAAATTAAAGAACGTTTGCAATTTTTAGTTAATGTTGGACTCAATTATCTTTCATTGGCACGCAGTGCAGATACTCTTTCTGGTGGTGAAGCACAACGCATTCGCTTAGCGAGCCAGATAGGTGCTGGGCTTGTTGGTGTGATGTATGTGTTAGATGAACCATCAATTGGGCTACATCAGCGTGATAATGATCGTTTACTGAAAACTTTGTTGCATTTACGGAATTTGGGGAATACAGTCATTGTAGTGGAACATGATGAAGATGCGATTTTAGCTGCAGATCATATTATTGATATTGGTCCTGGTGCGGGGATACATGGTGGAGAAGTCGTAGCTCAAGGCACCCCTCAGCAGATTATGCAAAATCCAAGTTCAATTACAGGGAAATTTTTATCAGGTAAAGAGAAGATTACTATTCCTAAAAAACGTACTGCAATTGATCCTGATAAGTTATTGGTGCTTACAGGTGCAAGTGGGAATAATTTAAAAGATGTGACTTTAACAATTCCTGTTGGCTTGTTGACTTGTGTGACTGGTGTATCAGGCTCTGGGAAATCAACATTAATTAATGATACTCTTTTTCCTTTAGCACAAAATGTGCTAAATCGTTCCGAAAATCAACGTGTTGCTCCTTATTGTTCAATTGATGGATTGCAATTTTTTGACAAAGTCATTGATATTAATCAAAGCCCTATCGGACGAACACCACGCTCGAATCCAGCAACTTACACAGGGATTTTTACGCCGATTCGTGAGCTTTTTGCAGGAGTGCCAGAAGCCAGAGCTCGTGGATATAATGTTGGACGTTTTAGCTTTAATGTAAAAGGTGGACGCTGTGAAGCCTGTCAAGGTGATGGTGTTATTAAAGTCGAAATGCATTTTTTACCTGATGTGTACGTGCCCTGTGATCAATGCAAGGGGAAACGTTACAATCGTGAAACACTTGAGATCTGTTATAAAGGTAAAAATATTCATCAGGTGTTAGAAATGACAGTTGAAGAAGCTCGTAGTTTCTTTGATGCAATTCCTGTGTTAGCTCGGAAATTACAGACATTAATAGATGTTGGGCTTTCTTATATCCGTTTGGGGCAGTCTTCTACTACGTTGTCAGGAGGTGAAGCACAGAGAGTGAAATTAGCCACTGAACTTTCTAAACGTGATACAGGAAAAACGCTGTATTTGCTTGATGAACCAACAACAGGATTGCATTTTGCTGATATAAAACAATTGCTTATAGTGCTACATCGTTTACGAGATCAAGGAAATACGATAGTCATTATTGAACATAATTTAGATGTGATTAAGACGGCTGATTGGATAATTGATTTAGGACCTGAAGGCGGTGATGGTGGTGGGCAAATTGTTGCTGAAGGTACGCCAGAAAAAATTTGTGAAAAAGATTTCTCTCATACGGGACGCTTTTTAAAACCAATTTTATCTAAACAATAAAAATGATGAAGTTGTTAGTGATCTTGAACTTTAAAAGAAACAAGAATTATGCATTATCTTTGATGATTATTTAACGACGGCTAGAAAGTAAGTAAAGTTCATAGTAGCATAATAATGATTTTCTATAAAAAGTGATATTAGTGTGGTAAATTCAGATCTAGTTTCAAGTAATTTCATTATTGCAATAAAAATTTCTGTAAAACAAAAAAGCTTTTTGTTAAATTAATAGAAATTTTTTGGTAAGTTCACAGACAAAAAGTAACAATATAAAGTTGACGGAAAAATTATGTTTAAAAAAATTCGAGGACTATTTTCCAATGATCTTTCTATCGATCTTGGAACAGCAAATACTTTAATTTATGTTAAAAATCAAGGTATTGTATTAGACGAACCATCGGTAGTCGCTATTCGCAAAGATCGTAGTGGTGCATTGAAGACGATTGCGTGCGTGGGTAATGAAGCAAAATCAATGCTTGGACGTACACCAAAAAGTATTGAAGCTATAAGACCAATGAAAGATGGGGTAATCGCTGATTTTTTCGTAACTGAAAAAATGTTGCAGTATTTTATTAAGCAAGTACATAGTCATAATTTCATGCGCCCAAGTCCTCGAGTTTTAATCTGTGTTCCAGCAGGTGCTACACAAGTGGAACGTCGTGCTATTCGTGAATCGGCATTAGGAGCTGGAGCACGTGAAGTGTATTTGATTGAAGAACCTATGGCAGCAGCGATTGGTGCTAAGTTACCTGTTTCTACACCTATTGGTTCTATGGTGATTGATATTGGTGGTGGCACTACTGAAGTAGCGGTTATTTCTTTGAACGGTATTGTTTATTCTGCTTCAGTGCGTATTGGCGGTGATCGGTTTGATGAAGCGATAGTAAACTATGTTCGTCGTAAACACGATGCTATTATAGGTGAACCAACTGCAGAACGTATCAAAAAGGAAATCGGTATTGCTTATCTTCGTGAGGACGAAGAAATCAAAACAATGGAAGTACATGGTCACAAATTAAAAGAGTCTGGTCCTCGAGCCTTTATATTAACTTCAAATGATCTGCTTGAAGCACTCAAAGGACCATTGAATGGTATTATTGATGCTATTAAAAGAGCATTAGAAGAATGTCAACCTGAACACGCTGCTGATATTTTTGAGCGTGGCATTGTACTTACTGGCGGTGGAGCACTATTACATAATATTGATTTGCTCATTTCTCAAGCAATAGGGGTTCCTGTCATTATTGCAGAAGAGCCACTCACCTGTGTAGCTCGTGGTGGTGGTGAAGCTTTAACAATGATCGATATGAATGGTGGCGACATTTTCAGTAGTGAAATTTAAACTTAGATTTAAAAAAGCGTAGAAGAATAATCCACATTTTTCTATTCTTATAATCTTTATAAAGATAATTAAATGAAATTTTGGTTTCTCCGTTCTCCTGTATTAGGCATTCGTTTTATTTTCGCTTTATTTTTAAGCGTTGTGTTGATTATTGCTGACGAACATAAAATGCCTATCATGGTTAGTTTTAGAAATATAATGGAAAATGGAATTAGCCCTATCTACTATTTCGCTAATGCACCTCATTATCTACTAGATAACGTCTCTGATAATTTTATTAGTACTCAGAAATTACGTCTTGAAAATAAAGTGCTGGCTGCAGAATTAAAAGAAAAAGAAGCAGATTTGTTACTACTTGATCATTTCAAAGTAGAAAATCAACGTTTACGTTTATTGCTCAATTCTCCTTTAAGACAAGATGAATATAAAAAACTTGCGCAAGTAATTAGTGCTGAAAATGATAATTATCACCAACAACTTGTTATTAATCAGGGCTCAAAAGATGGTGCTTTCATAGGGCAACCTGTTATAAATGAGAATGGTGTCGTTGGGCAGATTATTTCAACAGGTACTCATACGAGTCGAGTTTTATTAATTACGGATGTTTCTCATTCTATTCCAGTTCAAGTGTTACGTAATGGTACAAGAATGATTGCAACAGGGATAGGACATAGTGATGAATTGACACTTGATAATGTACCACGTTCTACTGATATAAAAGTAGGGGATTTATTAGTGACTTCGGGATTAAGTGGGCGTTTTCCAGAAGGATTTCCTGTAGCAACAGTTGAAAAGATTGAACGTAATCATCAAAATTATTTCGCAATGATTACAGCAAAACCACAAGCCAATATTGCAAGTTTACGCGATGTATTATTAGTTTGGCCAAGATCTCATGATTCATATCGTGTACAGACAATGACACCAGAAGAAGTTAAAGATACGGTGGAAGAGCGCTTTGCTATTCAGGGGAAGAAACAGTATAGCAATTTATCAGATACGAATTTTTCAAATGATAAAAATAATATAAATGCAACTAATATTAAACTCTCTGGCTTGTTAACGAATTCTAAAATCAAAGCGACTCAAGCATTAAATGATCAAGGAGAGAAATAAAATGAGACGGCTCCACTGGGTGCATTGTGTCTGTATTTTTACTGTTTTCTTTTTGGCTATTGTATTGCAAATTTTACCTTGGCCTCAAAACTGGCAAGGGGCACGCCCAGCATGGCTAGTTTTGATATTAATGTACTGGATTTTAGCTTTGCCTGACCAAATTAATATTGGTACAGCTTTTATTGTAGGAGTATGTTGGGATCTTATTACAGGATCCATTCTTGGTACGCATGCAATCATTCTTGTTATTTTTGCCTATTTATTGCAAATTAATTATATGATGCTTCGCAATCTCTCTTTATGGCTTCAAAGTTTTCTAGTTATCCTGTCTGTTATTTTAGTTCAATTAGGACTGTTTTTAGTGGAATATATTTTGTATCACCATGTGAGTTTTGATCCAAATTGTTTTTATAGTGCAATACTTTCAGGAATATTATGGCCATGGTTAGTTTTCTTATTACGAAGTATACGCTATCGAATTGGATTTTATTAAATCTGTAAAACATCAAAGTGTTAAGCCAGAGAAATCGCAAAAATTTTCCCAAAATAACAAAAAAGCCGTTTGTTTTCACAAACGGCTTTTTATTTTACACGACAGTGTTATTGATGAATTTTAATATGTTGATTTTCATAATCTACTGTCACTAGTTTACTTGGAAGTAAAGAACCAGAAAGGATATTTTCAGCAAGTGGATTTTCAATTTCTTGTTGAATTGCACGTTTGAGTGGACGGGCACCATAAATTGGGTCGTAACCAACATTTCCGATAAAATCTATCGCGGAATCTGTAAACTCAAGTTCATAACCGTGTTCTGCTACACGTTTTACTAAACGTTGCAATTGAATTTTCGCAATTTGACGAATATTTTCTTGGTTAAGTGGATGGAATACAACTGTTTCATCAATACGATTGATAAATTCTGGACGGAAATGTTTACTCACTACTGACATCACAAGAGCTTTCATTTCATCGTAACTTAGATCTTTATGATCTTGGATCAATTCAGAACCCAAATTTGAAGTCATAATGATCACAGTATTGCGGAAATCAACGGTGCGTCCTTGTCCATCCGTTAAGCGTCCATCATCTAGTACTTGCAACAAGATATTAAAGACATCAGAGTGTGCTTTTTCAACTTCATCTAAGAGGACTACGCTATACGGATGGCGACGTACTGCTTCAGTTAAGTAACCACCTTCTTCGTAGCCAACATAACCTGGAGGTGCACCAACAAGGCGAGAAACACTGTGTTTCTCCATAAATTCGGACATATCGATCCGCACCATTGCGTTTTCATCATCGAACATAAAGCTAGCTAGAGTTTTACAAAGTTCTGTTTTACCCACTCCAGTTGGCCCTAAAAATAAGAAGGAACCAAGAGGACGGCTTGGATCAGAAAGCCCAGCACGGCTTCGGCGAATTGCGTTTGCTACAGCATCCACAGCTTCATTTTGACCAACAACACGTCGATGTAGAGCTTCTGCCATTCTAAGTAGTTTTTCACGTTCGCCTTCCATCATTTTCGATACTGGAATGCCAGTCGCTCGTGAAAGCACTTCCGCAATTTCTTCTTCTGTGACACGATTACGTACTAATGTCATTTCTTTACCTTCGGCATTTTCAGCTTGAGCAAGCTGTTTTTCAAGTTCCGGAATTTTGCCATATTGCAATTCTGACATCTGTTCAAAGTCACCATTACGACGTGCTTGTTCCCATCGAATACGTGCATTTTCAAGTTCGACTTTAAGGTGCTGCGTACCAGACAAGGCGGCTTTCTCACTTTTCCAAATTTCTTCAAGTTCAGCGTATTCTTTTTCTTTTTCTTTCAACTCTGCTTCCACTATTTCTAAGCGTTTTTGGCTAGCCTCGTCGCTTTCTTTAGTAAGTGCATTTTGTTCTAATTTTAATTGAACAACACGGCGTTCTAATTTTTCTAATGGTTGTGGTTTGGAGTCAATTTCCATTCGAATGCTTGATGCTGCTTCATCAATCAAATCGATCGCTTTGTCGGGTAATTGGCGATCAGAAATATAGCGATGAGAAAGTGTTGCAGCAGCGACAATCGCAGGATCAGTAATTTCAACATGATGATGAATTTCATAACGTTCTTTTAGACCTCGTAAAATGGCAATTGTATCTTCAACACTTGGTTCATCGACCAATATTTTTTGAAAACGACGTTCTAGTGCTGGATCCTTTTCAATGTATTGACGATATTCATCAAGTGTCGTTGCACCAACACAGTGTAATTCACCGCGTGCGAGTGATGGTTTGAGCAAGTTGCCCGCATCCATTGCTCCATCAGTTTTTCCTGCTCCGACCATTGTATGAATTTCATCAATAAACAGAATGATGCGACCATCTTCTTGCCCGATTTCTTTTAATACTGCTTTCAAGCGTTCTTCAAACTCTCCACGGAATTTTGCTCCTGCTATTAATGCACCCATATCCAAAGATAACACCCGTTTGTGTTTTAACCCTTCAGGCACATCACCGTTGATGATGCGTAAAGCGAGACCTTCTACGATCGCAGTTTTGCCCACTCCAGGTTCTCCAATGAGTACGGGATTATTTTTAGTACGACGTTGTAGGACTTGAATAGTGCGGCGAATTTCTTCATCTCGACCAATCACAGGATCTAGCTTGCCTTTTTCAGCACGCTCGGTGAGGTCGATACAATATTTTTTTAAAGCTTGGCGAGTATCTTCTGCATTTTGGTCATTCACGTTGTCGGCTCCTCTAATTTGTTGAATAGCTTGAGTCAAGCTGGCACTTGACGCTCCCAAATTCTGAAAAATTTTCCATAATTCATCTTTACTCTCCATTAATGCTAGCAAGAATAATTCGGAAGAAATGAATTTATCGTGATTTTTTTGTGCTAATTTATCGCATACGTTTAAAAGGTTAATTAGTGATCTGGACACTTGTATTTCACCCGCATTGCCTGAAACTTGTGGCAACTTGTTCAACTGTTCGTTTAGAGTTTGGTGCAAAGTTTGTAAATTAATACCACTTGCGGTGAGAATTGGGGCAATTGAGCCATCTTGCTGACTTAATAAGGCAGATAGCAAATGAACAGGTTCGATAAATTGGTTATCACGCCCGACAGCTAAAGATTGAGCCTCAGCGAGTGCTTGTTGAAATTTACTAGTAAATTTTTCGATATTCATAAACATCTCCTTTAGAAATTAAATTCATTTTTATGATTATTAGTTACACATATCTTTAAGTAATGTTGTTTTACAAATTTTCAAGGGATTGAAGAAATCATAAAACTATTCAAATAACTAAAAAGAGAAAATAACGAAATTTGCAATTATAAGTCTAACGATTGAGAGGAAGGTTCTTTGTTGTGTGTAGATATGCTAGAATCCCTCTTTTATTTCAATAGAATAAAAATTGAAATAGAATCAAAATTTTTTCTTTCAAATTTGAAATGGCAGTGTTTGTCATTGAGTAAAATTAACAGAAAAACCAGATGAATAAATAGCGTAGCGTTTTATTAAATTGAACAGCTTGGGAAAATCAAATAATGAAAATTCAATTAGTTGCTGTAGGAACTAAAATGCCAGATTGGGTTATCACCGCTTTTAAAGAATATCAACGTCGTTTCCCTAAAGATATGCCATTTGAATTAATTGAAATCCCAGCAGGGAAACGTGGAAAAAATACAGATATTAAACGTATTTTAGAATTAGAAGGAAAAGCAATGTTGGCAGCTTGTGGTCGTAATCGTATTGTGACACTTGATATTCCTGGAAATTCTTGGGATACGCCAAAACTCGCACAACAGTTAGAAATGTGGAAAAATGATGGACGTGATGTTTGCTTGCTTATTGGTGGACCTGAAGGACTTTCCCCTGAATGTAAACGAATAGCTGAACAAAGTTGGTCGCTTTCTCCTTTGACGATGCCACACCCTCTTGTGCGAGTAGTCGTTGTGGAAGCTTTATATCGAGCTTGGTCACTAAGTACGAATCACCCTTATCATCGCGAATAATTGAAAACATCGTCGAATAATAAATTTCAAAAAGTTATGAATATTAAAGAATGGCTAAAAGATCCTAAATATGAGTTGATTCGTGATACGAAGGCAGAACAAAATTTGTTTATGCGTCGTATTGTTATATCAGTGATAGTCATTTTTTTGATGTGTATTCTGCTATTTGTCAATTTGTATTATTTGCAAATTAGAGAACATACTGTTTACCAAACTCGTTCTAATGATAACCGCATTAAATTATTACCACTTCTACCTGCACGTGGGTTGATTTACGATCGTTATGGTCGAAAACTTGCGGAAAATATTACTTTTTTTGGTTTGTATATTGTTCCTGAAAAAGTGAATAACCTCAAAGAGACTTTTGATGCATTAAAGCCACTTGTTGGTTTAACTGATGAAGATATTGAAAATTTCGATAAAGCACGGCGTCGCACTTCTCGTTATACTCCCATTCTTTTAAAACCAACTCTTACTGAAGAACAAATAGCACGTTTTGCAGTTAATCAATACAAATTCCCAAGTGTTGCCGTTCAACCTTATTTCAAACGTCATTATATTTATGGTGCGTCATTGACACCTATTTTAGGTTATGTGGGTAAAATCAATGATAAAGATATGGAACATCTTAAAGTAAATAATGAATTAAGCAATTATGAAGGAACATATGATATTGGTAAACAAGGCATAGAACGCTATTATGAAAGAGAATTGCACGGTCAAGTCGGTTTTGAAGAAGTTGAAGTTAATTCACGCGGAAAAGTAGTACGTAAATTAGAGGAACAGCCTGCTGTGGCGGGTAAAAATATTCATCTAACAATTGATTTAGATTTACAGCAATATATTACGCGGTTACTAGGAGATAAACGTGCAGCAGTCGTAGTGTTAGATCCGCAAGATAGTAGTATTTTAGCAATGGTTTCTACACCAAGTTATGATAATAATTTGTTTGTTGGTGGTATTTCGAGTAAAGATTACAACCAGTTACTCTATGACCCAGATCGCCCCCTTTATAACCGAGCTACACAAGGTATTTACCCTCCTGCATCAACAGTAAAACCTTTTATTGCAGTAGCAGGATTAACTGAAAAAGTGATTGATCCAAATAAAGAAATTTTCGATCCAGGTTATTGGTATCTTCCAAATACGCAAAAACGTTATCGCGACTGGAAAATGGGTGGGCATGGCAAAACTAACCTTCAGAAAGCTATCAGTGAATCATCTGACACTTATTTTTATCAGATTGCTTATCATATGGGAATTGATCGTTTATCAGAATGGATGAAAAGATTTGGTTTTGGTGAACTCACAGGAGTAGATTTAAAAGAAGAAACTGCAGCTGTTATGCCAAATAGAGAATGGAAAAAATCTCGTTTTAAACGCAGTTGGCTGCAAGGTGATACAATCCCTGTTGGTATTGGTCAAGGTTATTGGAGTGCGACACCGTTACAAGTTGCTAAGGCATTGGCTATTTTAGTAAATAATGGTCGAGTGAATACACCTCATTTGATGAAAAGTATTGATGGAACAACGACACAATTCTATAAAGATCCACATTTACAACCTGATATTACTCAACCCAAATTAGCATATTGGGAAAATGCGAAAGAAGGAATGTACTCTGTTATTAACGGCAAACAAGGTACTGCACGTCGGGCATTTTTAGATACAGACTATAAAGCAGCAGGTAAATCAGGTACAGCACAGGTTTTTAGTTTGAAAGAAAATCAAATTTATCGTGCGAAAGATTTAAAAAAAGATTTACACGATCACGCATGGTTTATTGCATTCGCACCTTATATGAATCCAAGACTTGTCATTGTCACAATTTTAGAAAATGCAGGAGGGGGAAGTACTCAAGCAGCACCAATTGTGAGAAATATTATGGATTATTATTTAAATGTGCGTTTGCCAGAAGTAGAAAAAATGGAGAATCAAGAAAATGACGCTTCAAAAATCAGAAAAATTTATCCAGATGCAGTATCAATAACTTCACCGAAAGATAAGGAGAAATTTTAATCATGGATAAAAAAAGCAAATGGTTAAAATGTTGGCAAAAATTACATCTTGATGGCTGGTTGTTACTTGGGTTAGTAATACTTACAGGTTTTGGGATGGCTATTTTATACAGTGCACTTGGTGAAAATATGATAATGTTTGAACATCGTATTGTGCAAGTGAGTTTGGGATTTTTAGTAATGTTTGTTGTTGCTCAATTTCCACCACAATTTTATCAATATATTGCACCTTATCTTTTTATTATCGGTATTATTCTTTTAATCTTAGTAGATTTGATTGGAAGTTCAAGTAAAGGAGCTCAGCGCTGGTTAGACTTGGGATTATTCCGTTTTCAACCTTCAGAAATTATTAAAATTGCCGTTCCTCTCATGGTCGCAACTTATCTTGGGCAAAAACCTTCGCCGCTAAGCTTGAAAGTTACTCTTATCGCATTGATTATGATTATGATCCCAACGTTGTTAGTTGCAATTCAGCCTGATTTAGGGACAGCTATTTTAGTTGGAGCTTCAGGAGTTTTTGTCGTTTTTCTAGCAGGAATGCGTTGGCAGTTGATGTTAACCGCTAGTGTGGCGGTAGCAGGCTTTCTTCCCATAATGTGGTTTTATTTGATGCACGATTATCAACGTACACGTGTAATGACATTGCTTAATCCTGCTAAAGATCCACTTGGTGCGGGCTATCATATTTTGCAGTCTAAAATTGCAATAGGATCTGGTGGTTTGTGGGGAAAAGGTTGGACGCATAGCACTCAATCGCAATTAGAATTTTTACCAGAACCTCATACTGATTTTATTTTCGCTGTATTTGGTGAAGAATGGGGACTTATTGGATTTTGTATGCTAATGCTTTTATATCTTTATATTGTCATTCGTTGTTTACAGATTGGAGTACAATCTGAGAAATCTTTTGGCCGTATTTTGGCAGGAGCATTAGGTTTGATCTTTTTTATTTATGTTTTTGTTAATATTGGTATGGTAAGTGGTATTTTGCCTGTAGTGGGGGTGCCATTACCGTTAGTCAGTTATGGTGGAACATCTTTTGTAACTTTAATGGCTGGTTTTGGTTTAGTGATGTCTATTCAAACACATAAGAGTCATTTTTTTAAAGGGAATGAATAGTTTTTCTTATTAAGTTTATTGTATTAATTAAGGTGGATTTATGATTAAAAATTGGATAAAAGCAACAACAGTTTCTGCATTGTGTGGGTTATATACATTGCCTATTATTGCCGCTCAGAACGCTCAAGATATAACTATTCCTACGTTAACAACAAAATCTGTTGTTTCAAATAATATAATAGAATTCGGTATTGTTCCTCCTCAATTAAACGCCCGTAGTTATATTCTAATGGATTATAATTCTGGTGCTATTTTAGCTGAGAAAAATGCTAATCATCGCCAAGCACCTGCTTCTCTCACTAAAATGATGACAAGTTATGTTATTGGTCAGGCTTTAAAACAAGGAAAAATTCACAATGATGATATTGTTACTGTTCCTGCTAATGCTTGGGGAGGCAATAAAGCTTTACAAGGAACTTCTCTAATGTTTTTACGTATTGGGCAAAAAGTACCTGTTTCTGAATTAAATCTTGGGATCGTTGTTGCTTCAGGTAATGATGCTTGTATTACTATGGCTGAATATGTATCAGGTTCTCAAAATACTTTTGTTCAAAGTATGAATCGTTATGTACAGGAAATGGGACTAAAAAACACACATTTTATGACAGTACATGGATTGGATCATGAAAATCAATATTCATCTGCTTACGATATGGCTATTATCGCTAAGCACTTGATTAAGGATCTACCAGAGGAATATAGACTCTACGCAATCAAGAGAATAACTTTTAATAAGATTATGCAACCAAATCGCAATGGTCTTTTGTGGGATACTTCATTACGTGTTGATGGTCTTAAAACAGGGCATACTAAAGAAGCAGGTTATAATTTAGTCTCTTCAGCACAAGGAGACAATAATATGCGTTTAATTGCTGTAGTGTTAGGAACTCCAAGTCAACGAGTGCGTGAACAAGAAAGCAAACAATTGTTACGTTGGGGGTTTGCTAATTTTGAAACAGTTCGTGCGTTATCTCCAAATAAAGAAATTGTTGAAGAACCTGTATATTATGGTGATGTGGATAAAGTTGTTTTAGGTACGTTAGAAAATACATATCTCACTTTACCAAAAGGTCGTCGAGCAGATATAAAAATGCGTTATGCTTTAACACAAAAACCATTGACAGCACCACTTGTTAAAGGACAAATTGTTGGAAAAATTATTTATCAACTAGATGATAAAGATATTGCAAATGTTAATTTACAAGTGCTTCAAGATGTGAAAGAAGGTGGGATTTTTAGCCGCCTTTGGGATTGGATTGTGCTTAAATTTAAATCTTTTTTCTAACTATTCTTGAAATTTAATAAATTATTTACATTTTAATGAAGCAGAGTGAAGATTCTGCTTGTTTTAATTTATTTTAAAGAGGAAAAATTATGGCAGATAAAAATATCATTATTAAAGACAGTCAAATTGAAGATAAAAAATTAAAAGATTTACTTGAATTTCCATGTGATTTTACGTTTAAAATTGTTGGTGTAGCTCGTAGTGATTTAGTAAATGATGTAGAAAAAGTAATGATGAAATATGCAAAAGTGATTGATACACCAAAAATTCAACCAAGTTCTAAAGGAAATTATGAGGCTATATCTTTATCAATGCGTGCTGAAAATATTGAGCAAATTGAAACACTTTACAAAGTACTTGCAGAAATTGATGGAGTGAGAATGGTTCTTTAGTGCCATCAAGATAAGAGAACAAGTTAATTGCACTAACTTGTTCTTTTTTTATTTTGTTTTACTTGCTTTTCTACTTTCTTGTTAACGACTATGCATAATCAATCAATAATTATCCGCCAACTTGGTATTCAGCCATACGAAAGTGTATGGCGTGAAATGCAAACTTTTACCAATAAACGCAACGAACAAACGCCTGATGAAATTTGGTTGGTGCAACATCCTGCAGTTTATACTCAAGGTAGTGCAGGCAAAGCAGAACATTTGCTTTATCAAACGAAAATTCCTATGGTGCAATCCGATCGAGGAGGTCAAATAACCTATCACGGCTTAGGTCAGCAAATTATGTACGTTTTGATTGATATTAAACGCCTAAAAAAAGTGAAGAATGATATTAGTGTTCGTTCCTTGGTGATCGCCCTAGAACAAAGCGTGATCAATACTCTCAAAAAATATGGCATACCCAGCTATGCCAAGCCAGATGCCCCAGGTGTTTACGTCAATAGTCAAAAAATTTGCTCACTGGGCTTACGCATCCGTAAAGGCTGCTCGTTCCACGGTTTAGCCTTGAATGTCCAAATGGATCTTAGCCCCTTTCAAAATATCAACCCCTGCGGTTACGTTGGCTTGCAAATGTGTCAACTTGCCGATTTTATTGATAAAACCGAAGCCAATTGTGAAAAAATCGCCCCACAATTAGTGGAATCTTTTATCGCTGAATTGGGAATATATTAAAAATTAAAGACAGATTATGCCCTTAAATTACTCACAAAACACTTAAGTGTTTTGTTCGCTCTAAAAGCTTCGTCAGCAAAGCCGACATTCAAAAAACTGCTGCTTTTATCAGGAAAAGTTTTTCGACTTTCGAGGCGTCATTTTTCCATCTTTATAGTCATGTTTTGCTTGATAGTGAGCTACTTCTTTCGCTTGTACAGAAAACGTAAGCAAGAGAAACTCGCTCAGATAAATAGCTACTCCTCACTTGGTGGAAATTTTTTAACGCAAAATTTATTATCCCCTTCGCTATGCCCTTTCTCAAACATATTTTTGCTAAAAAGTTCTAGTTATTCGGACTATTTATGTGATGCTCCAGAAGATAGAAAACTGATGACAGGAATCACACTATGAAAATTGAAAACATTTCTTAAGTTGCGATACAATTGCCAAGTTGCGGTTATAAATCATAAACGAATTGATTGAAAATTGACTGTCATCATTTAAGGAGTAAGAAGTGAAAAAACTCATCGCATTGTTGTTGGTTTCTATTTCTATGTTGCAAACTAATCTAAGCTACGCTTGGTTTGATAGTTTGTTTGGAAAAGAGGAAAAACCTAAGCAAGAAGCAACTCAACTTGCCCTCAGCCAAAATGCAACCGCTCAAGCATTACAAGTTTTGGAAGTAACTACAGTTACTGATGCCAAACCTTATATTCAAATCACTTTTTCAGAAAATTTAGGTGTAAATAAAAACCTTGATTCTTACATTTCGCTAAATGATGTTGAATTTGATGTGATTAATTTTAAAAATAAAATTTTGCTGAAAGGTAATTTTGATCCAAATAGAGTCTACAAATTAGAGATTCTCAAAGGTTTAAAATCACACAATGGCTTAAAGCTTAATGATAATTTCAAAGCAGATATTAATTTCAAAGAAGCAGAACCTAAAATTGCTTTTGCAAATGATGGCATTATTCTGCCGTCAATTAACCAGCAAAAAATCAGCTTTAAATCTATTAATATCAAAAAAGTTAAACTAAAAGTTAAAAAGATTTATCCCAATAACACTACTCAATTTTTGCAAGATTTAGCCTTTAAAGGCAACGGCAATGCTTTTAGTTATCAATTTGATGAGTATCTTTACAAAATCGGCGATATTGTATTTGAAAAAGAATTTACGTTGAAAAATTCCAAGAATAATTGGCAACAAAGCGAAGTTGAATTAGCCAACTTTAAAGATGAGCAAGGCTTTTTTATTGTAGAGCTTGCTTTTGATGAAAACGGCATTGATTACACTTTTCCTGAGGAAGTGGATAACTGGAAAAAAGCACGTTTTTTCCGTAACAATGCCAAAATAGCCAAGGTAGTTTTATTCTCTGACCTTGGTTTAGTGGCTCAAAAAACTCAAGATCATTATGTGGTTACTGTAACCAATATCCTTACAAACTCAGTGGTGGCAGGAGCGAAAGTGCAAGCCATCAGTCAAAATAATCAACTAATTGCTGAAGCTATTGCCAACGCCAATGGTGAAGTGCGTTTTGATTTAAATGCTAATCAAAAAACAGATGTTTTTTATTTCCTCGCTGAATCAGGTAAACAAAAAACTATTTTAAAATTACGAGATTCACAATTATCCTATGATGGTTTCTCCGTGGATGGCTTATTTGCGAATGCTGGTATTAAAGGCTTTATTTATACTGACCGAGACATTTATCGCCCTCATGATGAAATTCACCTTGCCATAATTGCTCGCAATCAAAATAAAACTTTCCCCACTAATCACCCAATTAGCCTTAATATTTATACTCCAACGGGTAAAAAATTTCTCACTAACCATGTTGTAAAAAATGGCAAAGATGGTTTTTACAGCTATTCCTTTAAAACTAATTTAGATTCCGAAACAGGGATTTGGAAAATTGATGCCAAAATTGGCGATGTTAGCTTTAGCAAAAATATTTCGATAGAAACTGTTGTTCCTTACAAAATTAAAGTTAATCTGGATTTACCAGCTGCCATTAATCTTAATCAAACTGCAAAAATTAACCTTGCTCTAGGCGCTGATTATTTATTTGGAGCTCCTGCAGATGGTTTGAAATATGAAAGCACTTTAAGTTTGCGTGAAGACAAAATTAAGTTTGAAAAATTCAAAAACTATAATTTCAACAACCCAACTATTAGTCGCTTTTCTTATGATGATTTAGAAAAGAAAGGCACTCTTAACTCAGAAGGCAAAGCTAAGTTTAATTTTGAATTACACAAAGTTGCACTTAAAAACCTCAACTTAATGGCATTAATTACCACCAAAGTATTGGAAACTAGCGGTCGCCCTATAATTCAACGTAGCCTTGTTAAAGTCAATAAATTTGATTCTTATATTGGTATCGAACAGCCACAAAACAATTACATCAAAGTTGGCGATAACCTGAATTTACAAGCTATTGTCGTCTCAGCTGATGGTGAAAAACTCATTGCTGGCAAAAAAATACAATATCGCATTTACCAAAATGAATATTCTTGGTGGTGGGATTACAGTAGCGAAAGCGATTTTGTCCGTTCCATCAAAACTGATGTCCATACCAAACTTTTGCACAGCCAAACCATTGAATCAGGTGTAAAACCTGTATTGATTGATTACCCAATCCAATCTGAAGGCGATGTATTTGTAGAAATTAAGGACTTAGAATCGGGGCAAAGTGCAGGAGTGCATTTAAATGCTAGTGATTGGACCGACCCAAGTCTGCGTAAAAAAGTGGATAAGCTCAAACTTGAAACTGATCGTAAAATTTACAATATTGGAGATACTGCTCAAGTGATCTATGAGGGTGCACAAGGAGCAAAAGCTTTGATTACTATTGAAAAATCAGGGCGAATTCTCAAAAGATTTTGGCGTGATGTGAAATCTACCAAAAATCAAGAAGCAATTGAAATCACAGAAGATATGTTCCCAAATGCTTATGTCAGCATTTCTCTCTTCCAAGATTACAACAATTACACCAACGATCGTCCGTTAAGACTCTATGGTGCGGTGCCTTTAATGGTTAATAACGAAGCGACAAAACTTAATCTAAGACTTGATGTTCCACAAGAATTAAAACCAAACCAAAAATTTAAAGTTAAAGTTAAAAACCTCGCTAATTCTAAAATGGATTACACCATTGCCATTGTTGACGAGGGGCTTTTGGATATTACTGCTTTTAAAACGCCTAACCCTTGGAATTATTTCTATCAAAAAGAAGCTATGCAAATTCTAACTTTTGATAACTACAACGAAGTGATCGGTAAAACCTTAGGCAAAGTGCATCAAGTTTTAAAAGCTGGTGGTGATGAAGCGATTGACAATCTTCGCAATAAACATTTGGGCAAAGAAGAAGTGCAACGTTTTAAGCCTGTAGCAATGTTTAAAGGCGTGCTCACCACTGATGCTCAAGGGGAAGGTGAAGTGGAATTTACTATGCCAAACTATATGGGATCGGTGCGAGTGATGGTCGTTGCAGCTGATCAATATAAATACGGTAGTGCTGAAGTTCAAGTTAAAGTGAAAGCACCAATTGTGATGAATGCGTCTCTTCCAAGAACTCTGAAAGTGGGTGATAAATTTACTATCCCTGTGGAACTTTTTGGCTTAGATGATGAGCTCGGCGAAGTAAAACTTACTATGCACTATAGTGGCAAAACTCAAACTCAAAGCCTCACTTTGAACAATAAAGATAAGAAAACACTTTATTTCTCAGCCTTTGTACCAAATAAAGTAGGGGCAGACAAAATCACCTTTAAGGTTGCCTCTAAAAAATATGCTTACCAAGAAGTGACTGATATTAATGTGCATTCAAATAATCCGTATGTTTATTTTAATGAACTTAAAATTATTCCTCAGGGTGGAAGTGTACACTTTAAAGCTCCAGAAAACTCAATCGCAGGCACAGTGGCAAGCCAGATAAATATTTCAAGCTCACCGATTTTAGCAATTGATCAAAGACTTAAATATTTAATTAGATACCCTTATGGTTGTGCGGAACAAACTACTTCCAGTGTGCTACCGCAGTTGTTTATCCACCAACTTGCCAGTGCAACTGAGTTTAACCCTAAAACCATCACTCACAACATTAACGCAGGTATTGCCAGACTTGCGAAATTCCAGCTAGATGATGGCTCATTTTCCTATTGGCAAGGTCAAAACAAAACAGATTTATGGGCAGGCAATTACATTGCACATTTCTTAATTTTAGCAAAAGATAATGGATATTATGTGCCTGCTGAATTGTTGAAAAAATGGGTCAAATTCACTAAACAACAGGTGAAATCCAGCCAATATGATGTTAATAAAAAAGCTTATAGCCTGTATTTACTGGCAGCCATTGGTGAGCCTGATATCAGCACTATGAATATGCTATATGAAAACCATTTGGCTCAACTTTCCTTAGTCAACAAATGGTTGCTTGCCAGTGCCTATAAACTTATTGGTGAAGAACAAATGGCTCTAGCTCTTGCTCAAGGATTATCCGTGCAAGTGCCAACGAATGATGACCATTGGTATCGCTATTCTTACGGCTCCAAATTAAGAGACAAAGCCATAATGCTCAATGCTTATTACAAAATCTATGGCAAGGTTGAAAACACGCTTTATACTGAAATTTTGCAAGCCTTACAATCATCAGATTGGCTTTCAACTCAGAGTGTTGGCTATTCCTTATTAGCTTTAGCAGATATGAGTCAACCTCAAGATAGCCAAGAAATATCTGGCAATCTTGAAATCAATGGCAAAGCTAAAAAATTCACCACTCAACATGGTAAATATCGTCTAAGTTTGCCTGAAAACGTGAGAACTCTCAAGATTACAACTACCAACCCACACAATAGCTTTGTAAATTATTTCTGGGAAGGTGTTCCAATTAATTATGAGCGTGAAGACATTGCTAAAAATTTGCAATTAGAAAGATATTTCTACGATGATTACGGCAATGAAATCAACCCTGAACATATTGCCTCAGGGCAATCTTTCTGGCTTGAAATTAAGGTGGGAACTGTCAATAATCGTTATATTAATATTAACGAAGTTGCCCTCACCCAAGTCTTACCAACAGGTTGGGAAATTGAAAACTTACGTGCCTTAAATCAAGAATATCCAGCTTGGGTGCAAGCCAAAATGCGTGGCACTAATATTGATTATCAAGATATTCGCGATGACCGTGTAATGTGGTTCTTTGACTACCAAGGAAGCTCTTCACGCAGTTTCTTCATTAAGCTCAATGCCGTAACGGTGGGGGAATATAAATTCCCTGCTACTGTGGCTGAGGCGATGTATGATCAAAACTACGAAGCTTATTTATCAGGCTTTGATGTTAGCGTGGAAACCGATGTTCTATGAGAAAAAAATATGTAATATATTTTTCCACTCTCCTCATTAGCCTTGCCTTAATCCTGCTGATTAGTGCAGGGCTTTATCTTAATTTTGATGTTAAAGAGTTGCGTGCAACCTTTGCGAAACGCTATAGCCAAGTGGTGTTAGATGACAAAGATAATATACTTGGTGTGTATCTCAATGCTGATGAACAATGGCATCTACAAAGCCGCACCCCAATCCCTGAAAAGCTACAAATTGCGGTGCTTAATTATGAAGATCGCAATTTTTATCAACATCTAGGGGTTGATCCAAAAGGTATTTTACGTGCGATTCGAGATAACTTATTCAAAGCCAAACGCTCAGGCGGTAGTACGATTAGTATGCAGGTAGCGAAATTATTTGCTCCAAAAACAAGAACTTTGGCAAATAAATACCAAGAAATTATTCACGCCTTAAAAATCGAACGCAATTTCACCAAAGATGAAATTCTTGCAATGTATCTTAATAATGCCCCCTATGGGGGCAATATTGTAGGTTATGAAACCGCATCTTTGCTGTATTTTCAAAAATATCCCCAAGAATTAACTTGGGCAGAAGCTTGTTTACTGGCGGTATTGCCTAATTCTCCTGGGCTTATGCACATTGAAAAAAACCGCTCTCAATTAATGCGTAAACGCAATTTTTTACTCCAAACTTTATTTACTCGGGGTGTGATTTCTAAATTCCAATTGGAATTATCTCTTAAAGAACCTATTCCTCGCCGAAGATATAGCTTCAGAGCTTCAGCTCCCCATTTAAGCCGCCGCTTAACTTCAAATAGTTCCGAAAAAGTATTTAAAACTACCATTAATACGGAGTTACAGGAAAAAATCACCAAAATCGTGCAAGACTACGCTGAATATTTACAACAAGAGGGCATCGCTAATGCAGCAGTAATTTTGGTAGATAATAAAAATTATGCTGTGAAAGCTTATATTGGCTCGCAAAACTTTTATGATTTAGCCAATTATGGTCAAGTAGATGGCATCACTGCTCTACGCTCCCCAGGTTCGGTTTTGAAACCATTTTTGTATGCTTTAGCCATAGATGCAGGCATTATTGCTCCTGAATCCAAAATCGCTGATGTACCACTGTTTTTTTCCAATTTTAGCCCACAGAATGCTAGCAAAAAATACTACGGCTTTATTGAAATCAAAAAAGCCTTGATCAAATCCTTAAATATTCCCTTTGTGTTGTTGTTACAAGAATATCAAAGTGAAAGGTTTTTTTATTTTCTCAAAGATGTTCTAGGCTTTGCGGATAACAACCCTAATCGCTATGGGCTATCTTTGATTCTAGGTACTAAAGAATTAAGTGTTGAAAACATCGCCAAACTCTACGCAGGGCTTGGCAATTTTGGCAATTTCCAAGAGCTACAATATTTGCGTGATCGCCCTGTGGACACCCAAACTAAACCTCTGATCTCTCAAGGAGCTGCCTACCTAACTTTAGAAACAATTCGCAAATTAGAACGACCTGATTTAGAAAGCATTTATCAAGATAAAAATCCTATTTCTTGGAAAACAGGCACCAGCTATGGCAGAAAAGACGGCTGGGCAGCAGGAGTTACTCCTGAATGGACATTGGTAGTATGGGTAGGAAACTTCACTGGTGAAAGCAACAGCAACCTATCGGGCGTGGTTACAGCAGGCAAGCTATTTTTTAATATTTTTAATATTTTGCCTAAAAAGAATTTAGGTTTTGAAATGCCACAGGGGGCATTACAACGCATTAAAGTTGACACCGCCACAGGCTATAAATTGAAATATGATGTCTCTTTCCAAGAGGTGCTGTATCCAACTGCCGCCAAACCACTTAAATTTTCGCCATATTACAAAAAAGTATTTGTCAATTCACAAGACGAAGAGATTGATTCTCGCAGCCCAGATTTTGACGAACGCCACGCCAAAATATTGCTCAATTATCCTCTAGAAGTAGTTAATTATTTCATCAAACAAAATATGGATATTTCCAATGTGTTTATTAGCCACAACCAACAACGCACTGTGAAATTTATTTACCCATTAAATGGGTTAAAAATCATTGTACCGAAAGACTTTGATGGCGAAAAAAACATCATCATCAAAGTTGCCAACTTGCAACAACAGAACCTGCATTGGTATTTAAATCAACAATATCTCGGCAAGGATAAACAAACTGAAAAATCTTTTTTCTTAAAAGCGGGCACTCACCATTTAACTATCGTCGGCGAAAATGGTGAAAGCGATAGTATCAGTTTTGAAGTTATCAAACCTAAAAGAATTAAGGCTCGCTCGAAATAAAGCTTATGTTCAGCTTATTCTATTCTAAACTACTGACTGAGTAACGATTTTCTTTTGTCTATTTTAATCAAGGCAGAAATTTAGTATCCTTGATTATCTGTGTTTTTGTACCTTCTACAAGCTGTGTAAGCACTCATAGCTTAAGCCTATGAGCTTGAATTTGTACTTCAACTTCTTACTTTTCAATCAATTTGTGCTAACCGCACTCTGTTATTGAATGTAGATAACAAATTTTAAGGAAATTAGAATGACTAATTCGTTCAAAATAGAACGAGGTGTTAAGTACCGTGATGCGGCTAAAACTTCAATCATTAATGTCAAAAATATTGATCCTGAGCAGGAACTTTTAAAAAAGCCTGCATGGATGAAAATTAAACTTTCAGCTAGTTCTGATAAGGTTCAAGCGATTAAAAATAAGATACGACGCCACAACTTACATTCCGTTTGTGAAGAAGCTTCTTGTCCGAATCTGAATGAATGTTTTAATCGCGGCACTGCAACTTTTATGATTTTAGGGGAAATTTGTACACGTCGTTGTCCTTTTTGTGATGTAGCCCATGGAAAACCCTTGCCACCAGATACAGATGAACCGCGAAAATTAGCAGAAACTATTGCAGATATGAAGTTAAAATATGTAGTCATTACTTCTGTAGACCGTGATGATCTTCCTGATCGTGGAGCAGGGCATTTTGCTAATTGTATTCGTGAAATTCGTAAATTAAACTCAGATATCAAAATCGAGATCTTAGTGCCAGATTTTCGAGGTCGTATCGGACAAGCTTTAGAAAAGTTAAAAAATAATCCACCAGATGTGTTTAATCATAATTTAGAAAATGTTCCACGTTTATATAAAGATATTCGTCCTGGAGCAAATTATGAATGGTCGTTAAAACTATTACGTGAATTTAAAGTGATGTTCCCTGATATTCCAACAAAATCAGGTCTAATGGTAGGATTAGGAGAAACTAATGCTGAACTTCTACAAGTTATGCAAGATCTTCATGATAATGGAGTAACAATGTTAACATTAGGGCAATATTTACAACCAAGTCGTTATCACTTACCTGTAGCTCGTTATGTTTCACCAGAAGAATTTGATATGTTGCGAGAAAAAGCAAAAGCGATAGGATTTGAACAAGCAGCATGTGGACCATTCGTACGATCTTCTTATCATGCTGATTTACAAGTGAGTGGCGAAGTAGTGCGTTAATTTGCAATTCATTTTCGTTAATAAGAAGTAGCGTTATTCTAATATTTTCTTTTTATTAACAATAAAACACAAAATTTTTTTTCTTTTAGTGTTTTTCAAGACAAAAAATATAAAAGAAGATAAAATGCTTGGTATTGTTTATGCAGATTTTCAAATCAACTTATGAGGAAAATATAATGGCAAGATCTGAAATTATCAAAGTGATCGGTCGTGAAATTATTGATTCACGTGGTAATCCAACTGTTGAAGCAGAAGTCCATTTAGAAGGTGGTTTCGTTGGTATGGCTGCTGCTCCATCAGGAGCGTCTACGGGCTCTCGTGAAGCTTTAGAATTGCGTGATGGTGATAAATCGCGCTTTGGCGGCAAAGGTGTGTTGACTGCTGTAAATGCAGTGAACACTGAAATCGCACAAGCTTTAATCGGACAAGATGCAATTAACCAAAAAGAAATCGATCAGATTATGATTGAACTTGATGGTACAGAAAATAAATCTCGCTTTGGTGCAAATGCAATTTTAGCAGTGTCTTTAGCCTGTGCGAAAGCAGCTGCAGCTTCAAAAAATCTACCGTTGTTTGCGTGGATTGCTGAACTTAACGGCACTCCTAATGTATATTCAATGCCGTTACCGATGATGAATATCTTAAACGGTGGTGAACATGCTGATAACAACGTTGATATTCAAGAATTCATGATCCAACCAATAGGAGCAAAAAATATTCGTGAAGCTATCCGTATGGGATCTGAAGTTTTCCATAGTTTAGCAAAAGTCTTAAAATCCCGAGGTCTAAATACGGCAGTGGGTGATGAAGGCGGTTTTGCACCAAATCTTGGTTCAAACGAAGAGGCGTTGCAATGCATTAAAGAAGCCGTTGAGAAAGCAGGCTATCAATTTGGTAGTGATATCACATTAGCAATGGACTGTGCGGCATCTGAATTTTTTGATAAAGCGACAATGCGTTATAACCTCAAAGGTGAAGGTAAGACTTTCACTTCCCAAGAGTTTACTCACTATCTAGAAAAATTAACTGAAACTTATCCAATCGTTTCTATTGAAGATGGCTTAGATGAATCTGATTGGGAAGGCTTTGCTTACCAAACTCAAATATTAGGAGATAAAATTCAATTAGTGGGTGATGACTTATTTGTAACTAATACTAAAATTTTCAAACAAGGTATTGAAAAAGGCATTGTGAATGCGATCTTGATTAAACTCAACCAAATAGGCACTTTGAGTGAAACTTTAGAAGCGATTCAAATGGCGAAACATGCAGGTTATGCAGCCGTCATCTCACATCGTTCTGGTGAAACTGAAGACGCAACTATTGCTGACCTTGCTGTAGGTACTGCAGCAGGACAAATCAAAACAGGCTCAATGAGCCGTTCGGATCGTATTGCTAAATATAACCAATTGATTCGTATTGAAGAATATTTGGGTAGTTCAAAAGCACCATTTGCAGGCATTTCGGCTGTAAAATGCAAAAAATAAGTGCGAATTGAGTTTAAATTAAAAGGAAATCCCTTGAATGCTGCTTTCGAGGGATTTTTTGCAAATTAATGAATTATTAGAGTTCAAAACAAAGATTTCTATGTGTAATTAAAAAGGTTGAACTATGTTGAAAGGAATAGCCTGTTCTTTAATCGCCTCATTTTTATTTGGCTATATTTATTATTTTTCGACTAAGCTCATACCATTAGCTGGGCAAGATATTTTTGGTTTTCGGATCATCTTTTCCTTACCATTTATTTGGGGAGCAGTATTCTTGTTCAAGCAAAGTTTTTATTTACGCCAGCATTTTAAACGAATTCAAAGACAACCTTGGTTTTTCTTAGTTTATTGCTGCACTGCTGCGATTTCAGGTTTCGAAATGTGGCTTTTTTTGTGGGCACCGAACAATAATGAAGCCCTCAATGTTTCTGTAGGGTACTTAATTTTACCACTCGCCTTAGTACTCGTAGGTAAAGTTTTTTTTAAAGAAAAAATTAGCAAACTCAAAACTGTCGCAATTGGTATGGCTAGCATTGGTGTAGCCGTAGATATCTTTATTAGTGGTGGTGGTTCTTGGACGAGTGCCGCAGTTTGTGGCTATGCAATTTATTTTTTAATTCGCAAACATTTTCAAATTATGGATCTTGCTAGCATTGCGATTGAGTTTATGTTAATGCTTCCCGTATGTTTTTATTTTGTCAGCCAAACCGATATTATGACCGCTCAAGCAGTTAACCCTAATATTATTTATTTACTCTTAATTCTTGGACTTATCAGTGGCATTGCTTTTATCTCTTATATCATGGCAAGTAACCTTCTGCCGATGAATATGCTTGGTTTACTAAGTTATATGGAGCCAACGTTACTTCTAGTGAGTGCTTTTATTATCGGTGAAAAAATCTCTAATGAAAGTTATCCTCTTTTTGCAGGATTGATCGCTTCGATCTTATTTGTCATTTTAGACGGAGTGAATGAGTTTCGTAAGCAAAGAATGGAAAGAATACACCAATAATCACGCCTTAAAAATTGGAAAAATTTTCTTGATAAAAAACATGTTTCGACAAAAATTAGCTTTGTTAACAAGAAAAATGGAATGTTTTAGCATTTTTAGTTTCGAGTATTTTATTCTTCATTAAGCAAATTAGTTGGCACTTTAACCACTAATTTCTTCAATGCTTTGTTATCACTGTTCACTTCATAACTACAACAAGGTTTGTGGATTTCATAAGGGAAGAAGATTACAAACATTTTAGGCTGCAATTTGATAATATTTTTATTTGAGAATTTATGAATAAATTGACAATCAAATTCGACGTTATATGGTGTGCATTGTTCCGCATCTGGCATTTCTGCACTATATTCAATCCATTCTTCGCCATCAATTAATACTTGAATATCGATATTATTATGATGAAATTCAGCTTTTTTATCTTGAGGAGGGGTTAGTTGTGTTTCATCAACATTGATGACAATTTCTTCGGTTAAATAATGTTTGCCTATTTCTAAAGCATTAAGATCGATGCTATTTAAATAGTCACAAATTTTCGCAAGAATAGGGGGAAGATTTTGAGCGTAATCTATACGCGTTAAATCACCGATAATCATTTTTCACTCCTTTCAATAGTACGCCACATAATTTAGGGAAAATTTTGTGGCGTGTTCAACTGAGTTATGCTCAGAAATTTTGAGGTAAACAAGGTTGAATGTGGTTGAGTATTGCTTTCATTAAACGTGGGGTAGTAGCGATGATATGTCCTTGTGTTAAGTAGTCAGGCGTGCCATTAAAATCACAAATCAATCCCCCTGCTTCACGCACGATCAAGTCGCCAGCAGCAATATCCCAAGGCTTTATATCCGCTTCAAAATAACCGTCTACACGATTTGCTGCTACATAGCAAAGATCTAAGGCAGCAGAACCAGTACGGCGGAAATCAGCACAATCTTTTACAAGGTTAGCCATCATTGCGAATTGAGTTGGCATAAGATGTGGACGTTTGAATGGGAACCCTGTTGCTAAAATAGTACCTTTCAATTCACGTAAATTGCTCACTCGCAGACGAACTTCATTAAGTTTTGCCCCTTTACCACGTTGTGCTGTAAAGAGTTCATTAGTTATTGGATCATAAACTACAGCAACTTCTGTTCGATTTTTTACACGGACAGCAATAGAAATTGAGAAATGAGGAAAACCTTTAATAAAGTTGGTTGTTCCATCAAGTGGATCAATAATCCATTGTACTTCGCCATCTTTGCCAGAGAGTAAGCCACTTTCTTCCGTAATAATAGTGTGATCAGGATAAGCTACACGAATAGTCTCTACGATCGTTTTTTCTGATGCTTTATCAAAATTAGTCACGTAGTCGTTAGTACTTTTTGATGATGTTTCAATTTCATCACGCCGCTCAAAACCTTGGATAAGGATATTACCTGCTCTACGAGCAGCACGTACAGCGATATTTAACATTGGGTTCATTTTTCCACCTAATTTAAAGAACAAATCCGCAAAATTATAAAAGTTTTATACATATTTCACAAGCTACAAATAGTCATGATAGCGTAGTTCAAATTTAAGTTTTTATCTAATTTAGAATAAATGTTGTAATTTATTTTTTTAGAGAGGATAATAACAACCATTCTTATTTGTAATAATCATGCTTAAGGTTTTATTTTGGTTGCTCGCAGTTTTTGGTATTTAACTATATTTTTTATTTTCTTATTACCTATCAAAGTGTTTGCTGATGATACGCAGAATTATCGACAATATATTTTAGAAATTGAACAGCGTTTAGATACAGCAGCAACACTCTATCAGCAAAATCACACAGATGAAGCTCGGCGTAAAGTACAAATGGCATACTTTGAGATTTTTGAAAATCTTGAAGGACCGATTCGCATCAATATTTCAGCTAAGAAAAGTTATCAAATGGAAGCGATGTTTGGCACGATTCGCAAAATGATGAACGAAAAAATGCCCGAAGATCAGGTTTTAGCAAAAATTCAACAATTAAAACAAGATATACAAGCAGTTTTACCGAATTTAGAGAATGGACATACTTTAGAGGGAGAAAGTTCGCATAACGTATACGCTCAAACAAATATTGCTATGCATTGGCAACAAAGCTTTAAAGCAATAGATGATAATTTTGCAAATATGCTTTCCGCTTATCAACAAGATGATTTTAAAGCAGCAAAAAATTTTGCTCAAAAAGCACAATATGATGGCTATAAAAATTCAGAAATGGAAATGTCAGTACGAATGAATCGTTCTGCTAAAATTTCTGGTGAAATTAATCAGCGTTTTTACAATTTGATTAAACTTAGCGAAAAACCAAATAATCTTAATGAATTAGCTTATCAAACTACTTTATTGCTGCAAGATATTGAAGATTTACTTCCTAATTTACCCACTACTCGTGAAGAACAAAATAATCTTGCAGATAACGATAGTTTTGCTGAAACAGGCACAGGGATAAGCAATGACCGCAAAGATATAAATTGGTCTCAAATTAGCAATGATATTAATCAACAAATTCAACAGGCAATTCAAACTTATCAACAAGGTGATACTCAAAAAGCAATGTTGAACGTACAAGATATCTATTTTGATGTGTTCGAAAATTCTGGTTTTGAGGCCAAAATCGGATCACGAGATAATCAATTTAAAGCTCAATTAGAAGGGTATTTCACTAAATTAGTAAGCTTAATGAAAGCTAAAGCGGATGTGGATGAAATCCAAATTCAAGCAGAAGGGCTTAAAGTGGGGATGGCAAAAGCAGTGAATATGTTACAAGGTTCTATCCAAGATAACTGGTCACTATTTCTATATAGTTTATTGATTATCTTACGAGAAGGACTAGAAGCTTTGTTGATTGTAGCAGCGATAGTAACCTACCTTGTAAAAAATCATCACCAGGATAAATTGCCAGTTATCCGTCAATCAGTTTATGTTGCTTTAGGTGCGAGTTTAGTTACTGCTGTGATTTTTCAACTAATTTTCAGTAATGCAGGAGCAAGTCGTGAGCTTTTAGAAGGCTTTACGATGATTTTTGCTGTGATTATGCTTTTTACGATGAGTTATTGGTTATTTTCAAAAGTAGAAGCAAACAACTGGAAACTTTATTTAGAAGGAAAGCTTTCGTTTGCTCTGACGACAGGCTCTTTAGTGGGATTATGGCTGACTAGTTTTCTTGCCGTTTATCGTGAAGGAGCCGAGACGGTGCTGTTTTATTATGCATTAGCTGCAGATGCACAGACCACTATGGGGATCATATATTTGATTGCAGGTTTTGTAGTTGGTGCAATTTTATTAGCGATTTGTTACTTCATTATGCGTTATTCTGTAGTGAAATTACCACTAAAACCGTTCTTTATGTTAACAGGCTCATTTATGTATTTTATGGCATTTGTGTTTGCAGGGAAATCAGTGCTAGAACTTATTGAAGGAAAGTTGTTTGAACCAACATTATTACCTCATCTACCAGAGATCCCATGGCTTGGCATTTATCCTTATGTGCAAACACTTGTTCCACAAATTATTTTAGTCATTGCTGCGATTTTTGCTTTTTTTTATATGAAACGTCAAAGTCGCAATGCGTGTTAACTCATTCTATTAATTTGAAAATACTTATAAATCAAAGGAGATGAAGTATGAAAAAAAATTTAGTTGTTACTGCCCTTATAGCAAGTGTCTTGTCTGCCCCTGCAGTGCTAGCATTTAAAGAGTATCCGATTGGTGAGCCAGTTAAGATGAATGATATGGAAATTGCTGCAGTCTATTTACAGCCTGTCGATATGGAGCCTCGTGGAATGGGGTTATCAGCAAGTCAATCTGATATTCATCTTGAAGCAGATATTCACGCAACTAAAGGCAATAAAAATGGATTTGGAGAAGGGGAATGGATGCCTTATTTAACCATTTCTTACAAATTAACTAATTTAGATACTGGTGCTACTCAAGAAGGGAACTTTATGCCGATGGTCGCAAGCGATGGACCTCACTATGGTGCCAATATTAAAATGATGGGAGCTGGTAATTATAAAGTGACTTACCATATTGAACCACCACCAAAAGCAGGAATGCATCGTCATACTGATAAAGACACTGGTGTCGCAAAATTCTGGAAACCTTTTGATGTTTCATATGAATTTAAATATGTTGGACTAGACTAAAATTTAATCCTAATACTTATTGAAAAATCTAGAATAGATAGCTTCGGCTATCTATTGATTTTAAAGATGATACAAAGATCTCTTCAAAATCACTGCCTCAATTACAGTTTCTCTCTGTTACAGGAATTTGATGATGAATTATTTTTTTACTTTCCTGCTCCAACCTGTGTTACCTCTAGCCATTTTGCTAGGTTGTCTTTGGACACGATATCAACATATCCAAATAAAAAGTCTTATTTGCTTGACAATATTGGGTTTTGGACTGGGCGTGATTTTTGCTATTGAAACATTATCAGGGCAAATACTTATTCTAAGCTTTAATAGCGTACTGATAGTGTTTTATCTCTTATTTTATATTACGCAATTTTGGCATAAAGTTGGAGTAGCGAAGCTGTGGCAATTCATTTTCTCTTTTGCTGGCGGAGCGATTTTAGGACAGAACCCAAATATTCACCTTATCACGAATACCGATGTTGTGAATACAACTTTTCTGTTAAACGGCAGTGCTAGTATTTTTGGTTTCTTTTTTTGTATTGCCACGATGGGTTGGTTAGTCATCTTATTTCAACAAGCTAAAGCAGATAATAAAGGACATAAACTTAGAATTATACTGATCAGTGCAGTGATAATTATGTTGCTTCTGCCGTTAACAGGGAATGTCTTATTAAGCTTAATGAAACTACAGATTGTCAATATTACTAAATTTCGCCTTAGTTATGTTGCCAAAGTCAATAATCTCACTAATTATTTTAATTATATTAATGCGTTATTATTATTTGCTACACTTAGTATTTTTACATGGAAAGTATATTTACCTCGCCGAAAAATAGCATGCCAAGAAACTCATCCCATTGTTAAACGTCAAAAATTAGCACTTATGCATCATGCTAGAAGCAGTGTTATTTTTGGTATTTTAATGATTACTGTTACAATCGGAACGCAACTTTATTGGGATAAAGTGGCTTCTTTACCTCCGGTTTTATCTGAGGCTACACGAGTGCAAATGGCAAACGATAATGCGATCCATATTCCAATTAATACTGTAAGCGATGGTAATTTACATCGCTTCGTTTGGGTTGCAAGTGATGGACGGGCGATTCGCTTTTTTATCATTAATCGTTCAAACAAAAAATTAAGTCTAGCCACAGTTTTCGATGCTTGTTTACTCTGTGGAGACAGTGGTTATGTCGTAGATGGGGATAAACTAATGTGTGTTGCTTGTGGTGTGCGATTATTCATTCCATCTGTCGGCAAAGCAGGAGGGTGTAACCCAATTCCGATTGACGATTGGCAAGAAGAAAATAATGAAGTCATTATCCCGAAAAAATCATTGTTAACAGGAGCGAATTATTTCTCAACTGTGTTAGAGATCCCAGTAGTGGATCCCGTCAGTCAGCAAGCACTCACCAATAAACAAGCGAATTATCGTTACGAATACAATGACACAACTTATTTTTTCGCCAATGAACATAACCAAACGCTTTTCCGAGATAACCCAGAAAAATATTTGCAAAACACTGAAGTAGTAGAAAACGGCTACTTGCAAAAGGGAGATAACTAAATGTTAGCAAGAATGTTGCGACAATCTTGGCGTTTTGGTTTAAAACGCAAATTATTGTCAATTATGACAATTTTCTTAGCTTCCAGCTTAGTCTCGGCACTTTTGGCAGTTTCAATTGATATTGGTGATAAAATGGCGAAAGAAATGAAATCCTATGGTGCCAATATTTTAATTGAACCGGCAAGCTCAGCTTTCCTTAGTGAGCAAAGCGGTAATTTAAATAGCCTCACAATGCAAGATTTCTTAGACGAAAAAGAATTACCCAATATTAAAGACATTTTCTGGCGGAATAATATTGTCGGCTTTGCTCCATTATTGAATGCAGAAGTTAACGTCCAAAAAGTACGCCCTGAAAATGGAAAAAATTTTCGCATTTCGGCACGTGAAAATACAACTTTAACATCAGATAATACCTGGCATCGTGTAAAAATTCTCGGCACATTTTTTGATCACAAAATTGATGTTCCCGATGAAGATGGCTACCACACAGGGCAGCGCATCATCAGCCCTTACTGGCAGGTGCAAGGACAATGGGTAGATGATTATAGTGAAAGCAACCAATTTGCCGATCATGTTCCCGCTTTAGTTGGCAAAAAACTAGCGGCACGTCACGGTTGGCAAATCGGGGATAAATTGACTTTACATTATCAAAATGGGGATTTCCAAAAAAATATACAAGTGAAATTAGTTGGGATCTTAGCGACAGGTGGCGACGAGGAACAAGAAATTGTGATGCCACTTCGTGCAGTACAAAATCTTTTAAATCTATCAGGAAAAATCCAAGGAATTAAAGTATCGGCACTGACTGTACCAGAAAATGAATTATCCCTACGAGCAAGGAAAGACAGTGACTCATTAAACGCTGCGGAATATGATCTCTGGTATTGCACGGCTTACGTTTCTTCTATCGCTCTTCAATTAGAAGAAGCGATTTCAACTTCCGTTGTGAAGCCTATTTGGCAAGTGGCAGCTTCTGAAGGCGTAGTAATTAAAAAAATCCAGCTTTTATTAGGTGTCGTTACGGTCGCAGCAGTTATTGCAGCAGCTATGGGAATCGCCTCATTGATGACGACTACTATCATTGAACGTAGCAAAGAAATTGGTTTAATGAAAGCATTAGGTGCTCATCAATGGCAAATTATATTGCTTTTTTACTGTGAAGCCATTATCAGTGCTATTATCGGGGGATTGCTTGGTTGTATAAGTGGATGGGGATTAGCAAAATTTATTGGTTTAAGCTTGTTTGGTACTCCTCTTGCATTTGCTTGGATCGTTATTCCTTGTGTCTTAGCATTAGCTATTTTAATTGCTCTTGTTGGCACTTATTTGCCTGCTCAGCGAATTACGCAACTCTATCCCGTTGAGGTGTTGTATGGTCGACAATGAAGTTTCGACATTGATAATGCATAATCAGCAAATGTTCTGGCGAATTGTTTTGCGTGCGTTACGTTTAAAATTACAACGTGTGATGATCATTTTTGCAGCGATTAGTGTTGGTGCAGCAGTTGTGACTGCAATGTCTGCAGTTTACTTTGATATTAATACTAAAATGAGTCAAGAATTACGTACTTTTGGAGCTAATTTTTATGTGGGCTCGACTAACAGTGGACTCATTAAAGAAAGCCAAATTGAAGCGATTATTCGCCAAGCTCCACCAAGTTTAATCAAAGCAGCAAGCCCTTATCTCTATGGCGTAGCACGCAGTGAAAAAGAAAAAATTGTATTGATGGGAGTATGGTTTGACGCAATGTCAACTCTAGCACCTTATTGGCAAATTACAGGCTCTTCGATTGGCGTAAATTTTGACGATCGCCATGCTTTGCTTGGCAAAAGTCTTGCCGAACGCATGAACTTAAAAGTTGGTGATAGTTTAACCTTAGTCAAAGCAAATCACGATAAACATAAATTTATTATCAAAGGTATTATTGAGGCAGGTGATGCGACGGATAACATGTTAGTTGTCAGCTTAAGCTTTGCACAACAATGGTTAGAGAAGTCAGGATTAGTCAATAATGCTCAAATGAATCTCCAAGATGATCGCGGACAAGTGATACAGTTTGCACAAAAGTGTCAACATTTATATCCCGATTTAGATATTCATCCAATTTTGAAAGTTTCTGCTTCTGAAGGACAAATTTTAGATAAGATCAAAGGATTAATGGGTTTAATTGCGATAGTAATTTTGATTTTAGCCACATTGTGCGTTAACACCACTTTAATTGCGATTGTAGGTGAGCGTGCACAAGAATTTGCATTGCAAAAAGCATTAGGTGCAAAACAGCAAGATATCGTAAAACAGATCGCTACTGAAATTTTGATTATCGCTATTGTTGCTACGATAGTAGGTCTGTTGCTAGGATATTTACTTGCCCAAATTTTAGGGTTAACGGTATTCCACGCATATATTGATATGCGTTTACCTGTCGTGCCGATTACAATTGGGCTATCGCTACTTGTTGCATTAAGTGCCACAGTGATCCCAGTCCGTCGAGCGTTAAGTATTGAAATGGCGAATCAGTTGAAAGGGGAATAGCTTAAGGATAAATTATGCAGAATTTTGTAATTGAAACTCAGCATTTGTATAAACGCTTTGGACAAGTGACCGCGTTAGAAGATATTAGTATTCAAATCAAACAAGGGGAATTTGTGGCGATTATGGGGGCGTCAGGCTCTGGGAAGACGACGTTGATGAATATCTTAACTGGACTTGATACTGCAACGGAAGGTAAAGTCATTATAGATGGTATCGATGCGGCTCTACTTGATGAGACGGGGCGTCAGCGTTTCCGTGCCGAGAAAATCGGCTTAATTTTCCAACAATTCCACTTGATCCCCTATTTGACTGCGTTAGAAAACGTCATGTTGGCACAGTATTATCACAGTGTTGTCGATGAGGCTGCGGCTAGACACGTATTAGCTCAAGTAGGGTTAGAGCATCGCATTGCTCATCGACCGAGTCAACTCTCTGGTGGAGAACAACAGCGAGTTTGCATTGCACGGGCACTGGTTAACGAACCACCAGTTATTTTTGCTGATGAACCGACGGGCAATCTTGATGAAATGAATGAACGCTTAGTTCTCGATTTACTAACGGAACTCAATCGTCAAGGAAGAACGATAGTGATGGTTACGCATAATCCAGAACTTGGAGATTTAACGGACCGTACAATTTTCTTACAACATGGCAGATTTCTGCGTGAAGAAAAAAATAAAAGCCAGCCATTTGTTTAACGTTCATTATAAATTTACGCCCAGAAAAACCGGCAAATTTTCGCAGAATGTGGGGGAGACTATGGTCGCGAAATTGATTCGCTTTAGCTCATTAGCTGTCTCAATATTCAAAATATTTAAAAAAACAGTATTAGAAAAATTTTCTGAGCTGTCGATGCTTTTACGCTTGTAAAATCGAGAAAATTTTTCCAATTTTAGGGGCGTGAAATTAGGAAGCTTAATGGTTAAAAATAATTTAAAAATAGCGTTGTTTTGTTGTGTGATAGGAGCAAGTGCGTGCAAAGAGGAACGGGCTCAGATTGGACGAACGGCTCCACCACTTGCTGTGTTTGATGTTAAAGGTAAGCAAATTCACCTTGCGGATTTTAATGACAAACCTATATTAATTAATTTTTGGTCACAAAATTGTGGTGTCTGCATTGTTGAATTACGCAAGTTCGCAAGCTTACAAAAGCAATATCCGAATGCTTTACGGATCCTTGCGATTAATATTGATGGCGAAAGTAATAAGCTTAAGCAATTTGTTCGTAAAGAAAATTACCCTTTCTCTGTTGGTATCGATCAGCTTAAAATCACAGGCGAACGTTATCAACTCGTAGGGACACCAACGACTTATTATGTAGATAAAAATGGTAAAATTCGAGCAAAATTTGAAAGTATACTTGCTGATGAAGTGCTGAAAAAATTGTTTACAGATAAAGAATAAGGAGATCTTAATGAAAAAAGTGATTTTAGTAGGTCTTTGCCTAATCCATTTCACATTGGCAAGCAACGAAATAATGTTTACGGAAGGACAACAAATTTTTGTTAAAAATTGTGCAACTTGCCATGGTCAGCACGCAGAAAAGAAAGCTTTCGGGCATTCAGCAATCATTAATCAATTTGATGAGTCAGCAATTATAAAAGCACTACAACTTCGTAAGAGTGGAGAAATTCAGGGAGCAGGTAATAAAGCAAAATCGCGATTAAATAGCGAGCAAATTCAAGCTGTCGCAACTTATATCCGTACTTTAAAAAAGAATGATATAAATTGAGATTAACTACAGTTTCTAGTAAACTGTATTCCCGTCTTCAGGTTGTTGTTAATACAGAAATAAACAACAACGCTTCTTATTTTTCATTTCAAGCAAAGAAAGGTTTTTTATGACAACGAACTATATTTTCGTCACAGGCGGGGTTGTTTCTTCGTTAGGTAAAGGTATTGCCGCAGCTTCTCTTGCTGCAATCTTAGAAGCCCGTGGGTTAAATGTCACGATGATGAAACTCGACCCTTATATCAATGTGGATCCAGGCACAATGAGTCCTACTCAGCATGGAGAAGTTTTTGTCACTCAAGACGGTGCTGAAACTGATTTAGATTTGGGGCATTATGAGCGTTTTATTCGCACTAAAATGACTAAAGCCAATAATTTTACTTCTGGTCGCATTTATTCTGAAGTGTTACGTAAAGAACGGCGAGGTGATTATTTGGGGGCTACAATTCAAGTTATTCCTCATATTACTAATGAAATTAAGGCACGTGTGTTAGCTGGGGCTAATGGACATGATATAGTGATTGTTGAAGTTGGCGGCACAGTTGGTGACATTGAATCTTTACCATTCCTTGAAGCTCTACGTCAATTGGCGGTAGATGTAGGACGTGAACGCACACTCTTTATGCACTTAACTCTTGTCCCTTATATTCCGACAGCAGGTGAAGTCAAAACTAAACCTACTCAGCATTCCGTAAAAGAATTACTATCAATCGGGATCCAACCTGATGTTTTAGTCTGTCGCTCAGATCGAATGATTCCTGCTAATGAACGTGCAAAAATTGCTCTATTTTGTAATGTGCCAGAACGCGCAGTCATCTCACTTAAAGATGTGAATTCAATTTACCAGATTCCAGCATTACTAAAATCTCAAGGACTTGATGAATTTATTTGTCAACGCTTCCATTTGCAGTGTAAGGAAGCCGATTTAAGTGAATGGGAACAAGTTCTTTATCAAGAGGCAAATCCAACAGGTGAGGTGACTATCGGTATGGTTGGAAAGTATGTTGAATTACCTGATGCATACAAATCTGTGAATGAAGCGTTGAAACACGCAGGCTTGAAAAACCGTTTAACTGTTAACATCAAGTACATTGACTCCCAAGATGTTGAAACTAAAGGCACCGCTGTGTTGCAAGATTTAGATGGTATTTTAGTGCCAGGTGGATTTGGTCATCGAGGTGTAGAAGGCAAAATTTTAACCGCTCAATATGCCCGTGAAAACAATATTCCATACTTAGGCATTTGCTTAGGAATGCAAGTTGCTTACATCGAATATGCACGTAATGTTGCAGGCTTAACGCAGGCTAATTCTACAGAATTTGATAAAAATTGCCCAGAACCTGTTATCGCTTTGATTACTGAATGGCAAGATGCAAGTGGTCAAACAGAAAAACGCAATGAAACTTCTGATCTTGGCGGTACGATGCGGTTAGGAGCACAACAGTGTCATCTTATAGAAGGTAGTCTTTCCCACCAACTTTACGGCACAGCAAGTATTGAAGAACGTCATCGTCACCGTTATGAAGTGAATAACCAATTACGTCCACAACTTGAAAAAGCAGGTTTACGTATTTCAGGGTTATCTGCGGATAAAAAATTAGTGGAAATCATTGAAGTACCGAATCATCCATGGTTTGTTGCTAGCCAGTTTCACCCAGAGTTTACTTCTACTCCACGTGATGGTCATCCATTATTTGAAGGTTTTATAAAAGCAGCGAAACAGTACAAAGAGAAAAACAATTAAAGTGATATCTGCTTAAAGCAAAAGTATAAACTTGAAAAGAACACGCCCCGCTGTTATTTGAGATTGTTTTGTTGGAGGATCGTCTATCAACAAAGCTGAGATTTGAACAAAATAACAATTTTTGGGGAAAATTTTCTCCAATTTGGGGGCGTAGTAGTTAGAATAATTAGTCGTTTTCGTTATCTGAGAGACTATCAAAATCTCGGCTGAGATCGAGAATAGTTTCAGAAAATATTGTACCAGTTGTGTCTGAATACACGTAATCATCAGGGTAAATGCTTACACCTGCAAAATTAACAGGTACATCTGCCTCACCTGCCATTTCATCCACCGCACCAACAGGAAAAGCACCTAATGCAATAATAGCGATATCAATTTGGGCAAGTTCTTGGATTTGACGCACTGCACCATTGACAATAATACCTTCCCATTGATTATCTGCGGCAAGTTGGGCAAGATCAGCATCAATTAACGCGCTTCGCATAATACCACCGCCATCAATGACTAAGACACGACCATTTCCATCTTCTTCAAGCATTTCAGCAATCAGCCCATTTGTTTCATAACACTTCACGGTAGTGATTTTTCCGTGAAAGGCTTGAATGCCACCAAAATGCATAAAAATCGGATCCATCACATCAACATTATCTGGATAAAGATCACAGATCTCGGAAGTATCAATATACATAAAATGCTCCTTTTAGCTCAAATACAACTATTAGTATAATGCGAATTAACTTAAGATTAAACCTAAGCTAAAGAATAAATTCACAGCAAGAGCAAGCAATGACATTTGTCCTAACATTGGACGCAAGGCTTCACCTTCTTTATATCGCCATACCATACGTAAATGCTGGTACAAGAATGGATAGAGTATTAAGAAAAAGTAGCAATACCAATGTGTGAAGTAAATAATAGCAAAGATCAAATTTAATCCTGAGGCTAATATCAACAACAGTGCATGATAGATGCAACCATTTTTACTCCCAATTTTCACAATAAGTGTATTTTTACTCGCTTTTTTATCTTGCTCAAGATCTCGTAAATTGTTGAGATTTAGCACTGCACAAGCGAAAAACCCTGTTGAAAGAGCAGGAAGAAAAATTTCAGTGGAGAGTTGATGCGTTTGTAAATAATAAGTTCCACACACACCAAGCAGCCCAAAAAAAATAAGCACGGAAAGATCGCCTAATCCTAGATAACCGTAAGGTTTTTTGCCGACAGTATACGTAATTGCCGCTACGATTGCTAAAATACCCAAACTTAAAAAAATCCAAATATCTGCAGGCTTCGTATAAGCGAGAGCGATCACACTACTACCAGTAATTAGACTCAGTACTACCATTATCACCATGCCTAATTTTAACTGTTTCGCTGTAATCTCACCTTTTTGAATACCACGCAAAGGTCCAATTCGTTCCTGTGTGTCAGCGCCTTTTTGATAATCACCATAATCATTGGCAAAGTTAGACAAAATTTGTAAAAACAATGTTGTTAGTAAGCAGAGCAATGCAATATGCTTGTTAAAATGCTGTGACCAAGCTGCTAATGCTGACCCCATAATAATAGAAGCAGCTGCAAGTGGTAATGTTTTAGGACGAGTCGTTTCAAACCAGCTTTTATAGTTCATAGAAGTCATTTGGAAATGAAAAGGGATGTTATTTTACACTAATTACTCATTTAGGTAAGTATTTTGATGATTAATCATAAATAATGAAAACGATGTTACTTTTACGCCAATAAAATCAGCAAATTTTAACTATAAAACATTGCATTTTTTTTAAGAGCAGAGCTGATATTTAAGAAATAATCATTTTTATTTTGAATGAAAGATTTTTTTGATGAGTTTTAAAGTATCACTGATGTTAAAAAGTAATAAAAAAGGCGAGTAAATATTCCCGCCTTTTATTATGCATTTAGTATCATTAGAAATTAAACCCAATACCAACACCACCGCCAATATCTTTTTCAGTATTACTATTAATATTTGCACGGAATTGGATAGCGTTATTATCAGAATTTCTAGAATAACCTATTGCAATTGCTCCTTTATTTCGATAAAAACCACCTGCGACAGAAAGATGTGATTGACCTGCTTGTGTTGCAAGTGTCAATGAAGCTATTGCATTTGCTCCAGCAATACCTGCTTGTAAACGATCATCCATACGTTTAACATGTGAAGCTAGTTTACTTACTTTAGTCTCTACGTGATCAACACGAGTATTTACTTCTTTCACAACGTCAGCACTAACACCGCCGCCAACACCATTTTTAACGGCTAGGCTGTTCTTATTGATCTGCTCAGCTAAATTCACTAAATTTGTGTTTAGATCAGCGTTTTGATCAAGTAATTTTTTAGTAGTATCTACTTTATTTTGAACATCTGTTTTTACTGAAGTTGCATCTTTAATCGCATTATGAACAGCACCTGCTTGTGCTAGTTCAGTACTACCTGCTTTAATTTGGTTAGTTCCAACATTACTACCAAACTTCGCTTTATCAGTGATATTACTACCATCAACTTTGGTATAACCAGCTAAAACACCACCTGTAGCACCACCAGCACCTCCACCAGTGCCACCGCCAGCACCACCAGTGCCAACAATAGCCTCATAGGTTTTTTTGGCAATTTCTTTTACTTGACCAAGGTTGACAGCATCCGTATCTGCAGTACCTGCGGTGAGATTTGTTATTTTACCACCT
>JAHHRA010000012.1 GCA_020026055.1 Actinobacillus sp.
GCGGACTTTTAATCCGTTGGTCGAAAGTTCGAATCTTTCACGACCCACCATTTATAAGTGCATAATAAGTGGGTCGTTAGCTCAGTCGGTAGAGCAGTAGACTCTTAATCTATCGGTCGAAGGTTCGATCCCTTCACGACCCACCACCTTATATCAATTATGCTTTCTTTTTAATAGCGTATTGTTGATACGTTGTTTATCTCTTAAAAATTCATTTTTTTATTACTTTAAATTATCTTTTTTGTGATCATTATCGCAAATGTTATCACTATAACAAGTGCGTTATATTTATATTTTTTATCTTTATTTCACCCTATTTCTCTCCGATGTTTATTATGCAATCTAAAATTGTGCGTGCATTTTCGAGTCTAGAGATCTTAATTGTGCTCAGCATTATTGCTTCATTAAGCTTGATCTTTGTGTCATTTGGAAAAAATATGCTAGATGAAATGCGTTTACAGCGAGAAATTCAACATCTTAACGTGTTTATTGCAACTATTCGCCAACAAGTAATGGATTATCAAAGTAAATGGGAATTGTGGGGATATAAAGATACACAGAACTGGTGTCTAATTGCAAAGCCTATTCAATTTGATTTTATGCCAACAAATTGTCAATGCTCAGTCAAAGATTGTGAAAATGTGCTTATTTATCACCCTATTGAGCAAACTAATTTATCTATCACATCAACAAGACAGTTTTATTTAATTACGTTGTTTAACGGAGTACGGGGGCGTAGTAAATCCAATAATTTCAGCGTGGGTTTAGGAAAAAATTGCCAAAAATTTATTTTTAATGATCGTTTAAGTATGCGTATCGAAAAGGTGAAATGTTGAAATGTTTCAAAGAGTACTACATGGACAAACATTATTAAGCCTAATGCTCGCTATGAGTCTTTCTGTGAGCTTAATGTTCATTTTGAGCCGCTTTTTTTCTCAAATACAAATTGCTAATCAGCAACAATTTGCATACTTACAACTCCAACAGGATTTAGAAAGCCGATTAGAACAGATAGTCCGAGATATTCGTCGAGCGGGATTTTTGGCAGCTAATCCACATTTGGTTGAGAGTAATTTTCAATATTTTCAACAAGATGGATTATGGAAAGCTTTACAAATTGGAGCGAAAGACAGTGAACCTTCGCAAAGTTGTGTGCTATTTTTTTATGATTTAGATCATAGTGGCTGCATTGGCGGAAAATTTAATAGTGGACACGCTGATGATAAGAAAACGTATTGTGTGCGTGATGGGTATAATCTAATGCGAAATATTGAAAAGGAGTTATTTGGATATCGTTTAAATCAAGGAATGTTACAAACACGAAGTTTACAAAAAAAAGACGTCGATCCTTATTGTGACAAGCAAACTTGTCGCAAATATACTGCTACGGAACAGTGTAATCTAGGAAAATGGGAAAGCTTATTTGATAAAAATAAAATAAAAATTTCCAGTTTAGTTTTTCGATCGCTGGCTGACGGCAAAGGGCTTCAAATTTATATCTATGGACAACTTCGCCAAGATCCAAAAATAAAATATGAAACTTCTGCTGTAGTACCATTAATCAATTTGTGGGTGGAAGATGAATAAACTGTATCGAGGCACTATAACTCTCAGTTTTTTGTTTACGATTGTAGTGTTAGTCATCATTGCCTTCTGGGCTAATCAAAATTTATTAACAAATTATGCCAAAATGCAGGTAGCTCATCAAAAATCCCAAAAGATAAATTGGCGTCTGTTGCAACAAAGCACAGATTTTAAAATGATACAAAAACAGTGTCAGCAACTTAAAGATACAGATAACAATATTTTTCAGAAAACTTTTTCTGAATTTGCTGGCATGACGGGGAATAAAAATCTAGAAAAACTGGAATATGGTGTTTTTTGTCGTTTTCATTCATTGCTTAACGATGTACCAAAGAAAAATATTCTTCAACAACAATGGCATTATGTGAATGAAAAGCTACTTTCACCCTTACAAATTATGCCTGTTTCGCAACCGCTTCAGCTCACTTCTAATCAGCAAATTAAAGTTTATTATTTAAATAAGCCTAACAATAAAATTATCGTTCAGGGAACTGTTTATGCACTTGTGTTAGCTAAAGGGAATTTAGACATTACAGGCAAAGGGACATTACGTGGAATGATTATTACTCAAGGAAAAATTTATGCATTAAAGTATAATAATAAAGGCGACTGGGTTGAAGATACACAGGCTTGTCAAGGCAATGTAACTTCGCATTGTACCGAGAAAATTCGCCTTATTTATGATAAATCTGTGCAAACCTTAATTAAAAACTTAGGGATTTGGCGATGGCAAAAAGGGAGTTGGTATGACTTCAATGAGACAGATTAAACGCTTCAACGCCACCACTTTACTTGGTGTTTTAGTCGCATTGGCAAGTTTTAGTTTTATTGCAATGGTTTTTTTCCAATGGCAAACTCAACAAAGCCAACAGGCAAGCCAAATTTATCAACAAGTGCAAATTCAGCGCATTATTGACAATCAACACCAACGCCAATTGCTTAAACTTCCTTGTGAACAAGAAGTTATTTACAATCAACATCGCTTTTCAATTCAATGCAGTAACGACGAAGTAAGAGTTCATGTTAGAATACAATGACAATTTCACAAAGGTATTTATGAGGGCTGACGAGTGTTTTACATTTATTATTCTAACTTGCTTGAAACGCAAAAAGATATTCTATTGCACTTAATCCAATCTAAACCACTTGTTGACCCACTCCAAAAAGAAATCATTCTCGTACAAAGCCATGTGATGGAGCAATGGCTTAATTGGCAGATTGCTGATGCTACGGGAATTGCAGCCAACTTTACTTACCCAATGCCTGCGAGCTTTATTTGGCAACTTTATGTTGATAATTTACCGAATGTCGAAGAGCAGAGTTTATTTCGAAAAGAAAGTTTAGTGTGGCGATTAATGCGGATTTTGCCGTATTATTTAGCCATGCCCGCTTTTCGTTCACTAGACCATTACCTTGTGTCCTCTGCAGAAATGCAACAACAAAAATGTTACCAACTTGCTTATAAAATTGCTGATTTATTTGATCAATATTTAGTTTACCGTCCGCAATGGATTCAAGCTTGGGAGGAAAATCGCGATCAGGCAATTATTCAAGAAATCACACAAAAAAACCTCAATATTACTCCTGAGCTGAGGGAACAAATTGTCGAAGACATCACGTGGCAAGGCATTTTGTGGCGAGCAGTAGTGGCAGATATTCAAGCTGAAAGCCAAACCGATAGCGTCCATCATCGAGCAAGTTTGCATCTGCAAATGCTTGATTTTTTACAGCACAATGCACCCAAAAATCTCCCTGAACGACTATTTATTTTTGGTATTTCTACGCTTCCTCTCGTTCATCTCGCTTTCTTTCAAGCGCTCAGTCAATACTGTGATATCCATCTCTTTTTTACCAATGGTTGTGAATCTTACTGGGGGGATTTAGTCGATCCTAAAATCTGGAAAAAAGGGCAACTTCGCCAACATTTAACTTATTTACGCCGTGAAAATCAGGAAAATTTCCCCCTAAAAGCGAAGCCTTCTGTCAAACAGCAAGATTGTATTTCTAATCAATCACTGTTTGCAACTCGTCATGGCGAGGCACTAGCAAATGGGCATCCATTGCTCGCAGCTTGGGGGAAAATGGGACGTGATTTTCTTTATGCTCTCACTGAGTTAGCGGCTCAAGATCATATTCCTGTTGCCGAAATTGATGCTTATGTGCCAAGCCAAGAACCTGCGTTGCTCAATCAAATTCAGCAACACATTTTGCAATTTACTCCTTCTGCTAAAGGGTGTTTGACACTGGATGCACAGGATCAGTCACTTAGCATTCATTCTTGTTACAGTCCAATGCGAGAAATTGAAGCTTTGCAAGATTATTTGCTACATTTATTTAACTCGCATCCTGAAATTCAGCCCAAAGATGTGGTAGTAATGGTCGCTGATATTGACCGTTACTCTCCCTACATTCAAGCTGTGTTTGGTGAGGGGAAACCCTATATCCCCTTTGCGATCACAGATAAGAAACTCACTGAAAATGACATCGTCGTTGCGAGCTTTTTGCAATTGTTGCAACTCAAAAATAGCCAATTTAGTGCTGAAGAAGTGTTAGCATTTTTAGATGTTCCAATTATTCGTCAACGCTTTGGTATTGTGTTAGATGATCTAGCGTTACTCCATCATTGGGTCAAAACGGCAGGCATTCGCTTCGGTTTAGCCAAAAAATCGACTGAAAAGGTACCATTTTCAGTTAATTACAATGCATGGCAAGCAGGATTAGAACGAATTTTGCTCGGTTACAGCTTGCGTGAAGAAAATGGAATTTGGGAAGATACGCTCGCTCTCGACAGCAGTGCTGGTTTACAAGGACAATTGGCGGGAAAATTAGTTGATTTCATCGATGCTTTGTGGGCACTTAAGCAAATGTTGGCGGAACCACAAACGATCGCTTACTGGCATCAAGCCTTAACGGACTTAATCACAACTTTTTTCGATGGTGAACAGCAAAATCAAATTTGGTGCTACCTCAAAGACGTGATTGATAACCTTTGTGAGAACATCAAAAGAAGCGGATTTAATGCTCCGATTGAGAGTGAAATTATCACACAAAACCTGCAAGAAACTTTACAAAACACGCCTAATAATTACCGTTTGAGCTTGGGTAAATTGAATTTCTGTACGCTTCTGCCAATGCGATCGATTCCATTTAAAGTTATTTGCTTGCTTGGAATGAATACTAGCGATTATCCACGAATTCAGGAGCCGACTAGTTTCGACTTAATGCAATTTCATCACCAAAAAGGCGATCGTTGTCGCCGTGATGACGACCGTTATTTGTTCTTAGAAGCTTTACTTTCAGCACAACAATTTCTGTATCTCAGCTTCGTTGGGCGTTCAATTATTGATGACACGCCAAAAGAGCCATCAGTTTTACTCAGCCAATTGATGGATTATTTGCAGGAAAATTTTTCTGAATTTGTGGGCGAGAAATGGCGGCAACAACTTTTCCATCAGCATCCGCTAAATGCTTTTTCGACTCAAAATTTCCTTGGTGATACGCCTTCTTTCGCCCGCAAATGGTTAGTGATGGCAAAAGGTGAAAATGAATATGAAAGCAAGGATTTCATCGCTCCACTTTCTGCTCCGCTTGCAATCCAAACTTTAGATCTCAATGAGCTTATCGCCTTTGTGAAAGCCCCTGTCAAATACTTTTTTGAAAAACGTCTTGGCGTTTATTTTCGCCAAGATATGACAACGATCGACGATTGTGAAAACTTTCACCTTGAAGGCTTGCAAAGTTACCAAATTCAGCAACAACTTTTAGCCACTCCAAGTCACCAATTCGCTCAAGAATGGCAAAAATGGAAACATAAAGGTAGTTTACCTTGTGCTAAATTTGCAGATCTTGAAGAACAAGAAGTTCGCCAAATTCTTAAAAATTTCCGTGAAAAATTAGCCTGCAACTTACCTAATAATGAAGGGGAAATTGATGCAGGTGAAAACGATTGGCGAGAATGTGATTTCACGGAACTTGGCGTTAAATTGCAAGATAATGTAGCTAATTTATATGAAAATCAGCGCCGATTCGTTCGGTATCGTCTTGCCGAGGTTAAAAGTGAAGATTTACTTGAAGTTTGGCTTAAAACTCTATTTTTATTCGCAACTGACGGAACTTACGATCGCCTCCCAAGTTTGCATATTGGCACCGATAAGGTATGGTGTCTCGGTGAAGGATTAACTCCTACTCTTGCTCGCCAACAGCTTGCTTGTTACGTACAAGATTTTCTCATTGCTCAGCAACAGTTGTGTCTGGTGCCAAGTGAAAAATTACTTGATTTTTACAACGATTTGGCGGGTGAAACATTACTTGATACTTTAACGAAGGTGATTGAAAGTCTGACGCAGAATGGCGATAGTGAGGTAGCATATGTTTATTGGCGACGTATTGCTAGCCAGCATCAGTTTGAACAGTCATTACCTGAAATATTAGCATATTGTCACACTTGGTTTGATTTATTCGCTATGCACGCAAAAGAATTAGCAAGAAAATAAAACATTATGCTTCAAATTTCGAAAATTTTTTCTGAAATTTAAATAATTTAAGCGGAAATGATGGATATTAAGTAGTATCATTAGTTTCGCCTATCATATAAATTGTGGTTAATTTTGAAAAATATGTTAGATTTTAAATCTTAAAGTTAAAGTCTCACTAGCTTTATTTAAGGAGATGCTTATGCCGACAATTAAAATTGGTCTATCTTTCCTAGTTGCTTTAATCGCCAGTCAAGTTTTTGCTGAAATAGTAACTAATTCTCAATCAATGCAAAGGCAATCTCAAGATGGCAATTCTAGTTTTTATATGACAAGTCTGAGTTCAAGTTATTCTTCTGCAACGATCAACGGTAAAACGGTTAGCCAAGGAGAAATGTCAGTGAACAATATGATCAGTAGTAAATATGATTTTGCGACTACTATTTCTCGCTTAGAAAAAGCGTTTGCAGAGAAAAATTTGACAGTATTTCGCAAAATAGATCATCAACAGGTTGCCAAAGAAAAAGGTTTGGAAATGCAACCCTCTATGATATTAGTGTTCGGTAATTCGAAAGTGAGTCCACCACATATCAATAAAGAACCTTTTTTTGCTCTTGAACTGCCACTTAAAGTAGTCATTAGTCAAACTCAAAATGGAGTCGTTGTTGTATTTAAAAATACACAATCATTACTTAAAGACAGTAAATTCAATCAACAAGATGTAGCAAATAACTTTGCTAAAGTCGAAAAGTTAATTACTAAAACTGTAACTCAATAGGAGATCATTATGTCAAACGTATGTAAAAATCAATTAAATACTTATGTCGCTAATCTTGCATTATGGACAGTGAAGTTACACAATTACCACTGGAATGTGCAAGGACAACTTTTTGTCGCGTTGCATAATCACACAGAAGAGCTTTACAACCAAACTTTCGAAAATTTTGATGAAGTGGCAGAAGTGTTAAAAATGCGTGGCGAAATGCCATTATCTACAATGAAAGAATACTTGGCAGTAGCGACTATGCAAGAAGTACCAACTAAAGTTTATAGCTGTTGCGAAGTGCTTAAGATGTTAGAAAATGATGTAGAGTTTATGCTCCAAGAAGCCACAGCTATCCGCAATAAAGCCAGCGAAGTTGACGATTTCCACGTTCAAGGTATTTTCGAAGGCTATATTAATGCTTTCCAAAAAGAACTTTGGTTCTTAAACTCTATGAAAAAGCTAGAAGTTAAGTGTTGTTAACATTACTTTTTTGCAGATAAAAGTAAGCAAAAAATAACGCCACTAAAATGAAGAAAATTTTCTTGATTTAAGTGGCGTTATTCTTTCTCCAAAACTCGCCTAACTTCTTTGCGACAGTTTTGTAACCACTCATTTTGGTTAAACTTTGGCACAATAAAATCAATATCTATTCCAACGCATTGATTTAACCTTTTCAATGATGGAAGGGAAGCATAAAATCCTCTTTGCCCATACGCAAAATCTGCCAATATTTGCCAATCTATTTCATTTAATTGCCAATCAATCTCTTCAAATGTTATAAGCGATGCAATTTCTGCAAAAAGAGGATGATCGCTTAGAGGAAAATTGCGCTGAAAGCTTGCAATTATTTGATGACAGAGTTTTTGTCCTTGTGCAGAGATAGGATACAAAAAAACCGCTGAATAACAGCCACTAGAAGCAGTTTGGTGTGGACTTAAATAAGTGAGTTGGAAACCTGCATCATGCCAAAATTTTGCTAATTTAGCAGTGAAGCCGAAACTGACAGAAATAAAATCCATCTCTTGTTGTTGACATTGTTGGCAAAATTTACGTAGTAATGTTGTGCCATAACCTTGGTTTTGGAAAGTCGGGTTAATAGCAATTCTGGAAATCCGCAGTGATCGTAAACGACAAACTTCGGAGAATAAATATTGTTGTAACAATAACTGGGCAACTAAATTACCTATTGGACGGCGTTCGCCACGACGGATGGCATTGAGCAAATTATCATTGTGCAGATTTCCTTCAGTGATTGCCCAAATACCACCTTGTATTTGAGGATTGCGTGCTACAAAAAAATGTTGGTTAGGGGCATCAAACAAACGAGATAAATCCAAAGGTGTAGTGCGATAATGTGCTTGTTTTAAGCATTGATAAAATGCGATTAATTCAGATGAATTAGCGGAATTGGATAAGAATTGATAATCCCAATGTACAGTTTGGGACAAAATCAGTGTTGGTTGTGATCCCAACACCAACAACTTTTCAATGAAATCTTCAACAGGATCTTGTGGTTGCCAACGCAAAGGAGCATTCAGCGTTAAAGTTTGGAAATCTTGATGTGTTTGCATAAATTTTAGTGCAAATCCTTGTCCGGTTCCTTCGTAGCTGTCAATAGTAGTGATGCAAAGCACGTTCGGAAAAGCTGTTACTAAGCTGTGCAACATTGGTAATGGCAACATTGCAGCTTCGTCAATAAACAACCATTTTGCTTTTAGTTGTGTCTGTTTAAGGCTTGCAATGAGAGCGTCTGGGGCGATAAAAGGGATCTTTAATTTACAAAATTTTTGCAAAGTTTGTACTGCTTTTTTATTTGCTGCTGTCAGGAGCAAGGCATCAGGATCTTGGTGTAACACTTGGTTTGCTAGCATTCCTGCTAATGCGGATTTACCTCGTCCACGTTTAGCAATGAGAAAAAAACGAGATTGAGGTTGAGCGAGAATTTGTGTCAGTAAAGTTTGTTGATCTGCTGTAGGTGTGTGATTTGAAACGGGGCATTTTTGTGGTGAATTAAAAGGAATAGAGCTAGGTTGTTGGATAATCGGGAATGCAAATGACGCCAGCAAATTGGCAAAAAATTTCCGAAATTGAGGGCGAGGTTGGCAGTTACCGTCAGCCCAACGTAGGCTGTCGAGATCGATTTCATCGATGAAAGTTTGAATATCATTTATCCAAAAGTACAATACACCGCCTGCTCGCAAAGTGCCTGCTGCGATTGCTAATGCTTCAAGATTTAAGCTCACACGGCAGTCGTAAACAATACAATCCCATTCTTGCCCTAATGCATTTTTAGCTTGGTGAAATAGGAAATAATCGCCTGCGAGCTCAGCAATTTTAAGTTGTGTGGGATGTTGAAAAATCGCAATAGAAGTAAACTTTTGTGTCCGAAATTCGGTACTTAACCAGTTTTCTTTTCCTGCGACGATGACTAGTTGCCTTGCTTGCATCATTTATTTTTCACAAGCGTAAGGATCGGTAAAGCCAAGATCTTGCATAATTTGGCTCTCAAGGTTTTCCATTATTTCAGCCTCGGAATCATCAATATGATCGTAACCTTGCAAATGTAAGCAACCGTGAACGATCATATGAGCCCAATGCGAAATTAATGTGATACCTTGCTCGTTGGCTTCTTTTTCGACAACTTGGCGACAAATTACTAAATCGCCTAACAGTGGCAGTTCAAGCTCAGGTGGACATTCAAATGGAAACGATAATACATTGGTCGGGTGATCTTTATCGCGATAAGTTAAGTTTAAGTCGTGGCTTTCTGCTTCATCAACAATTCGTACAGTGATTTCATTTGCCGTAGTGGAAGCTTGCAGTGCCGCACTCGCCCAAGTCTGGAATTGGATGAGAGAGGGTAAATTATCTGGATTAGCACAGGCTAACTGCAAGTCAATCACAGTTTTATTAGTTTTCATTTTTATTCCTTAGTAATGGTGATAAGCAAAGACAGCCCATAATGGTAAAGAAGCACTCATAATGAACAATAAGAGTAGCATAAAGTCATCCAATTTTTTCCCAAATAAGAGGTTAAACCCAATAATAACAAGAAGCAAGATATGTACTGTAAAGTAGAGGATCCACGCTATATTATTTGGAAAATAAATACTGTGAAGGTCGCAATAAGTTAATAAAGTAAAGATGATAATAGCGTTTATTAACAGTGCGATGAGGATTGTCATTGGCAATAACGCCATAAAATTATCTAAACGATTTCGAGCTTTAATGAGCATAAAATTAAGTAAAATGATCCCCACAATGAACTGAGAGAATGGATTAAAAATAGGTAAGTAGATGAAAGAAATATTTATAAACATCATTAAATAAACCAAGATAGCTATTATTCCTATTCCTAAGCTTAGATAAATAAAAGTCGGACGAACGTAATTTTTTTTAGGGAGTCGCCAAATAGCTATTGTTATTCCAATTCCACATAGACTAACGAGATCAGTCATTAAATAATGATAATTAGAAAAACCACTGACGCATAACCAAATCAGCCAAAAAAATATTAGTCCCTTATTAGCATCAATTAAACGATCACATTGTCCAGGGCACATATCTGCTTTAAGAAAAAGTAAAAGAGTTAGCATTTGAACAATAATGATTGCTAAAGAGAAATGCGAAATTGCATAAGATTGTGGCTGCAAATATAACGCAAAAAAATCAATGATAAGTAAAATAATAGTAGGCAATAATGCAGAGAGATTAACTTTAGCATTTTCAATGGTCATACTTACTAAATCCTTCTAATAATAAAAGTGCTATTATCTGGTTATTTCATATCAGTGCAATGAATTTACAAGAAAGCACATTTTTTTGGTAGTATTTTTATTTTTCCGCCACTAGAATAGCGGATCAGGTTTTATTTTCTTATTTAGGAAATAGAATGAATTTTCCATTATTAATGCATTATAACAAGAATTAAGGACAAAGATTATGCCTCAACTTCCTGTGGCTCAAATTTCAGTAGCAAAGTTTGGTGGAACGAGTGTTGCTGATTTTCCTGCAATGCAAGCTTGTGCTGATATTTTAAGTCAAGATCCACACTCCCGAGTGGTGGTGCTTTCAGCGTCAGCTGGAGTGACTAACTTGTTAGTGGCTCTTGCCAGTGGTTGTGAGCAAAGTAAACGCCAGAAACTTTTTGATGAAGTAGTCGCGATTCAAGAAAACATTCTTCGCATTCTTCCTAACAGCCAATTGATTCGTCTAAGAATTGAGGAGTTGTTAAGTAAAATTAAAAATCTTGCAGATTTAATTGCTGAAACAGCACCATCGCCAATGCTAACGGACGAATTGATAAGCCAAGGTGAAATGATCTCGTCTTTGATATTTGTACATTTATTGCGTGAGCGTAACGTAGATGTGAAATGGATTGATGTACGGACTATCATCCGTACGAATACGCATTTTGGGAAAGCCGTGCCGAATGAAAAAGTGACTAAAATGCAAGTTGAAACGCATTTACGACCATTATTAGACGCAGGCAAAATTGTTGTGACGCAAGGCTTTATTGGTCGCGATGAAGCAGGTCATACAACTACACTTGGGCGAGGCGGGAGTGATTATTCTGCTGCTTTGCTCGCTGAAATGTTGGGTGCAAAAGAAGTATTGATTTGGACGGATGTAGCTGGTATTTACACCACTGATCCTCGTGTTGTTCCACAAGCTCAACGCATTGATAGCTTGAGTTTTGAAGAAGCTGCAGCAATGGCAACTTTTGGTGCAAAAGTGCTGCACCCAGCAACGTTACTGCCAGCAGTAAGAAGTAATATTCCAGTTTATGTAGCATCTAGCAAAGTTCCAACGGCAGGAGGAACTTGGGTGACAAAAAAAACTTCACAGCAACCAACTTTTCGTGCAATTGCGATGCGTCCAGATCAAACTTTGCTTAGTCTTTCTCGTATCAATATGTCGCAACATACTGATTTTTTGAGCAAAATCATGTGTATTTTTGCGAAACATAATCTCAATGTTGATGCAATCAACGCATCAGAAATAAGTGTTTGCCTTACACTTAACCGCAGTACGTTAAATTGCGGTTGTGAAAAACAAACGTTATTGCCGACAGCTTTGCTTGATGAGCTTAATCAAATAGCAAGCGTTGAAGTTATCTCTAACTTAGCGTTAATCGTATTAGTGGGCAATGATCTTCACACTGATTTCAGTTTAACAAAAGAACTATTTGCTGTACTCGCAAGTTTTAATATCAGAATGCTGAGCTTTGGGACAAGCAGCAACCATATCTGCTTACTCGTCGATAGTCTCCAAGCTCAAACCGTTTTAAAAGCTTTACATCAAGAGCTCTTTGAAAATTAATTTTATTTAAAGTGGAAAAACTCAATGACTGAACCAACCCAAGACTATAAAAGCACCCTTAATCTGCCTGAAACCAGCTTTCCAATGCGCGGAGATTTAGCAAAACGTGAGCCTTTAATGCTCGAAAATTGGTATGCTAAAAATCTTTATCAAAAAATTCGTCAAGCGACGAAAGGGAAGAAATCTTTTATCCTCCACGATGGTCCGCCGTATGCGAATGGCAATATTCACATTGGTCATGCCGTCAATAAAATTCTCAAAGATATCATTATCAAATCCAAAACCGCACTTGGTTACGATTGCCCTTATATCCCCGGTTGGGATTGTCATGGGCTTCCGATTGAACTCAAAGTTGAAGGCTTAGTCGGCAAGCCAAATCAAAAGATTTCAGCCGCGGCTTTCCGTCAAGAATGCCGTCGCTATGCTCAAAGCCAAGTCGATGCTCAGAAAAAAGATTTCATTCGTCTGGGCGTGCTTGCGGATTGGGATAATCCTTATTTGACAATGGATTTTGCGACGGAAGCCAACATCATCCGCACCTTTGCAAAAGTCATTGAAAACGGTCATCTCTACAAAGGTTATAAACCTGTGCATTGGTGTTTGGACTGTGCTTCTTCCTTGGCGGAAGCCGAAGTGGAATACGAAGACAAAACCTCACCTTCAATTTATGTGGCTTTCAAGGCAGTAGATAGTGCGGAAGTTGCTACTCGTTTTGGGTTAACGGAAAAATTTTCTGAAATTGATGCCGTGATTTGGACTACTACTCCGTGGACAATTCCGTCTAACCGTGCGATCACTTTACACGCTGAATTAGCGTATCAACTTGTTTGTGCGGATGGGCACTGCTTTATTTTGGCGGAAGCGTTAGTTGAAAACGTCGCGAAAACTATGGGCTGGGAGGACTATCAAATCCTTGCGACAGTGCAAGGGGAAAAGTTGAATGGTTTAATGTTCAAACATCCTTTCTATGCGGAAATCGTGCCATTTATCTTAGGCGATCATGTTACGACTGAGGGCGGTACTGGCTTAGTGCATACCGCACCTGACCATGGTTTGGATGACTTTAATGTCGCTTTGGCGAACGGCGTTACTCTCGTGGGGCTTATCAATAATGAGGGAGTTTTCAGCGAAAAAGCCGAATTTTTTGCAGGTAAAAAAGTATTTGAAGCCAATCCGTTAGTCATCGAAAAATTGCAGGAAGTAGGGGCTTTGCTGAAAGTTGAAAAAATCCGCCACAGCTATCCTCATTGCTGGCGGCACAAAACGCCAATTATTTTCCGTGCGACGCCACAATGGTTTATCGGTATGGATACCAAAGGGTTGCGCCGGCAGGCACTTGGCGAAATCAAGAAAGTGCAATGGGTGCCAGATTGGGGGCAAGCGCGGATTGAAAAAATGGTGGAAAACCGCCCCGATTGGTGTATTTCGCGACAACGCACGTGGGGCGTGCCTGTGACTTTGTTTATTCACAAGGAAACGGAAGAATTGCACCCGCATTCCGTTGAAATCGCCGAACAAGTTGCGCAATTAGTCGAAAAGCAAGGCATTCAAGCGTGGTGGGATTTGGATCCGAAAACCCTGTTGGGAGAGGAAGCAGAACAATACCAGAAAGTGTTGGATACACTGGATGTTTGGTTTGATTCTGGAGCAACTTATGCGGCAATCGTGCAGCATCGCCCTGAGTTTCATCAAGCACCGATCGATCTTTATCTCGAAGGCTCAGACCAACATCGCGGCTGGTTTATGTCGTCTTTAATGCTTTCCACTGCGACCGATAACCAAGCACCTTACAAACAAGTTCTCACTCACGGCTTCACCGTGGATGGCGAAGGTCGCAAAATGTCGAAATCAATCGGTAATATCGTGACACCACAGCAAGTGATGGATAAATTTGGTGGCGATATTTTACGCCTCTGGGTCGCTTCAACCGATTACACTGGTGAGATGACCGTTTCGGACGAGATCCTCAAGCGCGCGGCTGATAGTTATCGTCGGATTCGCAACACCGCACGTTTTTTGTTAGCGAACCTTAATGGTTTTGATCCTGCGACGGATAAAGTGGCACCCGAAGCCATGTTGCCATTAGATCGCTGGGCGGTAGATTGTGCGTTGCAAGCGCAAAATCAAATCAAAGCGGATTACGAAAATTATCAATTCCATGGCGTGGTTCAGCGTTTGATGCGGTTTTGTTCTGTGGAGATGGGGTCATTTTATTTGGACATCATCAAAGATCGCCAGTACACGACTAAAGCGGACAGTCTTGCTCGTCGCAGTTGCCAGACGGCACTTTGGCACATCGCTGAAGCTATGGTGCGCTGGATTGCGCCGATTCTTTCATTTACCGCCGATGAAATTTGGCAAGCCTTGCCAACTGTAACAGGACGGAGTGAGTTCGTGTTCAGCGAAGAATTTTACGCCAGCCTTTTCGGATTAAATTCTGCCGAAAAAATGAACGACGCTTACTGGCAGCAAATCCAGCTTTTGCGAAATGAAGTCAATCGTGTACTCGAACAAGCACGTAATGACAAGGTTATCGGTAGTGCGTTGGAGGCGGAAGTGACCCTCTATGTCAACACGGAATACAAGGCGTTGCTTGAGGCGTTGGGTGACGAACTTCGCTTCGTGCTTATTACTTCAAAAGCTTGTGTGAAACCTCTTGAGGAAGCGGTGGTTCCTGAGGGGGAAATGGCAGGCTTGGCGGTGAAAGTAGAACGTGCACAGGCTGCAAAATGCCCAAGATGCTGGCATTACGCTGACAGTGTTGGTCGCAACATACAGCATCCAAGCCTTTGTGCAAGATGTGTTGAAAATGTTGTGGGCAGTGGTGAAGTCCGACATTTTGCTTAAATATTTGCAAGAAATCACGCTTTTTACGCCCCTAAAATCAAGAAAATTTTTACTTACAAAATGCTGTTGCGTTTTGTTGGAAGAAAACCTATCACCAGTGCTGATGTGTTTGATTTTGGGGCGTTATTTAGCTGTATTCAACAAACGAAGGAAATATTAAATGAAAAAAACAGGACTTATTTTTCTTTGGATAAGTGTGGGTATTTTTGGCTTCGATTGGCTGAGCAAGTTCTTGATTATTAAACATCTTTCACTATATGAAAGTGTGAATCTGTTACCTATTTTTAACTTAACTTATGTGAGGAACTTTGGAGCGGCATTCAGTTTTCTTGCCGATCATTCAGGGTGGCAAAAATTTTTGTTTCTAAGTCTTGCGGTTATAATTTCCGTTATCTTAACTTTCTTTTTAGCGACAAATCCTCGCTCTCAACGTTTACAAAATTGGGGGTATGCGTTAATTATTGGTGGTGCATTGGGCAATGCTTATGATCGTTTTACAAATGGCTATGTAATTGATTTTTTAGATTTTTATTATAAACAATGGCATTATCCTGTTTTTAATTTTGCAGATGTTGCGATCTGTATTGGGGCAGGTTTATTGATTATAGACACTATCCTCAAAGATAAAAATTTAAAGGCTCAAAATTTGAAAAAAAAAGATCAAACGAGGCATAAGTGAAAATTATTTTAGCGAATCCACGAGGATTTTGTGCAGGCGTAGATCGAGCAATTAGTATTGTCGAATTAGCTTTAGAACGCTATGGTAGCCCGATTTATGTGCGTCATGAAGTTGTACATAATCATTTTGTAGTGAAGGGGTTACGGCAACGTGGAGCAATTTTTGTCGAAAATTTATCAGAAGTGCCAAATGGCGAAATTGTGATTTTTTCAGCGCACGGGGTTTCAAAAGCTGTTCGCCAAGAAGCGAAAGAACGCAACTTACAGATTTTTGATGCAACTTGCCCACTGGTTACAAAAGTACATATGCAAGTGGCTAGAGCTAGTCGCAAAGGTACGAAAGCAATTTTGATTGGGCATGCAGGACACGCAGAAGTGGAAGGGACAATGGGGCAATATGATAATCCGCAAGGGGGTATTTTTTTAATTGAAAATATACAAGATGTCATAAAGTTGCCTGTTAACACTGATGAGGAATTGAGCTTTGTGACTCAAACCACACTTTCACTTGATGATACACAAGACATTGTGAAAGCGTTAAAAACAAAATATCCTGCTATTCAAGGACCTCGTAAAAATGATATTTGTTATGCGACGACTAATCGTCAGCAAGCTGTGCGTGAATTAGCAAAACAAACAGATTTTGTCGTAGTTGTGGGTTCTAAAAATTCGTCTAATTCAAATAGATTAGCTGAATTAGCAGTACGGATGGGCGTTCCTGCGAAGTTAGTTGATGATGCTGATGATTTAGATCCTGCGTGGTTTGTAGATGTCAAAAATATTGGCGTAACGGCGGGAGCATCGGCACCAGAAGTGTTGGTGCAATCCGTGATAAAACGTTTACAAACTTTTGGTTCTCGCAGTGTAGAAGAATTACAAGGTTGCCAAGAAAATACAGTTTTTGAAGTCCCACGTGAATTGCGAAAATGAGCATAAAAATGCCGAAAGAGATACTTTCGGCATTTTTATTTTGAGCAAGTCTACCAGCCTACTTTAAACTCTAACTGATTTGGTTTAACGACAATGGCTTTAGCAAATTTTTTAATTATACGTTGGCTAAATTTTTCTTCATCTAGCTGATAAATAGGAGTTTTTTCTAAAAGATTAGCCAAACTATTGTTAAGCCAAGGCATTAGTTTTTCAATATCTTTCATATACTTTTCTGGAGTAATATTACTCTTAGTAATATGAAAATCTTTTAAGTAAATTGAGCCAGTTGCAGAGTCATAATAAGGTTTAGCACTAAATTCAATCTCAATTTGAGATTCAAATTTATCTTGCAAAAGGCTGAGAGTACCTTTAATAGTTGCTGATATTGCAATTTGTCCTTCATTTTCTCCAATCTTAGGTTTCATATTCTTGATTTCGTAGTCAAAAGTAAAAAAATTGTTAAAACCAACTGATTGATTTAATTTTACTTTTTTTGATAAATATTGTTCAAGATCTTGATTAGTGATGCGGTAAGGTACCGTAAATTCGAAAGCCATAGCCGTGCCTGAAAAGCACACTGCTAAAAAACTGACTAAGAGGAGAAAGAGTTTCCGTAAAAGCATAACGTTTTCCTATAGTAAAAGTAATAAAAAGATAGTTTATAGCATACCTAAACTTTTTATGGGTTACAAATGAGTTTCAAAGAATGATATTTTAGCTATCACCAATGAGTTATGTTTTTTGTAAAATATTTGTAAATTTTGCTTGCAATCCTTTTTTTTTAAACTATAATGCCACACATATTTAGGACGCGGGGTGGAGCAGCTTGGTAGCTCGTCGGGCTCATAACCCGAAGGTCGTTGGTTCAAATCCAGCCCCCGCAACCAATGACAAAAGTTCAGTAAGAATACCCCTCAATGGGGTTTTTTTATACGAGAAATTCAAGTTTTGTGCTGTTTTTTGTACAAATTAAGTAAAACTGGGCGATTCGCCCTTTTTTTACGTCTTCAGTTTAATGAGGAATTGAAATGGCAACTTTAGAAGAAAAATTACAAGATTTATTACTGCCCGTAATAGAAGATTTTGGTTGTGAATTATGGGGAATAGAAGTGCAAAGAGTCGGGCGTTTTCTGACACTACGCATCTTCATTGATAAGCCAGAGACTGGTGTAACTATTGATGATTGTGCTGATGTAAGTCGGCAAATAAGTGCATTGCTAGATGTAGAAGATCCTATTGCTGATAAATATAACCTTGAAGTGTCCTCACCAGGAATGGATCGCCCATTATTTACTTTGCCACAATTTAGTCGCTATATCGGTCAAGAAATTGTTGTGCATTTACGTATTCCAATGTTAAATCGTCGTAAATGGCAGGGTAAACTTGTCGATGTACAAAATGATATGCTGTCCTTGGAAGTAGATGGGTTTGAAGATGACGAAATGCCAAAATTTGCTTTTAGTAATATTCAAAAAGCACATATTGTGCCACAATTTTAATAAATATTAAGGAGTTATCAGATGAGTAAAGAAATTTTATTAGCTGCTGAAGCTGTTTCAAATGAGAAATTATTACCACGTGAAAAAATTTTTGAAGCATTAGAAAGTGCCGTTGCTCTTTCCACTAAAAAGAAATATGACCAAGACATTGATGTGCGTGTTGTTATTGATCCGAAAACTGGCGAGTTTGATACTTTTCGTCGTTGGTTAGTTGTTGATCAAGTTACTTATCCGACGAAAGAAATAACACTTGAAGCCGCACGGTTAGATAATGAAAATATTCAATTAGGTGATTTTATTGAAGATCAAATTGAATCGATCGCCTTTGATCGTATTGCAATGCAAACAGCACGCCAAGTTATCAGTACAAAAATTCGCGAAGCTGAACGTGCGAAAGTTGTAGAACAATTTATTGAACGCGAGGGTGAAATTGTTACGGGGACTGTGAAAAAAGCCAATCGTGATAGTGTGATCTTAGATTTAGGCAACAAAGCTGATGCCATTATTCTACGAGAAGACTTATTACCAAGAGAAAATTTCCGTCCAGGTGATCGTGTTCGAGGTGTATTATATAAAGTTGTGCCCGAAAGCAAAGGAGCACAGCTTTTCGTTACTCGTGCTAAACCAGAAATGTTAATTGAATTATTTCGCATTGAAGTCCCTGAAATTGGGGAAGAAATGATTGAAATTAAAGGGGCTTCACGTGACCCAGGTTTACGAGCAAAAATTGCAGTGAAATCAAACGACAAACGTATTGACCCTGTGGGTGCTTGCGTAGGGATGCGAGGTTCTCGTGTGCAAGCTGTGATGAATGAACTCGGAGGTGAACGCATTGATATCGTTCTTTGGGATGATAATCCAGCACAATTCGTCATTAATGCGATGGCACCTGCTGAAGTAAGTTCAATCGTTGTGGATGAAGATCATCATTCAATGGATATTGCGGTTGATGAAGAAAATCTTGCTAAAGCGATAGGACGTAATGGTCAAAATGTACACTTAACTAGCCAGTTAACAGGCTGGACGATTAACGTAATGACAAACGAAGAATTAAATGCAAAACACCAAGCTGAAGATAAAAAAATTATCCAACGATTTATGGATGCATTAAACATTGATGAAGAATTTGCTCAAGTTCTTGTTAATGAAGGATTCGAAAGTCTTGAAGAAGTTGCTTATATCGCCGTAAATGAACTTACCGCAATTGATGGTCTTGAAGATGAAGACTTAGTTGAAGCGTTGCAAACAAAGGCAAAAGATGCACTAACTAAAGAGGCATTAGCAGAAGAAGAGGCATTAAAGCAAGCCGAAATTGAAGAACGTTTGTTAGCATTAGAAGGAATAGATCGTCATATTGCATTGAAATTAGCTGAAAAAAACATCACAACGCTAGAAGAACTTGCTGAACAAGGTGTGGATGATTTAGCTGATATTGAAGAATTAGATCCGCAACTCGCGGCAGACTTAATCATGGCTGCTCGCAACATTTGTTGGTTTAATGAAGCTTAATTTTTGAGGAGGAATGAAATATGACCGATAAAAAAACGGCAATCGATAATACGGATATGCCGAAGAAAATGACTCTCAAACGTCGTGTTGAAACCACCGTTACAGCCACAACAACTGCTGGAAAAGCAAAAGAAGTTAAAGTTGAAGTACGTAAAAAACGTACAGTACAAACAGATGTTGCCAAAAAAGCGGAAGAAAAAGCGAAAAAAGCGGCGTTAGCAAAAGCGAAAGCGGAAAAAGAAGCTGCAGAGAAAATAGCAGCAGAGAAAAAAGCGAAAAAAGAAGCTGCATTAAAGGCAAAACAAGTGGCTGAAGCTCAAGCAAGGAAAAAAGTGGACTCTGAAGAAACGGACACAGAAAAAGCAAAACGTGTTGCACAAGAAGCTTTTCACCGTAAAGCAGATGAAGTCGCTAAACAAAAAGCAGAAGAAGCAGCGAGAAAAGCACTAGAAGAAGCAAAACGTTTTGTTGATTATGATGAAACGAAACAAGATATAAGCGAAGATTATACTGATTATCATCTTACTTCTCGTTATGCACAAGATGCTGAAGACGAAGAAACTCGTCGTAATGAAAATAGTCGTGGACGTGGTAAAAACAAAATTACAAAAGTAAAAAAGAATCGCGAAGAAATTGATGGCAATGGCAAACGTGATCGCCAATCAGATCGTCGTCAGAAAGAAACAAAGTTAAAAGGGAAAAATGCAAAACGTAGTAGTACATTACAACAAGAATTTACTAAACCCGCTTCCCCTGTTAATCGCGATATCGAAATCGGTGAAACAATTTCTGTAAAAGATCTAGCGGATAAAATGGCAGTAAAAGCCACAGAAATCATTAAAATGATGATGAAAATGGGTGAAATGGTTACGATAAACCAAGTATTAGACCAAGAAACAGCACAACTTGTCGCTGAAGAAATGGGACATAAAGTAGTCTTACGTAAAGAAAATGAACTTGAGGAAGCCTTACTTGGTGATCGTGATTTAATCGCAGAAAAAGTGACTCGTGCACCTGTCGTTACTATTATGGGGCACGTCGATCACGGTAAAACGTCACTTCTTGATTATATTCGTAAAGCGAAAGTAGCAATGGGCGAAGCAGGAGGAATTACGCAACATATCGGTGCTTACCACGTTGAAACTAAAGGAAAAATGATCACTTTTCTTGATACGCCAGGACATGCCGCTTTTACTTCCATGCGGGCTCGTGGTGCAAAATCGACTGATATTGTAGTGTTAGTTGTTGCTGCAGATGATGGTGTTATGCCACAAACTATCGAAGCTATTCAGCACGCTCGTGCTGCAGAAGTACCGATCGTAGTAGCAGTGAATAAAATTGATAAACCTGAAGCGAATCCTGATCGTGTTGAGCAAGAATTATTGCAATATGAAGTTATTAGTGAAAAATTTGGTGGTGATGTGCAATTTGTTCCTGTATCTGCCAAAAAAGGTATTGGTGTAGACGACCTTCTTGACGCCATTTTGTTGCAGTCTGAAGTATTAGAACTCACTGCTATCAAAGACGGCATGGCAAGTGGCGTTGTTATTGAATCTTACCTTGATAAAGGACGCGGTCCTGTTGCTACAATTCTTGTACAATCAGGCACTTTACATAAAGGTGATATTGTCCTTTGTGGCTTTGAATATGGCAAAGTGAGAGCAATGCGAGATGAAAATGGTAAAAACATCAATGCTGCTGCTCCATCAATCCCTGTTGAAGTGCTAGGACTTTCAGGTGTTCCAGCAGCAGGTGATGAAGCAACAGTAGTGCGTGACGAGAAAAAAGCACGTGAAGTTGCACTTTATCGCCAAGGTAAATTCCGTGAAATTAAACTTGCTCGTCAACAAAAAGCCAAGCTTGAAAATATGTTCAATAATATGACAGATGGCGATGTTGCAGAACTTAATGTTATTGTCAAAGCAGATGTTCAAGGCTCTGTTGAAGCGATTTGTCAAGCTGTCAATGAACTTTCAACTGACGAAGTCAAAGTTAGAGTTGTAGGATCAGGCGTCGGAGGTATTACTGAAACTGATGCTACTTTAGCGGCGGCATCCAATGCGATTATCTTAGGCTTCAACGTCCGTGCAGATGCGACTGCACGCAAAGTGATTGAAAATGAAAATATTGATTTGCGTTATTATTCAATTATTTACGAACTTCTCAACGAACTGAAAGCGGCGATGAGCGGTATGCTTGCTCCTGAATTTAAACAGGAAATTATTGGGCTTGCCGAAGTCCGTGATGTTTTCAAACACCCTAAATTTGGAGCAATCGCAGGTTGTATGGTGACTGAAGGTATTATCAAACGCAATAACCCGATCCGAGTTTTACGTGACAATGTGGTGATTTTTGAAGGTGAACTTGAATCACTACGTCGTTTCAAAGATGATGTTAATGAAGTCCGTAGCAATATGGAATGTGGTATTGGCGTTAAAAATTATAACGACGTTAAAATCGGAGACCAAATTGAAGTATTTGAAGTTGTTGAAGTCAAACGTTCAATTTAAAGGATTTTTTCTTTCTTTTCTCCGTCATGGGTTATTCGATTTTGCCCGACAAATGAGTTACTTTCTTGTTGCTTGCAAGAAAGCGGCTTAAGAACACGTCCTCAAAATCGGGAAAATTTTCTTGATTTTGAGGGCGTAATTTAAAAAAGGAAAATAAAAAATGGCTCGAGAATTTAAACGTGCTGATCGCGTTGCACAAGAATTACAAAAAGAAATCGCTGTCATTCTGCAACGAGAAATTAAAGATCCTCGTATCGGAATGGTGACAGTTTCAGAAGTAGAAGTAAGTCGTGATTTAGCTTATGCGAAAGTGTTTGTTACTTTTTTATTTGATAATAATCAAGAAAATATCCATCAAGCGATGCAAGGTTTAGAAAAAGCCGCTCCTTACGTGCGAAGCCTTGTAGGTAAAGCTATGCGACTTCGAATTGTGCCTGAAATTCGTTTTATTTACGACAATACTTTAGTTGAAGCGATGCGAATGTCGAATTTAGTTTCGGACGTTATTAAAGCAGATAAAGAACGTATGCAAGTTGATGAAATAAATTATCAGGACAATGCAAAATAATGGCACGTACTAAAAAGGGGCGGGATATCCACGGCGTTTTTTTGCTGGATAAAGCACAAGGCATGAGTTCAAATGCGATTATGCAACGGGTGAAACACTTGTTTAATGCCAAGAAAGCAGGGCATACAGGTGCCTTGGATCCGTTAGCAACAGGAATGCTGCCGATTTGTCTAGGGGAAGCGACTAAATTTGCTCAAGCGATGCTTAAAGCGGATAAACGCTATTTAGTTACAGCCAAACTCGGAGAGCGAACTGACACTTCAGATGCTGATGGTAAAATCGTACAAATTCGCCCAGTAAATTGTGACTTGAATGCAATTCATTCCACATTACCTTATTTTCGAGGGGAACTTTTGCAAGTCCCAACAATGTTTTCTGCTTTGAAATACCAAGGTAAGCCGTTATATGAATATGCCCGCCAAGGTATACAAATCGAACGAGAAGGACGTCCGATTACAATTTTTGAATTGAAATTTATTGACTGGCAATCGCCATTCTTAACGCTTGAAATACATTGTTCAAAAGGCACCTATATTCGTACATTAATTGATGACTTAGGCGAACACTTAGGTTGTGGTGCTCATGTAACAATGTTAAGACGCCTTGCTGTTGCAGATTTTAAACCAACACAAATGCTGACACTTGCAAAGCTTGAAGCTATGAAAGCAAAGTTACCTGCTGAGGATTTTAGTGAATTAGATGCTTTACTTTTACCAATAGATAGTTGTATAGCACACTTAGCACCATTGCATTTGACTGCTGAGCAAACTCATGCGATTCAATTTGGACAACGTGTGAAATTCGAAAATTCACAAAATTTAAATGGTCAAGTCCGTTTATTTACATCAGATAATTATTTTTTAGGCATAGCCGAGATTGACAATGATATAATTATGCCCAAACGCTTAGTTATGTATGCAAAAATGGAATAAACATTGTAATTTCAGATGTAATAATGTGAGTTAGATCACAATTTATTGAAAATAATTAATTGATGAAAAAATATAGCTCATTGTTTTGTAATGGTTTTAACATTTGTTTAAAAAGTTCCCTATCTTGACAAAAATTATTCTATCAATAAAATGTACCTGCTTGAATTACAAGAGATCGGTATCTCAAGTAAGGGCGTTTGCAAAAAATTAAGTTTTTTTGCAAACGAATAAACTTCTAAACAGAATGAAGGTATTTATCATGAAAAAAACTCTCATTGCTTTAACTGTTGCTGCTTCTACTGTAGCAACTGCAAATGCAGCCACTGTGTATGAACAAGATGGTACAAAATTAGATGTGTACGGTTCTGTTCGTGTTGTGTTAACTAAACAAACAGGTCAAAGATTTGATTTGCAAAATGATGGTTCACGTATTGGCTTCCAATTCAGCCAAGGTTTAACAGATGATTTATCTGCTATCGGTCAAGTTGAATTTCGTCCAGGCGTAACAAACGGAGATACTTCAACCTTTGGTTCTGACATTATAACCAAATATGCTTACGCAGGGTTGAAATCTAATGCAGTAGGTAAATTAACTTTCGGTAGAAGTGTAACTGCAGGCGACGGCTTTAAACTTGCTGATCCTACAGAACAATTTGTTCATGTACATAATGCTGTAGGTTTAACTACAAGTAGCAACAAAGTGATTAGTTTCAGTTCTGCAAACTTCTTAGGTTTCGGCTTACAAGGAAGCTACGTTTTTGATGATAAGTCAACTAAAGAAATGAGTAATATGCCTTACCGTAATGCTAACCAATGGCAAGCAATGTTAACTTACGATAACAAAATCACTGATAATATGAGTGTAACTGGACATGCTTTGTATGCAAATCAAAAAGAACACCTTGAAGGAATTCCTGGTGTTAATTCTGGTGATACACAATCAAAACACGTCTGGGGGCTTGCTGCAGCAGTTAAATTCTATAACGTTGGTTTAGCTGTAGACTATGCACAAGCTAAATACAAAGATAATCAAATTGGTGCATTTGTTGGCTATAACGATAATGGAAATTTAAATAGTCTTGTTTTTGCTAATAAGGCAAAAGCATTCCAAATCGCAGCAACTTATCAATTAACTGATCCAATGGATATTTATGCTGCTTATCATCACTTCAGATATACTGATCCTGATATAACTGGAGATCTCTCCATCAATGGTTTTAGTGTAGGTTCACATTATAAAGTTAATAAGAACGTATTAACTTATATTGAATATGACTACGACAAAGCGAACGCAGATAATGCTAAAGCTGACCACAAAGGTTATGTCGGTTTACGTGTATACTTCTAAGCTAAGTTAAACGAAATAATAACAAAAATCCCCATATGGCTTGGGGATTTTTTTTGCTTGATTGTTTTCTTAACATAATTTCTGTGTGCTTTTAAAAAAGCAGGAGAGCAACTATGTGATTTCGTCAAATTTAGTTAAAAACGAGTTTGATCATGACAGATTGCTTAGTTTAAGTTAGATACACAAGATTTAACGTCGTTTACGATAAGCGCGAGGATGGGCTTTATCATAAGTTGCAACGAGGTGTTGGAAATTTAAATGCGTATAAATTTGTGTCGTCGAAAGGTTACTGTGCCCTAATAACTCTTGTACGCCACGTAAATCAGCACTATTTTCCAATAAATGTGTTGCGAAAGAATGACGCAGCTTATGAGGATTTAAGTGGGTTGCTAATCCTTGATATTTTGCCCATCTTTCCATCCGTTGTTCAATAGCACGCTGGCTTAAGCGAGAACCATTTTTATTGACAAAAACGGCATCATCTTGAGGTGTAAATTCTTGGCGAACAGTGAGCCATTTTGCCAGTGCTACTTTGGCATAGTTTCCAAATGGTACAATGCGTTCTTTATTCCCTTTCCCTAAAATACGTAATTCTTGATCGTCCCATTGGATATCTGCAAGGTTAAGATTACGTAGTTCGGATAAACGTAAACCTGAACTATACATCAGCTCGATCATTGTGCGATCCCGTACATCAAACTTATTTTCACTGTCATTCGCAAGAAGGCATTGGATTTGCTCATTATCTAAATGCTTAGGCAGATGCTTTGGTAATTTAGGAGGGGAAATCCCAATAGCAGGATTAGCAGTCAATATGGCTTGCTGAATAAGGTAAGTAAAAAAACTACGTAATGCTGAAAGGCGAAGGGCGAGGCTACGGGCGTGAAGCCCTGATTTTTTACTTTTTCCAAGCATAAAGCGAATATGACTCGGCGTCACTTCTTGCCAAGAATTCACGCCGTTTGCTTGGAAAAGTGTTTGAATTGCTCGCAATTGACGCTGATAATTTTGACGCGTCACTACACTTAATTGACATTCAATGCGAAGGTAAGCATCATATTTTTCAAGCCATTGTTGCATATCGCTCATAGCTGAATTATTCCATCATAAACGTGCACAGCTTCTCCTGTCATATAAAGGGGATTATCTCCACCTTGCCACTCGATCTCTAAACTCCCTCCTTGTAGATCGACTTTGACTTTAGATGCTAATATGCCTTGCATAATGCCGACAGCAACTGCTGCACAAGCACCACTCCCACAAGCCTGCGTTTCGCCACAGCCTCGTTCATAAACACGCAATTTAATGTGTTGTGAGTTAAGTATTTGCATAAAACCGACATTAGTTCTTTCTGGGAAACGTTCGTGTCTTTCGAGTAAATGTCCAAGCGGAGCGATATCCATTTTATCCAATGCTTCGACTTGTACTATGCAATGCGGATTGCCCATCGACACCACACCACAAAGCACTGTTTTGATATCAGTCAAAAGAAGATAATTTTTCTCGAATTTATTGGCGTGAAATGGGATCTTATTGGGCTGCCAGATAGGACTTCCCATATTTACTCGAACACATTCATTATCTAACAATTGCAATGCTAATTTGCCTTTTGCAGTACTGACTAAAATCTCTTTTTTATGCGTTAAATGTTTTAAATGCACAAAGCGAGCAAAACAACGTGCACCGTTACCACACATTGCTACTTCGCTACCATCAGCATTAAATATACGATAATGGAAATCTAACTCTGGATTGTAGGGAGGCTCAACTAACAATAATTGATCAAAACCAATGCCTAAGTGGCGAGAAGCAAGACGTCGCACAGTTTCTGGTGTGAAATAGACATTTTGCGTTATTGCGTCTACCACCATAAAATCATTGCCTAACCCATGCATTTTTGAAAAGTACATAATGATTGTTCAAGTTGTGTAAATGATAGATAGCCTATTATAATCAGTTGGTTAAAATTTCTCAAAGGAGGTATTTTTTCAAAAACCATTGATCTGCTTTTCTCATTAAGGCGCATTTAAAAAATGTTTTAGTAAAAATGATGAAGTGCCATTATTTTTACGAGTGGAAAGCATAATTTATTCTTTCATTGCTTGTCATTTGTTGCAAACCAACTAATAAAATAACTACCGTAAAGTAGAACATATTGCCGATACGATGAATCATTAAAACATCAGTTAATCCACAACCGATGATAGTAAGGACAAAGCTTATCCCCATTATGCCAAAAATTTGAGAAAGGTGATTATTTGGCATCTGTTGAATATTTTTGTAGTAGAGCCAAATAGGGGCACAGAAAATGCTTAAAAGTGAAAGTACACCGAGAATGCCATAGCGAGTGAGAAATTCAAAGAAGATATTATGAGCGTGTGGATAATGTCTGCTTGCAACAGCGGATGAAACATAGCCTTCAGATGCGTGCTTCTTATGGATAATGTTAGTGCCAAGCTTCCCCCAACCTAAAATAGGTTTTTCTTGGAAACCTTTAAGTGAACTTTTGTAAAATTGTAGACGTAAACCAATGCTCGTGTCGCACTTATTTTCATTTAAACATTGGCTGATTTCTTGTTTCACAATAGCCCAACGCTCAGGGGTAGCTTGATAAGCTGCTATCGTACAAATAATCGTCATGATTGTAAAAAAAACGATTAACTTTTTAGATAGCATATCTCGATTTAACCAAAGTATTGCTAAAAAACCAAAGATAAATCCTACCAATGCTCCACGATTCATACATAGTAAACTTGCTATAAACACTGATATAAAAGCCAAACTACTAATGAGTGTCAGGCGGTGGTTTTTGATCCGATGAAAGTAGATCGCTAAAGTCAATGCCAGAATAGCTGTTGCCATTGTAATATTGCCCGCTATTATGCGGTTATATTTTATAAAAGGATCATTCCAGCCTAGGATAAATTTTTGAATGATTGCTCCCGTCCCCAACACAAAACAGGCAAAGAGGAAGATACTTGCTAGATAATTAAGCTTAATCTTCACATATCTAAAAATCGCCAAAATAGGTAACAGCAAAACAGCTTTACTTGGTGCATCAAGCCAAGATAAAGGTGCATGATGCTCTAGCATAGAAATGCAAGGGATGATTAGATAGCTTACAAAAGCAACGATTAAAATTAAAGTAGGGTTGTCTATTTTAAGAGGGGAATGTTGCTTGCGATGTTGTTTGATGTCTTGTATTAAAAAGATAAGCCCAAATAATGCTAAAACAGCAGAAATTAAATGGTAACTCGTTTTATAAAAAAGTGGGAAAACAAAAAAGCTCCCAATTAATAAGGATAAAAATATTGAAACTTGCTGTTGTTTAATATTGATCATAATCGTAAAGAAATAAGCAAAAGCCTACCTTTTATTCTTGATAGGCACAGTTAGTTAAATATCCAAATTCGCTCGTAAAGCGTTACTTTCGATGAAATCACGGCGTGGCTCGACTTCATCACCCATTAAAGTGGTGAAGAGTTGATCCGCTTCGACTGCGTCTTTTATTGATACTTTTAGCATTGTTCTTGAATTTGGATCCATTGTTGTTTCCCAAAGTTGTTGTGGGTTCATTTCTCCTAACCCTTTATAGCGTTGAATAGTTAATCCACGGCGAGATTCTTTCATTAACCAAGCGACAGCCTCTTCGAAATTGGTGACATTTTGACGACGTTCATCACGTGCGACATAAGCACCTTCTTGCAACAATCCTTGCAACTGGTTACCTAATTGTATGATTTGGTTATATTCATTGCTTTGTATGAAATCAAGATCGAACACAAAATGTTGCTCAATACCGTGTTGACGCATAATGATCACAATTTCATTTCGCGAATGATTTTCACGAATTTCAACGCGATATTGATTGCCTGCTTTCTCATTTTGATTTAAGACTGCCACAAAATTCACGCCCCAATTTTCAGCATTTTTTTCCAATATTTCTGGCGTCAGCATGGGTTGGTAAATCAAGCTTTCTAACAAATAACTTGGATAATGACGGCTGTAACGCTGAATCAATTTTTTGACTTGATAATATTCGCGCAATAATTTCTCCAATGCCTCACCACTCATAGGTGGTGCGTTTTCATTGACAGCAAGGCTTGCACCATCCAATGCCAAATTTAATTCATATTGTGCCATCGCTTCATCATCTTTGATATAAAGCTCATTTTTGCCCTTTTTCACTTTGTAAAGTGGTGGTTGGGCGATGTAAACATAACCACGTTCAATGAGTTCAGGCATTTGGCGATAGAAAAAAGTCAGCAAAAGCGTGCGAATGTGAGAACCATCGACATCCGCATCGGTCATGATCACAATACTATGATAGCGAAGTTTATCGGGATTATATTCATCACGTCCGATGCCACACCCCAATGCTGTGATGAGTGTGCCGACCTCTTGAGAGGATAGCATTTTGTCGAAGCGAGCTTTTTCAACATTTAATATTTTCCCTTTAAGTGGCAAAATTGCTTGGTTTTTACGATTTCGTCCTTGTTTGGCAGATCCTCCTGCGGAGTCCCCTTCTACGAGATAAAGTTCAGAAAGGGCAGGGTCGCGTTCTTGGCAATCGGCAAGCTTACCAGGTAATCCAGCGATGTCCAATGCTCCTTTGCGACGTGTCATTTCACGTGCTTTTCGAGCCGCTTCTCTGGCACGTGCCGCATCAAGAATTTTGGCGACGATAATCTTGGCGTCGGCAGGATTTTCGTCCAAATATTCTTGCAAACGTTCGTTCATCACGGATTCAACTACGGTTTTTACTTCAGAGGAAACTAGCTTGTCTTTAGTTTGTGAGGAGAATTTAGGATCTGGCACTTTTACTGAAATGACAGCGACTAAACCTTCACGAGCATCATCGCCTTGTGTGGTGACCGTTTTTTTGTCTTTTTTATTGGCATTATCTTCGGCGTATTTGTTAAGTACACGAGTTAACGCACCGCGAAAGCCAGAAAGATGCGTCCCGCCATCTCGTTGCGGAATGTTATTCGTAAAGCAGTACACATTTTCTTGGTAACCATCGTTCCACTGCAAAGCGACTTCAATGCCGATGCCGTCTTTTTCAGTGGCAATGTAGAAAGGTTTGTTATGGATAGGGTTTTTATTTTGATTGAGATATTCAACAAAAGCTTGGATCCCTCCTTTATAATGAAAATGTTCTTCTAATTCATCACGTTCATCAATTAAACGAATGGAGACGCCAGAATTTAAAAATGACAATTCACGCAAACGTTTTTTGAGGATATTAAATTCAAATACTGTTTGGGCGAAAATAGTAGGGCTTGGCCAGAAACGTACTTCTGTTCCTGTACTATCTGTTTCACCGATTACTTTCAATGGTGCTTCAGGCTCACCTAAATGATAGATTTGTTCGTGTAGCTTGCCTTGGCGTTGGATCCGTAATTGGAGCTTGTCTGACAATGCATTCACTACAGAGACGCCCACACCGTGCAATCCCCCTGAAACCTTGTAGGAATTTGCGTCAAACTTACCGCCTGCGTGCAACACTGTCATAATTACTTCTGCTGCACTGATGCCTTCTTCAGGGTGAATATCCACGGGAATACCGCGTCCGTTATCTTTAACTGAAACGGAATTATCTTTATGAATAGTTACTACAATGTCAGAACAAAAGCCTGCTAACGCCTCGTCAATCGCATTATCGACTACTTCAAACACCATATGGTGCAATCCTGTACCATCGTCAGTATCACCAATGTACATTCCAGGACGAGTTCGCACCGCTTCTAAACCTTTTAAAACGCGGATACTTTCTGCGCTGTAATCATCTGGTTGTGCTGTTTTGTTATCTGACATAAAGCCCTCTGTCGTTTACACAAAAAATCGTTGAAATTGTAGCATAAGTTTGTTGAAAAGGCTTGATATTTTGTGGAGTATTGAGCGTAGTGTTACTTTTTTACACGTACAAAAAAGTCACTTGAAAATACATTTCTATTGGCTTTCTCTCCCTTCTTTTTGGGAAGGAAATCAACAGAGAATCTGGATGAATACGTTTTAAATGATGAAAATGGAAAAGATTTTCTGAATTTTACTGCGTGATGTTGAGATCAAACTGCTTGGCATCGAGGGCAAAAGAAGCTGTTCCGCTGTCCAATCATCACGTTTGCAATTAAAGTGCCACATTCTGGGCAGGGTTTACCTTTTTTGCCGTAAATTAATAATTCTTGAGCAAAGTAACCAAGTTTGCCATCAGGTTGTTTAAAATCTTTAAGTGTAGTACCACCTTGTACAATGGCTTTTTGAAGGATAGTCTTAATAGTGTTAGTCAAAGTTTGGCATTGCTCTAAGCTAAGGGTATTAGCAGGAAGCAAAGGGTTTATTTTGCATAAGAATAAACTTTCATTTGCATAAATATTACCTATACCAACAACTATGGAGTTGTGCATTATCAAGCTCTTGATAGGGATTGTTCGCTTTCTAGTTTGGGAGAAGAGATATTCGGCATTAAATTCGTCGCTTAAAGGCTCAACTCCAAGCTTTTGTAAAATCGCTAAATTTTCTGCCCGCTCTGCCCATAGCCAAGCTCCAAAACGACGTGGATCGTTATAGCGGAGTACTTTGCCATTATCTAAAACAATATCAAGGTGATCGTGTTTGCCTGCAAAGAGAACTTTGTCAATGATTTGTAATGAGCCTGACATGCCGAGATGCCCGATAATATCACCCTGCTCAGTATGAATAATCAAGTATTTTGCTCGTCGTGAGAGTCCTGTGATGCTGATGTTATGTAATTTGGAAAAAATTTCAGGAATTTGCCAGCGTAATTTGGGTTGGCGGACAATGATTTTTTTGATTTTTTGGTTGAGTAAGAAAGGAGAAATACCACGTTTAGTCGTTTCGACTTCAGGAAGTTCAGGCATAGTGTGTTCCGTGAAAAAAAAGCCATTAAGGAGAACTTAATGGCTTGAAATTTGAATTATTTAGCAATTTCATCTGTCCAGTTCGCTTGAATCTGTACAGGGCGATTAACAGATTTAATAAGATTTGCTTCAGATTTGCGAACATCAGCTTCTGCTTCTAGCATTATTGCTTCTACTTCATTAGTACTTATGTAACGCTTGCGAGCTTGTTCAGCCTTATGATTATTTTGAGTTTGTATAGTCTTCTCTTCTTGTAAAGCTTTTTTCAAAGCAAAAAGATCTTGATTAGCAAATACAGAAGAACTCATTAAAACAAGACTCAAAACATTTACGTAATTCGTAAAAATATTTTTTTTCATAAAGACTCCTTACTCAAAATGAGTTATTTAGTCGGGCAAGTCGCATTTGGTTGAATACGAGTTTCATCTTTGCTAGTTAAGATCATGATCGCTTCACCAAGAGCAAACTCACAACGTCGACCAACTTGAGTTGATGAATAGACTTGATTATTTAGTTTATAAGTTATAGTTACACCGTCTGTTAAAACATCACGTTTAGCAATGGAACCACCTAAAGCACCTGCAGCAGCACCAACACCTGCTCCCAAACCAGTATGACCCGAATTGTGTCCGATAATACCACCAACGACAGCACCTGTGATGGCAGCTATTTTCATTGTCGTTTCACGGTTCTCTCTGTTAGAGGCTTTAATTCTTACAGGAGAGACGGCAACAATTTGTACAATTTTGGGTTTTTGTGCTTTATTAACTTGGTTCGTGTCATAAACATCTGCTCGATTATACTCACCTGGAGTAACACAACCTGTTAAAATAAGAGATGCAACTGCTATTGTTGATAATGCTTTTTTCATAATAAACTCCTTCAGATATTAAAATTTAGAGAAGAGTATAGAGATTTTTTTGAAAATTAAAAGATTTAATCACCTTTTGAAATAGAAAAACCCGAAGAAATTCGGGTTTTATTTTAAAACAATTATTTGATTTTTGCTTCTTTGTAGATGACATGTTGGCGAATAGTTGGATCAAATTTTTTGATTTCCATTTTGCCTGGCATATTGCGTTTGTTTTTAGTTGTTGTATAGAAGTGACCAGTGTTAGCACTTGATACTAAACGAATTTTATCACGAGCACCTTTAGCTGCCATTTTTTAGCTCCTTAGATCTTCTCGCCACGGGCACGGATGTCAGCTAAAACTGCATCAATACCTTTTTTGTCAATAATACGCATACCTTTCGCTGTTAAGCGTAAAGTTACGAAACGGTTTTCACTTTCAACCCAGAAACGGTGAGTGTGAAGGTTTGGTAAAAAGCGACGACGAGTCGCATTCAAAGCGTGTGAACGGTTGTTACCCGTTACTGGACGCTTGCCTGTTACTTGACAGACTCTAGACATATTCTTCTCCGATAATAGATTAAGCTCGAGCTTGGGTTCGATTAACAAGGTGAACTAATTAAAGAGTAAACCTAGCCGACCTCGTCAGGTCGAATATCGACCCATTCAATATTAAAGGTCGGCAATTATACGAGTTCTATGTTATTTTATCAAGCACAAAAAGAATACAGTCGAAATTATTTGTTTTGCTAGATATAGCCATTCTCAGCAAAAGAGAAATAATTGCCTTTGCCAATAATAAAATGATCCAACACTCGAATATCCATCAATTTGGCAGCATTTTGAATGTCTTTCGTAATATTACGATCTGCTTCGCTTGGTGTGACTTCGCCTGAAGGATGATTATGTGCCAGAATTAAAGCACAAGCGTTGCAATATAACGCAGATTTAATGATTTCTCGAGGATAGACCATCGCACTATTTACCGTACCTAAAAACATTTCTTCGCTTTTAATTAAACAGTGTTGATTATCGAGAAACAGTACAAAAAATATTTCACGTTCTTGATGTGAAAGCTCAGTTTGCAAATATAAGCGAGCGACTTTTGCTTCATTAAAAACGTGCTGATTTTTTATTTCTTGTGCTAAATAACGCTTTGTCATTTCAGTCGTAGCTTGAAGTTGGATAAATTGTGTTACGCCTAACCCTTTGATCTGGCAAAATGTTTTTTTGTCAGCTCGAATTAATTCTCGTAACGAACCAAATTCAGCTAATACATTGGTAGCAAGTTGCATTACAGGGCAATTTTTTATCCCTGTGCGTAGAAAAATAGCGAGCAATTCTTCATCAGTTAGTGCTTTCGCTCCCAGTACTAAGAGCTTTTCACGTGGCATAAGAGGAGTGATCATAAAAATTCCTTTTTATTTTATTTAAATAGTTTAGTGAATGAACGGTTATTACACAGAATAAAATGGGCATTTTTCGATATTCATCACAAAAGAGAATTTTTTATCCCTCTTATTTTCAGTAAAATACACTGAGTGAAGTTTGAACTTTATCAGCAGGCGAATAAAATGAAAAATTTGCAAAATAAAAATATTATTATTGGTATAACCGCAGGGATTGCTGCGTATAAAACGATTGATTTGATTAGACTTCTAAGAAAATCACAAGCAAATGTGCGAGTAGTAATGACAGAAGCTGCTAAAGCCTTTATTACACCCTTAACTTTACAAGCTATCTCAGGGAATCAAATTGCTGAAAGCTTATTAGACTCTAATGCAGAATTAGCAATGGGACATATTGAGTTAGCTAAATGGGCAGATGCGGTGGTAATTGCCCCTGCAACAGCGGATTTTATTGCTCGTATTCGTGTAGGAATGGCAAATGATTTGCTTTCTACTCTTTGCCTTGCAACAGCAGCACCGATTTTAATTGCACCTGCGATGAATCAGCAGATGTATTATCAAACTATTACTCAAGATAATCTCCAAGCTTTGCAAGCTCGTGGTGTGCAATGTGTTGGACCCAATACGGGGGAGCAAGCATGTGGTGATATTGGTGCAGGACGAATGAGTGAGCCTACTGAGATTTTGTTCGCTATTAATAACTTGTTTACTCCTCAAGATTGTGTAGGATTGAGTGTGTTAATCACTGCAGGGGCAACTCAAGAAGCCTTAGATCCTGTGCGGTTTTTGACTAATCATAGTTCTGGGAAAATGGGTTTTGCTTTAGCTGAAAATTTTGCTCAACGTGGGGCAACAGTGACAGTTGTTGCAGGTGCAGTGAATTTGACCACACCGATGGGAGTTAAGCGAATTGACATTATCAGTGCGAACGATATGCTAAACGTTGTCCAAACTGAAGTTGCACGACACAATATTTTTATCGCATGTGCAGCTGTAGCAGACTTTAGACCTGCACAAGTTAGCCCTCAGAAAATGAAAAAAAATCCTATGGTTTCTAAGGAGACAATGACGTTAAAATTAGTCAGAAATCCTGATATTGTGACGACTATTGCTGCAATGACAAAAAATCGCCCTTTTGTTGTCGGCTTTGCTGCAGAAACGCAGAATGTAGTAGCCTATGCCAAAGAAAAACTGTTGCGTAAAAATTTAGATATGATTTGTGCAAATGATGTATCAGAAGGGAAGGGATTTAATCAAGAACAAAATGCGTTACATATTTTTTGGAAAATAGGACAGGAGATCTTTGAAAAACCGCTACATTTGACTACTAAAAAGCAACTTGGACGCGATATCGTTGATCTCATTTTAATGCAGTTAAATCGATAAGAACATTATGATTGACGCCTTGATTTTCAAAAATATTTTCTTGAATTTGAAAAAATTTCTGAAAATTAAGGCGTATTATCGTTCCTTTTAAGTGATTCATTTAGAAAAAGAGTATCCATTTTGCAAATGGCGTTTTTTAAATTAAAAACTTTTATATTTTTGTTAGGATTATTGCTCTAAACTAATAAATTTCATCTAATTAGCTTGAATACTTCAACTTCGTTGAAGCAATAAAACGAAAGAAAGTCGTGAGGAATCGCCTCCTTAATAACTGTGCAGAATATGATGCCGTAAATAAAGCATTGGAAGAAAGAAGTGGAAGTATGGACAATATAGATGTTTATACAGTACATGTTGCAACGAGTGAACTTATAGAAAGGTATCCCAATTGCAAAATATCAACAGAAGGAACAAATGCATATAGTGATTAAAAAATACAGAGTATGGATTTTAAACAATATTTAAAAGAAAACTACGATTGAAGAGGTGATAGGATAAAGCGAAAATGAAATCGTAGAATTATATAAAAAGGGGAAATATATTAATCCACTAAACGAAATAGTTAAATTTGCTTCTCTTTATAATATGAATTTACAATTCAATAATAATGAGATAGGTTTTAATCTAAAAAGAGTTATAAAATAACCTTTATTATTTATGTTATGAACAACTTTGTAATCTACTAAATATTTCGAATGTTATTCTATTTTGCTGAAATAGAAAATGGTTATACAGATCTTGTTTGCGATAATAAAAAGAACATTTGCATTTTTTCAATTGATCTCTATTAAAGATATTATATGTTATTTACTTTATCACATTGTATTACTGCAATAAGAAATTAACAGGAAAACGTAAGAAGATAGGGATAGATAGTGACTAAGTTTCAATGTAATGACAAAATATAGCAAAAGCCACTATATGATGAATATAGTATTTCATATAGTGGCAATAGTTTTCTTGATAGTATTTCCTAAAAGAAAAAAGGATTCTCAAATTAAAAATGTTTAGGTGTTATTATTGGGAGGATTTAAATTCTTATAGTTAAATTCATCTTGTACCACGGATAACAATTGTTTTTCCATGAGCAGATATAAGGTTATCTTTTTCCAACATTTTTAAAACTCTGCCGACAGTTTCTCGTGAACAACCTACCATTTGTCCAATTTCTTGACGAGTGATCTTAATTTGCATACCGTCGGGATGTGTGAGGGCATCTGGCATTTTAGCAAGATTTAATAAAGTTTGAGCAATACGACCAGTCACATCTAGAAAAGCAAGATTACTCGCTTGTTTTGAAGTGTTGTGAAGACGATGAGAAAGCTGTTTAGTCAGAAGCATCAAAATTTGGGGGTTGATGTTGATAAGTTGTAAGAATTTGCGATAAGAGATCTCTGCAATCTGGCAAGATGTGCGTGCTTTGACACAAGCAGTACGTATAGCATCTTTATCAAAAAGCCCTGCCTCTCCAAAAAACTCATTATCGCTAAGATAAGAAAGGATCATTTCTTTTCCCTCTTCATCTTTTATCATTACAACGACAGTACCGTGGATGACATAATAAAGTGTATCTGCTTTTTCGCCTGCATAAATTAGTGTACTTTTTTCAGCGTATTTACGAATATGACAATGAGAAAGAAACCAATCAAGTGTTGGGTCAAGAGATCTCATATTTTCTTTCATGTCTGTCTGTGCTATTTGTTCGACATTTGGAAATATTGATTTTACGTAGATATTCGACATAAGGCGTCCTATTTATCGAGATAAGTATGCGGTTTTATGTCAAAAGTTTGATGCAGTTCAGACCAGAAAATAACTGCCTTCCCTTGTTTGATTTGTTGTAATAAATTTTCTCTTTTTTCGCTCAAAGAAAATTCTTCCAAACCATAATCCGTCCCTTCCCTGAGAATAAAACTTTCAACTAGATTAATGAGTGTATCTTCTTTTAAACTTTGCCAAGGAATGAGCAATTTTATTCCCCTCGTTTGGGTTAAGCTTTTCCTGAGTGTCCAAAACCGCCTGTACCGCGGTCAGTTGCTTGAAATTCATCCACAATATTAAAATTTGCTTGAATAATTGGGAGAAAAACAAGTTGGGCGACACGATCCCCAACAGAAATTTTAAAGGGTTCATTGCTACGGTTCCATAAAGGCATCATTAGTGGTCCTTGATAATCAGAATCAATTAAACCAACTAAATTGCCTAATACTATGCCATGTTTAGAACCAAGACCAGAACGAGGCAAGATTGTCGCACAAAGTGATGGATCACTGATATAAATAGCAAATCCTGCTGGAATAAGACGAGTTTCTTGTGGTTGAAGAATGATATCTTCTTCTACCATTGCTCGCAGATCTAAACCTGCGGATCCTGATGTTGCATAAGCAGGCAAAGGAAATTCTGTCCCTAAACGGTTATCTAAAATTTTAATATCAATATTTTTCATTATGCTACCTTTCAATTTAGACTTCGTTTTTATATGACAAAAAACCTGCTAAGTCTAGCATAGGCGTAAAGAGGAAAATAGGAAATTTTTAATATTTTTTATAAAATATACCATATTGAGCAAAAGTGATTTATTAAGTCTTGTTTTTTTTAGGGCGTTTTTTCTTTACTTAAATAAAGATAAATACTCGTTCATCAGCTAAACAAAAAACTTATTATAAGCCCAAATCCGCTATCAATTTTCTTACTTCTTCATCATTTAAAACTTTATATTTTCCGTTTGGAATACCATCTAATGTCATTTCGCCTATGCTGTATCTAATTAATCTTAATGTGGGGTTGCCTACATGGGCTGTCATTCGTCTAATCTGGCGATTACGTCCTTCAGTAATATCAAGTCTTAGCCAAGTAGTAGGGATATTTTTACGTTTGCGAATAGGAGGGGTTCGTTCCCAAAGTATGAAAGGAGGAGGGATTATTTCAACTTTAGCAGGTAAAGTTTTGCCATCATTTAAAATGACACCTTGTCGCAAAGCTGTTAATGCTTCTTCCGATATTTCGCCTTCAACTTGCACAAAATACGTTTTAGTTAATTTAAATTTAGGGTTTGTAAGGCGATGTTGAATTTTACCATTATTAGTTAGTAGCAGTAATCCTTCACTATCACGATCAAGCCTCCCTGTCGCGTAAACTGCTGGAATAGAAATAAAATCTTTTAAAGTTTTCCGCCCCTTTTCATCACTAAATTGTGTTAATACATCAAAAGGTTTATTAAATAAAATAATTTGAGTTTGGAGAGGTATTTCTTTTGAGAGTGTTTTCTTTTTTTTATGATTTAATTTAAAAAAACGATTTGTTTTAGAATGAGAAGTTTTTAGCATCTTTTATTTTCATTTAAGCAATAGATACGAAAGTTTAGCATTTTTTGCTAAGGTTTTATCTAAGTTAAATGTTCAAATAGAGTTAATGCTGTAAAATATTTACAAATCCCGTTAAAATGATCGCTTTTATATATTTTACTAATCCACACTGAAAAGGATCTTAATAATATGATTGCTCCACATTTTGTGCATTTGCGTGTGCATAGTGATTTCTCAATGATCGATGGGTTGCCTAAAGTAAAACCTCTTGTTAAACACGCTGCTGCACAAAAAATGGTCGCTTTAGGATTGACGGATTTCATGAATTTCTGTGGATTAGTGAAATTTTATAGTGAATGTCTTAGTACAGGCATTAAACCAATTATCGGAGCAGATTTTAAAGTTAAAAGTGATTTGCTTGGTGAAAACTTTTTTGATTTAACATTGTATGCTAACAATAATGTAGGCTATCAGAATATTACATTGCTGCTCTCGAAAGCTTATCAGCGTGGTTACACCGACTTTCCTTATATCGATCAAGAATGGTTAATTGAACACCAAGAAGGTGTGATTATTTTATCGGGAGGAAAAAATGGTGATATTGGGCAACTCTTGTTGCGTAGTCGTGTGGAGGACGGATTGCTTGAGCAAGCAGTCACCTTCTATAAAACTCATTTCGCTGATCGCTTTTATTTAAGTTTAAGCCGTACGGGTAAGACTGACGAAGAAAGTTACATCCAAGCAGCATTGACTTTAGCGAAAACACAGCACTTACCTGTAGTCGCAGTAAATGATGTGTGTTTTTTAGAAGCGAGTGAATTTGACGCCCACGAAATCCGAGTCGCTATTCACGATGGTTTTACTCTCGATGACCCAAAACGACCTAAAAATTATACTGCTCAGCAATATTTTCGAACTGAAGCAGAGATGTGCGAACTTTTTGCGGATATCCCAAGTGCATTAGAAAACACAGTCAAAATTGCTGAACGTTGTAATGTGACTTTGCATCTTGGGGAATATTTTTTACCGCAATTCCCAACGGGTGAAATGACGACAGAAGATTTTTTGATCCAAAAGGCTAAAGCAGGGTTAGAAGAGCGGCTACAAATGCTTTTTCCTAATGAAGTTGAACGCCAAGTTAAACGTGGTGAATATGATGAACGCTTAGCAGTTGAGCTTGATGTGATCAATCAAATGGGCTTCCCTGGCTACTTTTTGATTGTCATGGAATTTATTCAATGGTCGAAAGATAACGATATTCCTGTAGGACCTGGGCGAGGTTCTGGCGCAGGTTCGTTAGTAGCGTATGCATTAAAAATTACAGATTTGGATCCATTAGAATTTGATTTGCTGTTCGAGCGTTTTTTGAATCCAGAACGAGTATCTATGCCTGATTTTGATGTGGATTTTTGTATGGATGGTCGTGATCGAGTGATTGAACATGTTGCTGAAACTTATGGTCGTGGTGCTGTTTCACAGATCATTACTTTTGGAACGATGGCGGCTAAAGCGGTTATTCGTGATGTAGGAAGAGTGTTAGGACACGCTTATAGCTTTGTGGATCGTATTTCAAAACTTATCCCAATAGAGCCAGGGATGACTCTCGAAAAAGCTTTTGCAACTGAGCCAAAATTACTTGAAATTTACGAAAGTGATGAAGAAGTTAAAGCTTTGATTGATATGGCTCGCCAATTAGAAGGCGTTACTCGCAATGCGGGGAAACATGCTGGTGGCGTAGTTATTGCTCCACATTTAATTACTGATTTCTCTCCTCTTTATTGCGACAACGAAGGTAAACACCCTGTTACTCACTTTGATAAAAATGATGTTGAATACGCAGGATTAGTAAAATTTGACTTTTTAGGACTTCGCACTTTAACTATTATTAAGTGGGCATTGGATATGATTAACTCTCGTCTCATCGCACAGAATAAACCGCCCGTGAACATTAATCAGATCCCACTTAATGATCCCAAAGCTTTTGAGTTATTGCTAAAAGCTGAAACTACAGCGGTATTCCAACTGGAATCTCGTGGAATGAAGGATTTAATTAAACGTTTACGCCCTGACTGCTTTGAAGATATCATCGCATTAGTTGCTCTTTTCCGTCCAGGTCCTTTGCAGTCAGGAATGGTGGATAACTTTATTCGACGCAAACATGGTAAAGAAGAGATTTCTTATCCTGATGCAGAGTATCAACATATTTCACTAAAACCTATTCTTGAACCAACTTATGGCATCATATTGTATCAAGAACAAGTAATGCAGATTGCACAAGTTTTAGCAGGCTATACTTTAGGTGGTGCAGATCTTTTACGTCGTGCAATGGGCAAGAAAAAACCAGAAGAGATGGCAAAACAACGTAGTGTATTCAAAGCAGGAGCAGAACAAAATAATATTGACGGCGAATTAGCGATGAAAATTTTTGACTTAGTGGAAAAGTTCGCAGGTTACGGTTTTAATAAATCGCATTCTGCGGCTTATGCACTAGTTTCTTATCAAACATTGTGGTTAAAAGCACATTATCCAGCTGAATTTATGGCAGCAGTAATGACCTCTGAAATGGATAATACCGATAAGATCGTAGGGCTTTATGATGAATGCCTGCGCATGGGGTTAACTGTTGTGCCGCCTGATATTAATACGAGTAAACATCAATTTACAGTTAATGAGAAAGATGAAATCGTTTATGGAATCGGGGCAATAAAAGGTGTTGGCGAAGCTCCTATCGCAGCGATCGTTAAAGTGCGAAAAGAAAGTGGTTTCTTTAAAGATTTATTTGATCTTTGTGCTCGTGTAGATTTAAAACGCGTTAACCGCCGTACTTTTGAAAGTCTTATTAAATCAGGAGCTTTTGATAAACTTGGACCACATCGTGCTGCTTTGGCAAAAAACTTAGAAGATGCGTTAAAAGCGGCGGATCAACATGCTAAAGATGAAGATATTGGGCAAGGTGATATGTTTGGTGTATTGACGGATAGACCAGAAGATGTTGAGACTAAATATGCAAATACGCCGAAATGGACAGAACATCAGATTTTAGAAGGAGAACGTGAAACGTTAGGGCTTTATCTTAGCGGACATCCTATTAGTCGTTATTTACCAGAGCTTGAACACTACAGCAGTGCAAGGTTGAAAGAGTTAACTCCCAGCCGTCGTGGACAGATGAATGTTGCTTGTGGATTAGTGGTAAATTTCCGTGTAGCGACTACCAAAAAAGGTAATCGCATCGGTATTGCTACTCTTGACGATCGTTCTGGTCATTTAGATATCACTTTATTTGGTGAAGCATTAGATAAAAATTTGGATAAAATTGCAAAAGATAAAATTATCGTTTGTACAGGGCAAATTAGTTTTGATGAATTTAGCCAAACGTTGCGTATGAATGTTCGTGATGTGATGTCATTAGAAGAAGCTCGAGTAAATCGTGCTAATCATTTAGCAATAAGCCTCTCACAAGAAAAAATCACTCCAGCTTTATTACACCAATTAAAAGACATTATTCAACCTTATTGTGGTGGCACCTTACCCATTCAGCTTTATTACCACAGTCCGCAAGGCAATGCTCTTATCAAATTTGGCGTACAATGGGCAGTGAATCCACAAGATAAGTTAATAAATGCATTGATGGCATTGTTAGGGGCTGAAGCAGTTGAGTTAGTGTTTAGAGACTAAAAATGCTGATTTACACCACAGAATTTTTATCCTTCTATGTTAGCAAGAAAGTGAGTGACTATTAGCGAAAACTGATGGAATTAACAACAAAGTATAAAAAAGCTCACGCCCCCAAAATCAAAAAATTTATTCTTAATAGGTAAACGACGATGAATAACTGGCAACGTACATTTGTTTTACACCGTAAGCTCTATAGTGAAAGCAGTTTGTTAGTAGAAATTTTTAGTGAAGAAATGGGGCGTTTAACTTTGCTTGCTAAAGGGGCTCGTAGGAAAAATTCGGCATGGAAAAGCGTTTTACAGCCGTTTACGCCGTTGCTGATACGTTGCTCTGGGAAAGGGGCATTGAAAGTGCTTACCTGTGCTGAGGCGATTTCAATTGCGTTGCCTTTGCCGAATGAAGCACTTTATAGTGGATTCTATATAAATGAGTTATTGATACGACTTTTAGAAAAAGAAACTCCTTATCCTGCACTTTTTCAAGACTATTTAGCTTGTTTAACGACTTTGTCGCAATATCCTGAAAAATTAGAGGAAAGTTTACGCATTTTTGAGTTTCAATTATTAGACTATTTAGGTTATGGTATTGACTTTTGTCATTGTGTAGGAACTGGAAAACCTATTGATGCGAATATGACTTATCAATATCGTGCAGAAAAGGGTTTTATAGCTTCAATTGCCAAGGATAATATGTCGTTTTGGGGATATGAATTACAAGCCTTCTCAGTGCGAGATTTCTCTGATGCTCGAGTACGTTTAGCCGCTAAGCGTTTTATGCGAACAGTATTAAAAAATTATTTAGGAAATAAACCATTAAAGAGCCGTGAACTCTTTACGCAAACTTATTTAGCTCATAATAAATTAAAACTCTACTGAGAAATTTTTGTCCAAAATTGGACAAAAAGACGTAAAATACCTCAGCCTTTTCACCCATAAAATAGGAAAATTCTATGGTCGCAATCCGCGGAACGCATTTGTTAAATACAAAAAATTTTGATTTTAAAAAATGGATAAGTAACTTAAAAGTTCCAGCTGAGACGGCGGCAACTTTAGAGAAGGCTTGGCATTTTGCTTGTGAAAAACTTACTTCAAGATCACTTGATAAAGCACCTATTTACTACCTTTTAGCAGGACCTGAATTGGTCGAAATTTTGCAAAGTTTGAATATGGATAAAGAAAGTCTAGTAAGTGCGATGCTTTACCCAATTTTAATGACAGATAGTAGCGATGTTGATTTGAATGAAATTCAGGAAAATTTTGGTAATGATATTGCCAAATTATTAAAAGGTGTCGCAGAGATGGATAATATTCGAATGCTCAATACTATAAATTCCAATAGTATTCAAGCAGATAATGTTCGTCGGATGTTATTAGCGATGGTGACTGATTTTAGAACAGTTATCATTAAACTTGCGGAACGAATTATTTTTTTGCGTGATGATGCTCAAGTGCGTACTGATGAAGAATGGATGAGTGCGGCTAAAGAATGCACGAATATTTATGCACCATTAGCAAATCGTCTAGGGATAGGGCAATTAAAGTGGGAATTGGAAGATTATTGTTTTCGTATCTTAAATCCAGATTGTTATCATAAAATTGCTAAATTACTTAATGAACGCCGTTTAGATCGTGAACGATATATTCAGGATTTTGTTTGCGATTTACAAAGTTATCTGCAAGAAAATCTGCAAAAGTTCGAAATTTATGGACGTCCAAAACATATTTACAGTATTTGGAAAAAAATGCAAAAGAAAGATTTAGCATTTCATAAACTTTATGATTTGCGTGCAGTACGGATTATTGTGCAAGAATTAGAAGATTGCTATGCCGCTCTTGGTATTGTTCATTCGCATTTCAAACATTTGCCAAAAGAGTTTGATGATTACATCGCTAATCCGAAACCAAATGGTTACCAATCTATCCACACTGTAGTGCTGGGCAAGGACGATAAACCTATTGAAGTGCAAATTCGTACTCAACAAATGCATAATGATGCAGAATTAGGAGTAGCAGCTCATTGGAGATATAAAGAAGGTATCGTTGGTGGGCAAACTGCTTACGAAGAAAAGATTGCTTGGCTTAGAAAATTATTGGCATGGCAAGCTGATATAATGGATTCTAATGATATTTTCGCGAAAGCCCGAGCTAAAATTTTTGATGATCGCGTTTATGTATTCACACCAAAAGGTGAAGTCATTGATCTACCAACAGGTTCAACACCACTTGATTTTGCTTATGCTATTCATAGTCAAGTTGGGCATCGTTGTATTGGTGCAAAAGTCGGAGGACGGATTGTACCTTTTACTTATCAATTACAGATGGGGGATCAAGTTGATATTCTCACTCAAAAAGATCCTAATCCAAGCCGAGATTGGGTTAATCCAAATTTGGGCTTTACTCATACTTCAAAAGCCCGCAGTAGGATTAATGCATTTTTCAAAAAATTAGATCGCGAGAAAAATATTCCGCTTGGCAAAGAACAGTTTGAAAATGAGCTCAACGCATTGGGGTTAAATTTAAAACAGGCAGAGAAATCTGCACTATCTCGATATAATTTAAAGCATATTGAGGATCTATATGCTGGCATTGGTAGTGGAGATATTCGTTTACAACACCTTATTAATGGTTTACAGCACAAAAATAGTAAAAGCAGTGCTGAACAAGTTGATGCGGATATTTTACGCCAAGTTGCCAGTCGACCAGTCATTAACAATAAAGATGATAGAAATCAATGTGTTGTAATTGATGGTGTGAGTAATTTATTACATTATATGGCAGGTTGTTGCCAACCGATTTATGGAGATACTATTGCAGGTTATATTACTTTAGGACGGGGGATCTCGATTCATCGCATTAATTGCGAACAATTTCTTGAAATGCAAACAGCACATCCTGAACGAGTTGTTGTAGCACACTGGGGACAACATCCATCTCAAGAATTTAAATTGACAATTCAAATTATTGCAAGTGATAGACATGGGTTGTTACGAGATATTACGACGATTCTAGCTAACCATAAAGTCAATGCACTTGCTGTTTCTACGCATACTGAAAATAAAAAACAACTCGCTGTTATTCAAATAGATATTAAATTAAGTGACATTAATAGATTAAATAAAGTGTTATCAGGACTGGCTCAAATACCCGATGTTATTGAAGCAAAGCGGTTATGAGGTAAGGAGAAAAAAGCATGAAAAGGCAACAAACGAAAGGATTTACTCATTTAATTAATTCAACAAAGTATTCGTTAAAAGGACTTAAAACAGCGTTATATGAAACTGCTTTCCGTCAAGAATTATTTTTAGCTGTAATTTTAATTCCATTAGCGTTATGGCTTGGGAAAAATAAAATAGAATGTATTTTGTTAATTGCTTCTGTACTACTCGTACTTGTCGTGGAGCTACTCAATACAGGGATTGAAGCAGTAGTAGATCGGATCGGAAGTGAATATCACGAATTATCAGGTCAAGCAAAAGATCTTGGCTCGAGTGCAGTTTTTATCACTTTATTGATTTTATTTATCACATGGGCGGGTATTTTGCTGTTCTAAATCTTCATCAATAGAGTTAAATGTTTCTAAATTACTCATAGAACGCCTTCTAATTCAGAAAATTTTTTCTAAATTAAATAAAGTGTAGATTCTTTTGATATTGGTCTTATGACTTAGCAAATTTGAACAAAATCTAACATCCTATAATAATTGACAGGCATTTTGATTGATCGATTTAATATCAAAATTAAAATATTAAAGGCAACTTTATTGCGAAGAGATAACCTGTTAGAATAGCACCATTTTTGTAGCAGATATTAAGGAACTAACCATAATGCGAGCAAGTAGATATCTTTTCTCCACTTTGAAAGAAACGCCGAATGATGCCCAAGTCGTCAGCCATCAGCTTATGTTAAGAGCGGGAATGATCCGCCCTCTAGCATCTGGACTTTATACTTGGTTACCAACGGGCTTACGTGTGCTCAAAAAAATAGAGAATATTGTTCGTAATGAAATGTCAAGAACCAGTGCTTTAGAAATTGAAATGCCTATAGTACAGCCTGCTGAATTATGGCAAGAATCCCAGCGTTGGGAGCAATATGGGGCAGAATTGTTACGTTTTGTGGATCGTGGAAACCGTGACTTTGTGCTAGGACCTACTCACGAAGAAGTTATCACTGATTTCGTTCGCCGTGAAATAACATCTTACCGTCAATTGCCGCTCACTTTATATCAAATCCAAACCAAATTTCGTGATGAAATTCGTCCACGTTTTGGCGTGATGCGAAGTCGCGAATTTTTAATGAAAGACGGGTATTCTTTCCACCTTACTCAAGAATCTTTGCAAGCCACTTATGACGAGATGTATCGTGCCTATAGTAACATTTTTTTACGTTTAGGTTTAAATTTTCGTGCAGTGCAAGCAGATACAGGTTCGATTGGTGGTAATGCTTCGCATGAATTTCAAGTGTTAGCCGAAAGTGGTGAAGACGACATTGTGTTCTCCACCGATTCTGATTACGCCGCCAATATTGAATTAGCCGAAGCTGTGGCTGTCGGCGAACGTGCAGCACCAACAGCCACTATGACTTTAGTGGCGACACCGACGGCAAAAACTATCGAAGAACTCGTTCGCGACCATGGCTTGCAACCACAACAAATTGTCAAAACGCTTATCGTAAAAGGTGCCACCGAAGCAACACCTTTGGTCGCATTAATGGTAAGAGGCGATCACGAATTAAATGAAGTCAAAGCGCAAAAACATCCTTTGGTTGCCGACCCGTTAGAATTTGCTAGCGACGAAGAAATTCATGCCGCTGTAGGCGTGAGCACAGGTTCGATTGGTGCATTAGGATTAACTATGCCAATTGTTATCGATCGTAGTGTCGCTTTAATGAGTGATTTCGTGATGGGTGCAAACCAAGAAGGGAAACATTATTTTAATGTTAACTGGGAACGGGATTTGCCAACGCCTGAAATCGTGGATTTGCGTAATGTCGTCGCTGGCGACCCAAGCCCAGATGGTAAAGGGACGTTATTGATTAAGCGCGGCATTGAAGTCGGTCATATTTTCCAACTCGGCAAAAAATACTCCAATGTTATGCAAGCTACTGTGCAAGGCGAAGACGGTCGCCCACAGGTAATGACTATGGGCTGTTATGGCATTGGCGTTACACGAGTTGTCGCCGCCGCAATCGAACAAAGCCACGACGATCGTGGAATTATTTGGTCAACGGATGAAATCGCACCGTTCAAAATTGCTATTGTGCCAATGAACATGCATAAATCTGATCTAGTTAAGGATTTCGCTGAAACGCTTTATAACGATTTACGTTTCCAAGGTATGGATGTTATTTTGGACGATCGTGATGAGCGAGCAGGCGTGATGTTCGCAGATATGGAACTTATTGGCGTGCCACACATGATTGTAGTTGGTGAAAAAAATCTAAATAACGATCAAATTGAATATAAAAATCGTAAAACAGGTGAAAAATTATTAATTTCTAAAACAGAATTAATGACGTTTTTAGCTTCATTATAATAAATATTCAACACAATATATTTGTAAATTTAAGTAAATTGATAGCGATAAGTAGACTATTAAGAATAATTTTTGGGTTCCATAAGTTATGTACAGTATTTTTAAATAACAAATCTTTTGAAGGAAGGATTAAATGAGATTTATTAAAGCATTATTTTTTTATTCGCTTATCATAGCGGTTATCCCGGCAGAAGCGAAATCATTTAGTTTGCCAATTTGGAAAGATAAAGTGGAAAAACTCGGTTATGAGTTACCTTTACCCTTTGGCATTAACTTAAGTTATATGAATTTACGGCAAGGGGTAGCCGTTGACTATGTAGGTGGATTCAATTCGGTGCAACTTTCGCAAACAGAGTTTAAAAATGTGATTAGTTCAATACCAGACCTTGGTCCTACAGCAGGTGCTTTTTTAGATAAAGTAGGTTATGACGGTGTGCTTAATTATTCACAAAATCTAATACGAGGCATACAAACTAAACCTAAACAAGGCAAGCAAAAAACAGATGTTTTTTCAGTACGAGCGGATGTGTGGTTATTTCCATTTTTAAATGTTTATGCAATTGCAGGTAAGATGAAAGGGAATTCTAAAACAGAAGTAGATTATTGGTTACCTGCATTTAATAGCAAAGATTTTGCAAATGAAACGACAAAGCATATTAACAATAAGTTTTTTCAGAATATTTTGAAAAATGTATTAGAAACAGCAACAGCAGACTATAACGGAACGCAAGGAGTTGGCAAAATTGATGAATTTAAACTGAATCTTGACGGTTATTTATACGGTGCTGGTTTCGTATTGGCTGGTGGTTATGAACGCTTTTTTGGCTTAGTTGATGTGAGTTACACAAAGACTAAACTAACTGTTATTGATGGTAGTATTTCAGCATTAGTAATTAGTCCAAGAGTCGGTTACGATTTTCATGACTTTGGTGTGCCATTACGTTTTTGGACGGGTGCGATGTATCAGAATGTTGAGCAAGAATTATCTGGGAAATTAGCAAATCTTAATTTGCCAAATATGACTGTTACGCTAGCTGGAAAAAGTGGCACACCGTTGACAATTTCACTTCCAAGAATTAATACAGGACAATTTCAAGTCAAACAACACTTAGTAACAAAGTGGAATCCATTATTAGGGGCTCAGTATTATTTCTCAAAACATGTTGGTGCTGTTGTAGAAGTAGGATTAGGACAGCGTAAGAGTGTTTTTGCTACTTTAGATGTTAGGTTCTAATTAGAAATAGAATGAAGAAAAAATATTTTTTAGCTTTTGTGTTGTTTAACTTTATTCTGCAAGTTTCTGTGTATGCAGAAACACCACAAATAAATGAAAATACCCTTTCGCAGAATTTAACTTCTAACCAAAATTGGTTTGATCGCTTGTTAACTAAGCTTGGTGCTAGTGATAAAATTGATGTTTCTAAAGGTATTGATTGGGGAATATTACCTGGTCCTTTCGTTAACCCTCAACAAGGGTTTGGCATTGGCATGGCTGCAGTTGGCTTATACGCACCTTATGATTGGGAAGAAAGTACACCTTATTCTAGCATTGCTGTAAAGTCTTTTGTCTCAACTACAGGTTCATTTGGAATAGGACTAGAAAATCGTACTTATTTAAGACAAGATCGTTTGCGTTTTTTAAGTGATTTATGGTTAAGCCATATGCCGAAGTATTATTGGGGAATTGGCAAAAAAAATGCCGAAAATGATGCTAATAAAACAGAATATAAGGCGACTGTTTTACAATTTACGCCCCAAATTTCTTATCAAATTTTGCCACATACTTATTTTAATTTTGGTTGGGATCTTAATAGCTATCGCAAACTCTCAATTAAACAAAACGTTTTAAGCGACATCCAACTCCGTGACCAAAGAAGTAGCGGTTATAGTGTAGCAGTAGAATATGACAGCCGTGATTTTGAGCCGAATCCTTATCAAGGGATATTACTTTCTTTGAAATATACTAATTATCTAAGAAGCGTTGGTTCAAGTCATAATTATCAAGACTTCAAGTTTAATTATCGCCAGTATTACCAAATTAATCCTAGAAATATTTTAGCGTGGGATATTTTTGGACAGAAAGTAGAGGGTGATATTCCTTGGTTTGCTTACGCTGAGTTGGGAAGTGATCAAAGAATGCGAGGTTACTATGCTGGACAATATCGTGATCGTTACTTGCTCTCTGGACAACTTGAATGGCGCCATCAATTTAATCATTATCACGGTATGGTAATATGGGCAGGTTTAGGTAATGTCGCTCATCATGGAAAAGATTTATTTCGATCAGATGTGCTACCGACTTATGGAGCAGGTTATCGCTTTGCATTTAAACCAAGAATCAATGTTCGCCTTGATGTTGGTTTAGGCAAACGTACTCATGGTTTCTATTTCAATATCAATGAAGCCTTTTAATAAATGATGAAAAAATATATTTATTACACTCTTTTATTCTTATTATTGGAAGGTTGTAGCTCGAATTCAGACAGTTTAAAGCCACCTGCTGGATTAAGACCTTGCTGTGCATTTGGTGACAATCTACAAGCTAAATTTTTAGGAATTCATATTCCTTTTTTTAGAATTGACAATATGTTAGATAAGGACCATCTTGGCGATCATCTTTATAACGATGGTAGCCAATCTGTCTTAGGGCAACTTTTTGATTGGAGTAAAGAAAAAGATGGTTTAGTTTATACAAAAAGAGGTGGCTTTATTGACATTGCTCACGTACGAGACACTGCAGATTACACTTTTTACTTATTCAAACAACTGCCTACTTACCTCGGTTCAGGGAAAAGTTTAATATTACCGCCTGAATTACGTCAACGAGAACTTTATTTTCCTAAAAACACCGAGCTACTCCCCATAAATAGCCAACTAGAATTAGCAGCATTAACTGCTTTTCAATTAGCACAATGGCATGAAATCGCTCAATGGTTCGGTTATGAGTCTGAATTTGGTATCTCTGAAACTGTTTCTGCTTTCTCACCTGAAGACCTTTATTCCAACATGCTAGGTGCTATTATTGCTATGCAGGTATTGCGTGAAAATCCACAAATGGACAAAAATGAATTTTCACAACATTTCAAACAACAACTGACTACTCATTTAATCAAGTTTGGAATTGTAGATAAAAAAACTGCTGCTCAAAAAATTAAAGCATTAGATGGAATTTGGTGGGATAGTCACAAACGTTTACCTGATAAATGGCTTGTACTAAGACGTAGCTATGATTTGGCTTTAACTCTCACTCCAAATTGGGTAACACGGGGAACAACTCTCCACTTGACGGACACTTTTGGTAATAGTCAACCTGCTACAAAATGGCTTCAATTTCGATTAGTCGCAACATATAGATTAATCTCAAAATTACAAGAAAAGAGTCTAGCTGAATTACCTGCTAATTTATATAAAAAAATTTTTACTCCACAAGATTTCCAATCCTTAGCAAATTTTGCAGAGCAAGAGGATGCGAAAGCTCGTTTGAAAATTTCCTTAGCCACTTCCCAATAATTTACTGATAAGTATGAGAGTAGTTATTCATTACTGTCATTTTATTGATATTTGCAAGAGTAGTATTTTTTAAACTTGATATTTAGTTTTATCACCAATATCGAAGTGTATTGGCATTCGCCACTTTTGGATACTAAGAATTAGCAATAAAAGAGTAGCAATCGCAGTGAGAAAATAGCTAGTTACCGTCCAATTGCAGACTAGAGAAAACCATAGTCCTGCCATAAAAAATGGTTGATAATTTAAAGCAAAAATGCGAAAACAAAAAAATTCTTTAAAGCACAATCCTCCAATGACCAAAAATGCGGCACCTAATGCGAGCCAAGATTGTCCCACAATAGCGAGCAACAGACCTATCCACATCGCGTACTGAAAGATCACACGGTAGTTTTTTAAATAAAGATGCACACTAGATGCCAGCATTGTAGCTGCGATAAGCACACCAAAGTAAGCACTAGAATCAAAACTGAAACCTTTGAATACCAATAGTGGTAGCATTATAGTTGCCAGCACATAGCCAAGGCGATACAGAATGACGGTGAGATAATCCAAATTATCCATCGATGATTTGATTTGCGGATCTGCCATATTTTCTCCTAATTTAACAAAATTTATAGTGTTTCAAGTAATGCAAGGATCATTTTTGAAGATTGTTCGGCTGCGATGGGCAAGAATTCTGCAAACGATAGATTAGCTTCATCATTGCCAATATCAGAAATAGCACGTATAACAACAAAGGGTACTTTAAATGCAAAGCAGACTTGTGCTATCGCAGCAGCTTCCATTTCGACGGCTAAGACATCGGGAAAATCTCGTTTGATTTGAATGAGTGCGGTACCGCCTTGAACAAAACTATCACCAGAGGCGATCAATCCAAATTTTATCACTTGTCCTTGAGCTTGTGCTACGTGAGCAATGTGCTTGACGAGATTTTCGTCAGAAGCAAAACGGGCAGGGCAAGCGGGAAGCTGACCTTTTGCATAGCCGAATGCAGTAACATCGGCATCATAGTGCAAAGTTTCAGTTGAAATCACTACATCACCAATGGCGAGTCCATCGCCTACACCTCCAGCTGAGCCAGTGTTTAGCACAAGATTTGGTTTGGCAAGATTTAACAATAAAGTAGCTCCCATTGCAGCTGCAACTTTGCCAATTCCTGATTGGATTAAAGCAATATCTTGATGAGCGATTTTACCTTGAAAAAGCGTGCAGTTAGCAATTTTTGTTACAGTTTTGTTTTCTAATAAGCTAGCGAGGATTTTGACTTCTTGTGGCATGGCACCAATAATTCCGATTTTCATACATTTCCTTGTTAGTTGAGCGGTTCAATATGTTCAATGAAGAGTTGGACGTTGCGTTGTCCACGAAATTCGTTAATTGTTAATTTATATGCTAAACGTACTTCTTTTAATGAAAAGTCTGGATAAAGATTACGATCGATATTAAAAGCGATAGCATCTAATAACGCACCACCTACTTTAGGTTCAAGCATTAATTTTAAATGAGTATCTTTTAACAAACGTTGTTGCAATATTTTAAATTCTCCGTCAAACACAGGTTCAGGGAAAGCTTGTCCCCAAGGACCTGACTGGTTGAGCAATTCAGCTGTCGATAGGCTGATTAGTTCTGGTGCTAATTCACCATCTGTCCATAGTATATTTTGCAAGCAATCATCTGTTCCCCATTCTTTGACAACTTGATTAAACACGCCTTGAAATTCAGAAAAAAATTCCTTTTTTAAACTCAAGCCAGCAGCCATTGCATGTCCACCAAATTTGATGATCATTTGTGGATGAAGAGAATGAATGCGTTCTAGAACATCGCGAATATGAATGCCTTCAATTGAGCGAGCAGAGCCTCGCAAAATGCCATCTTGTTCTTCCGCAAAAGCAATAGTTGGACGATGATATTTGTCTTTAATTCGAGAAGCTAAAATTCCCAGCACACCTTGATGCCAATCGGCTTGATAAAGTGCTATAGCATAAGGTAAATTTTGTTCAAAATTAGGGAGATTTTTGCATAGTGCTAACGCTTCCACTCTCATACCGTTTTCAATTTCACGACGAGTTTTATTTAGCAAATCAAGATCATAAGCAAGAACACGAGCTTTTTCGAGATTATTACAAAGCAGCAATTCAACGCCAGCAGACATATTATCTAATCGTCCTGCGGCATTTAAGCGAGGAGCGATTGCGAAACTAAGATCAGTCGCCGTCAATGATGAGAATTGCTGTTTAGCGACTTCAATTAAAGCTTGAATTCCTGGACGACATTGCTTTTGCTGAATTTGACGAAGTCCTTGAAATGCGAGAATACGATTGTTTTGATCGAGCGGTACAACATCAGCAATAGTGCCAAGTGCGACTAAATCCAAAAGTGGTAAGAAGTTAGGTTGAGTACTCTTGTCAAAGTAATTTAATTCTCGTAATTTAGCACGTAACGCTAACACTAAATAAAAAGCGACACCAACGCCAGCTAAAGATTTTGAAGGAAAAGAGCAATCGGCGAGGTTGGGATTGATGATAGCATCAGCAATAGGTAAAGATTGGCTAGGAAGATGATGATCAGTGATTAAGACTTTTATCTGATGTTTTTTTAGGAATGCAACTCCATCAAGTGAAGAAATACCATTATCGACTGTAATTACTAAATTTGCCCCATTAGTGATAGCAATTTCAGCTATTGCCACACTTAAGCCATAACCTTGTTCAAAACGATTGGGAATGAGGTAAGCCACATTTTGAAAACCTAGTTGCTGCAATGCTGTCATCATCAGTACTGTGCTGGTCGCACCATCCGCATCAAAGTCGCCAACGATGATGATTTTAGATTGTTGTTTAAGTGCATCAATTAATAGTGTGACTGCTTGTTCGATGCCCGCAAAAAGATGAGGCGATAACAAATTTTTTAATGAACGATCAAGAGCAGAACTGGAAATGACGTTGCGTGCTCGGTAAAGCCTATCTAAGAGTGGATCATTACAAATTTGATAGTCAATGAGTAGTGGACGGCGTTTGATTATTTTCGTTTTCATTATTGTAAACTCAGTTAAAGTGTCATTGCTGCTAGCCAGCCAAAGACTAAGAGTGGGATATTGTAGTGAATAAAAGTTGGTACAACAGTGTCCCAAATGTGGTCGTGTCTACCATCAATATTTAAGCCAGAAGTTGGTCCTAGTGTCGAGTCTGAAGCGGGAGATCCTGCATCACCTAATGCCGCAGATACACCAACAATAACTACAGTAGCAATAGGCGAAAAATCGAGGTTGATGCAAAGAGGCACATAAATGGATGCGATAATAGGTACAGTAGAGAAAGATGAGCCAATGCCCATTGTAATAAAAAGCCCAATTATGAGCATAAAAAATGCACTCAATCCTTTGCTGTGGGCATTTTGAGTCAAGGTAGCGATCAAGGTTGGTACTGCATTAGTTGCATTGATTACTGTGGCAAAACCTGAGGCAGCGATCATCACAAAGCCAATCATTGCCATCAATGTTAAGCCTTCATGGAAAATATTGTTACTTTCTTTGAGCTTGAAAATTCCACCTAAACCAAAAATTACTAAACCTGCTACGCCTGCGATAATAGTTGAAGACGTCATCAGTTGCAGACTAAAAGTAACTAAAATTGCAACAAATGCTACAACAATATGTGATTTTTTGATGTTATTGATGTGGCGATCAATTTCTGCTAGTGAGGGGGCTTCAATTGAACTACGATAATAGCGAGGTTTGCGATAAGAAAAAAAGACTGCAATTAAAAGTCCCAATAACATTCCTAACACAGGAATAGTCATTGCTAGTGAAACCTGAGAAACATTTGTTTTTAAGCCATAGCTTGCCCCCGCCAAATTAATGTTTTTGACTAAAATACTTTCCATAAAAATTTTACCAAATCCTACAGGCAACCACATATAAGTTGCAGTTAAGCCAAAAGTCAGCACACAAGCCACAGCACGACGGTCTAGTTTTAAATGGTTAAAAATAGCAATCAATGGTGGCACGATAATCGGAATAAACGCAATGTGAACAGGGATAGCATTTTGAGAAGCAATGGCAAATATCAGTAGAATCGCCATTAGAACATATTTTAAATAGATAACGGATTTGCCTGTTGGGCGTTTGCTTATATAGCGAATGACTTTATACGCAAGCATATCTGTGACTCCTGAACGAGAGATCGCAACTGCAAATGCCCCTAAGATAGCGTAATTCATCGCAACTTGTGCTCCGCCTCCTAAGCCATCGACAAAAGTATTAATGGTGTGAGTAATACCAAGGTGACCAACTATGCCTGCAGTTAAAGCAGAAAGCACTAAGCCTAATACGACGTTAACACGTAATAAACTTAGGAACAGCAAGACAATAATTGAAATTATCACGGGATTGAAAAGTAACATTTTTTTATCCTTATGTGCGATTGCGATTATATGATTCAAGGCGAGAAAAACAGAAAAATTTTCTCAAAATCGTGGCGTGAAAAAAGCAACATTATTCCACTTGTGTATGAGAAGAGGCTATATGCGGGAAGCAACCGATTTTTTTCAAAAAATTTACCATATAGCAGAATAATTCAGCTGTGCGTTCAGTATCGTACAAAGCACTGTGTGCTTGCTTATAATCAAAAGGAATTCCCGCACATTGACAGGCCTTGACTAACACAGTTTGCCCAAACATTAATCCACTCATACTGGCAGTATCAAAAGTTGCAAAAGGATGAAATGGGTTACGTTTCACGCCTGCTCGTTCGACAGCTTCCATCAAAAAACCTTGATCAAAAGCTGCATTGTGAGCAACGATAACAGAACGTTGGCAATCAGCAATTTTTTGTTCATGGCGAATAAGTCTGAACATTTCACGTAATGCTTCGCCTTCATCAATGGCTTGTCGGAGAGGATCATCGACTTTGATACCGTTAATTTTGAGGGATTCTAGATTTAAATTCGCTCCTTCAAAAGGCTTGATATGAGCGTGAAAAACTTTATTCTGGCAAAGCATTCCTGCTTCATTTACTTTAAGGGTAATGGCTGCTATTTCTAATAGTGCGTCGGTTTTGGCGTTTAATCCACCTGTTTCAACATCAATGACGACAGGGAAGAAACCGCGAAAACGGTTTTTTAGAAGATTAGTGTCGCTGATATTTCCTTCAACCGACGTAAGTTGCTCAGTCATTTATATTCCTTAATATCTTTTATTTTGCTTATGCTTAAATCATTATAATTTTTATCAATCACAACGCTTTGTATTTTATGTAAAATTCGTAGATTTTTTCAATGAATTAAAAGGCGAGAAAGTATGCCACAAATATGATGAAAACTCTAATCTAAAAGTAGACAACTATCTTAATAAATAAGCAATTTATTTTGTTGTTAAAAAAGCTATTATGAGAATAAATTGATTGTTTTTAAATGAGTTAGTAATTCATTGCACCACTCTAAAAATCTTGCTAAAGTTGCGAGAAGTTTTTTGATATTTGGATAAAAAAATGCAAAAAGATTATTTAGATTTTGAGCTTCCAATTGCGGAATTAGAAGCAAAAATTGATGCTTTACGTAATGTGACGCATAAAGATGAAAAATTAGATTTAGACGATGAAATTAGGCGATTACAGAAAAAAAGTACTGAATTAACAAAAAAAATCTTTTCAAACTTAGATGCTTGGCAAGTCGCAAAATTAGCCCGCCATCCTAATCGCCCTTATACGCTTGACTACATTAAAGAAATTTTTACTGATTTTCAGGAATTAGCAGGTGATCGTGCTTTTGGAGATGATAAAGCAATTGTAGGGGGAATAGCTCGTTTTAACGATGAACCCGTGGTAGTTATTGGTCATCAAAAAGGACGGTCGACGAAACAAAAAATTGTTCGTAATTTCGGCATGCCTGCCCCTGAGGGATATCGCAAAGCTTTGCGTTTAATGCAAATGGCAGAACGCTTCAAATTACCCATTTTTACTTTTATTGACACTCCAGGTGCTTATCCTGGAATTGGTGCTGAAGAGCGTGGTCAAGCCGAAGCAATTGCACGTAATTTACGTGAAATGTCCACGTTAAAGGTACCCGTCATTTGCACAGTGATCGGTGAAGGCGGATCAGGGGGGGCTCTAGCTATTGGAGTAGGTGATACGATTAATATGTTGCAATATAGTACTTATTCCGTTATATCCCCAGAAGGATGTGCTTCTATTTTGTGGAAGAGTGCTGATAAGGCTTCGACTGCAGCTGAAGCATTAGGTATTACAGCACCACGTTTACTTGAGCTTAAACTTATTGATAATATTGTACCTGAACCACTAGGAGGAGCTCATCGTAATCACAAACAAATGGCAGAAAATTTGAAACTTTGCTTGACTAAAGAATTGGATAATTTACGTCAGTTTGATGTTAAAACGTTGCAGGAGAGACGTTATCAACGTTTAATGAATTATGGATATTGTTAATTGGAGGATTGAAATAACGTGTTGTTAAATGTCGCACATTATTTTTATCAAGAAAACACTATAAGGCAGGGGGAAATAATGAAACATATTTTATCTATTCAATCGCATGTAGTATTCGGCTATGCTGGCAATAAAGCAGCCACCTTCCCTATGCAGTTGTTAGGCATAGATGTTTGGGCATTAAATACAGTACAATTTTCTAACCACACACAGTATGGAAGATGGAAAGGAATGGTGCTTCCGCAGGGACAAATTAGAGAAGTTGTGCAAGGGCTTTTAGACATTGACAGCTTGAAGCTTTGTGATGCTGTGTTATCTGGCTATATAGGTTCAGCTGAACAAGTTCAAGACATCATTAATGTTGTACGAGAAGTAAAAAAAGCAAATCCAAATGCACTTTATTTATGTGATCCTGTTATGGGGCATCCAGAAAAAGGCTGCATTGTTGCGACAGGTGTGAAGGAAGCACTCTGCCAGCTTGCTATACCAGAAGCAGACATCCTAGCACCGAATCTTGTCGAATTGCAGGTTATTAGTGGTCATAATGTAGATAACTTTGAACAAGCAATAATTGCAGTGAAGGCTATTTTAGCAAAAGGAATTAAGAAAGTTTTAGTCAAACATTTAAGCCATGTAGGGAAAGAGGAAGATAGTTTCGAAATGCTACTTGGTACAACAGAAGGTATTTGGCATATTGTTCGTCCTTTGTATCCATTTAAATTACAACCTGTTGGTGTGGGTGATTTGACTTCAGGTATTTTTTTAGCAAATTTATTGAACGGAAAATCAGATATTGAAGCTTTTGAACATACAGCAAATGCAGTTAATGAAGTGATGAAGCTTACTTCACGATCAGGATTATACGAGTTGCAAATTGTTGCCGCTCGAAACGAGATTCTTAACCCGAACTGTCGTTATAAAGCGGTAAAAATTATATAAATAATGGTTGAGTATAATACATAATATAGTTGCTTTACAGATGATATAAAAATAGTCGAATAAAGTTTATTATCTAAACGTTAAGATCATAAATTATTCAAATAATCAAAAAAGATTATTTTTTTGTTGACTTAGAAAAGGAAAAATCGTCTAATAAGCGCCGTTGCCTCGATAGCTCAGTCGGTAGAGCAGGGGATTGAAAATCCCCGTGTCGGTGGTTCGATTCCGCCTC
>JAHHRA010000013.1 GCA_020026055.1 Actinobacillus sp.
ATTTCTAAGCCGCCTATACGGCGGTTAACGAAGGTCGTGTTGGTTTTTTCGATATTGCCATTTTCTAAGCCGCCTATACGGCGGTTAACGACAAATTACCTTGAGGAGAGTCACTCGTAGTTTTCTAAGCCGCCTATACGGCGGTTAACTTGATCTTGTCAAAAAATGGTTTTTCAATAACTTTCTAAGCCGCCTATACGGCGGTTAACGTTGTTTAATTGTTCTGCGTTATCAAACATAATTTCTAAGCCGCCTATACGGCGGTTAACTTCCAATCATTTAGTCGTAAAAATCTTAAGAAATTTCTAAGCCGCCTATACGGCGGTTAACGGCTATAACATCGAGCCAGTAAAAAAATCAAATTTCTAAGCCGCCTATACGGCGGTTAACGTCGTAAATATCACACTCGCCAGTTAAGCAATTTTCTAAGCCGCCTATACGGCGGTTAACGATTGATGAAATACCTCAAAGCACGATCGACAATTTCTAAGCCGCCTATACGGCGGTTAACGAGCTTGCGGAATGCCAAAGAAATTGTAAATATTTCTAAGCCGCCTATACGGCGGTTAACTGAGTGTTGCTCGCTCTTTATCCAATGCTAAATTTCTAAGCCGCCTATACGGCGGTTAACATATAAAACATCGCAAAGCCAATCATCCCTTGTTTTCTAAGCCGCCTATACGGCGGTTAACGGACGCCCTTTTGCCGACAATACGAAAAAATGTTTCTAAGCCGCCTATACGGCGGTTAACGAACGTCATGATTTATTTGGACTTAAAGTTGATTTCTAAGCCGCCTATACGGCGGTTAACATAAATCTTATACAAAAGTCAAAGTTGCATGTTTTCTAAGCCGCCTATACGGCGGTTAACTCTTGATCCTATCAAGATTAGAATAATTTTTCTTTCTAAGCCGCCTATACGGCGGTTAACACGGGAAACCCGCTTTGTAATGAGCAGAAATTTTTCTAAGCCGCCTATACGGCGGTTAACTAAAAAACTAACCCAAAATCTCTTTTGCCCTTTTTCTAAGCCGCCTATACGGCGGTTAACTATGAATAGATATGTAGCATATTTATATGATATTTCTAAGCCGCCTATACGGCGGTTAACTCACCGCCTTTCTTGATTTCTCCAAGCTCCACTTTCTAAGCCGCCTATACGGCGGTTAACATGGCTACCACTTGCAAATGCAAGGGTATATGTTTTCTAAGCCGCCTATACGGCGGTTAACGATTAGTTCTACTTGAGATGCATTTTACAAGCTTTCTAAGCCGCCTATACGGCGGTTAACCAAATCAATAACTGGGTCAGTCGGATTTTTGGTTTCTAAGCCGCCTATACGGCGGTTAACTTTTGCTTTATATGTATGAGTTTGATTGGGGCTTTCTAAGCCGCCTATACGGCGGTTAACTAGTTAAAATACCCATAAAGCCAATAAGCAGTTTTCTAAGCCGCCTATACGGCGGTTAACCAGATATAATCACCCGTCTTGACAAGCTGGAGTTTCTAAGCCGCCTATACGGCGGTTAACCAATTTTCACAGTTGTTAATCTTGCCCCAAGATTTCTAAGCCGCCTATACGGCGGTTAACACGATCACAGTTGAAGGTGATTTGGCGGAGGCTTTCTAAGCCGCCTATACGGCGGTTAACAAGAACTAGAGCGAATTTACAGAGAATTTTTATTTTCTAAGCCGCCTATACGGCGGTTAACAATACAGCTCGTAAAACGTAGCGGAACACTTATTTCTAAGCCGCCTATACGGCGGTTAACACCGTTGCATTAATTGTTGCAGTACCGGCAATTTTCTAAGCCGCCTATACGGCGGTTAACCTCGCTACGTAGAATTGTTGTTGTCGCATTTTTTTCTAAGCCGCCTATACGGCGGTTAACAACTGGTAGCGTAATTGTGTTTGAGGGACTTTTTTCTAAGCCGCCTATACGGCGGTTAACTTAATATTTTCAAAAAAAGGACGCAAATTATATTTCTAAGCCGCCTATACGGCGGTTAACCACAACGAGAACAATTAACGCTGGCTCTGATGTTTCTAAGCCGCCTATACGGCGGTTAACCCGCCCACGCTCTAATCATTGCATAGCCTTCATTTCTAAGCCGCCTATACGGCGGTTAACTGGCGAGTGCATTACAAAAAGCATTTTTCGATTTTCTAAGCCGCCTATACGGCGGTTAACTTCAAAGATTTCTTGAGCTTAACGCTCGTGGATTTCTAAGCCGCCTATACGGCGGTTAACTCGCAACAATGCCTTTTTCGGGCGGCGTTTATTTTCTAAGCCGCCTATACGGCGGTTAACTATGAGTAGTACATACTTCTCGTTCAGCAAAATTTCTAAGCCGCCTATACGGCGGTTAACGTTGATTAGTAATAGCAACGACACGATCAACTTTTCTAAGCCGCCTATACGGCGGTTAACTGAAAAATTGTAACAAAATTATTATATGAATCAAGAGATTAATTATTATTTGTGCTAAAATACTGAAGTCTTTTTGTGTGTTTGTAACATATTGATATATTTGCTTTTTTTAAAAGTACAAAAATTAAGGTAAATTTATGTTAATGCCATCGGATTTAAAAACTATTTTGCATTCCAAACGTGCTAATGTCTATTTTTTAGAATATTGTCGAGTGATGCAAAAAGATGGGCGGGTGCTTTATTTAACTGAAGCTAAAAAAGAGAATCTTTACTATAACATCCCAATTGCGAATACTACAGTAATTTTGCTGGGGAGTGGAACTTCCATTACTCAAGCAGCAATGCGGATGCTTTCGCAAGCTGGCGTTTTAGTTGGCTTTTGTGGGGGCGGTGGAACACCTCTATTCATGGGGACTGAAATTGAATGGATGACGCCACAAAATGAATATCGTCCAACTGAATATGTCCAAGGGTGGCTTTCTTGGTGGTTTGATGACGACAAACGTTTACAGGCAGCTCAAAAACTACAGTTAGCTCGCCTTGATTTTTTACGCAAGGTCTGGTCGAAAGACAAAGATTTTAAGGAGTATGGCTTTTCTGCTCAGGAAGAAAATGTTCAAAATCTCTTAGATGCTCAGCAACAAGCAATTCCCAAGCAAGATTGCATTATGCATTTATTGCAATTAGAAGCTCGACTAACTAAAAATCTCTATAAGCTAGCTAGTACTAATACCAAGCAAACAGGATTTACTCGTGAGCATCAAGGCACGGATCGCGCCAATATTTTTCTCAATCATGGTAATTATTTAGCTTATGGTTTAGCAGCAACCGCAACTTGGGTGCTTGGGATCCCTCATGGCTTTGCGGTTATGCATGGTAAAACTCGCCGTGGTGCTTTAGTATTTGATGTGGCAGATATTATTAAGGATGCCATAGTGTTACCTCTGGCTTTTATTTGTGCTAAAGAGAAATGTAGTGAACAAGATTTTCGTCAAGAATGTATAAATTACTTCACTACTTACAAAGCATTAGATGTAATGTTTAATGAAATTAAGTCTCTTGTTTTCTTCAATAGTCAAGGAGCAGAAAATGCTGAGTAAGAATGGATTAAAACTATATCGTTATTTAGCCCAACAAAAATACCCCAAATCTGAGCAGGAACTTTTAGAGCATTTTCAATATTCAAAATCAACCTTTAACCGTGCTAAACGAGAGCTTAGAGATCAAGGTATCACATTATTACCGCCTCAAAATGGTGGTTATAAATTGCTAGAGAAAGAAAAGAATTTTGTTTGCTTAGGGGAATATTTGATGGATCAGCAAGATATTATTGATCTTGTGCAAGTGATTAAACTTCTATCTCCCATCGCCAATAAACATAATTTAAATGAACAAGTTAAGTTATCATTACAAAAATTACTCACAGTTTTGCCCGAACAATATAACGATAAATTAGATTTTATTGATTACTTTGCCCACGGTGAGCGAGAACAATCTAATGATATTTTTCAAGACATTTTATCAGCGTTTTCCCAAAATAAACGCTTAAAGATTCAATATTCTAAAAGGGCTGGTGGCGTGTTACGTTGCGAAGAACGCCAAGTTTCACCACAAAAAATCTTACGCTATCGTAGTAATTGGTATGTGATTGCTTATTGTCACTTACGCCAAGAAATTCGAACATTTTCTCTAGATAACATCACTGAAGCCAGTATTGTAGACACCCCGATCCAACAACTGGATAGAATCATAGTCTCAGATTATTACCAACAAACCTATGGTATTTTCAGTGGCTCGAAAATCGAAATGGCGACTCTAAAATTTTCAAAATCTGCAGCTCTCTGGATTAAGAATGAATGTTGGCACCCAGAGCAACAAAGTTATTTTGATGATGACCAAACCTATATACTCTCAATTCCGATTGGTGAAAATCTCACGGAGTTGATTATGCAATTGGCAATGTATGGCAAAGATGTTGAGGTCATTGCTCCCGCAAGATTAAAGCAGGCTTTAAGAGAACATCATCAGCAGGCGTTAAATAGTCAAAACTAGCTGAAAAGGATAAAAAATAAAATAATGTGCACGAAGTGCCAGTTTTTGATACTAACTCTAAAGTATAATCTGCCCATCAAAATTTTTAAGATTTTAGGTATTGTTTAAGTATGTTGGTTGTATTCGTAAGTCAATGTGAAAAGAAAGCCCATAAACGCACTCGTGAAGTGTTAGACGCCTTTGCCAATCGTATAGGAGACAACACTTGGCAAACCGCAATCACCGAAGAAGGCTTAAATACCGTCAAACAACTCCTGCGAAAAACCGCCAGCAAATCCACCGCCATCAGCTGCCACCGCGTCAGCACCCGCAACCGCATGAACCTACTCTGGATCGTAGGCAATAAAGCAAAATTTGATATGAATGGGGTCGTGGCGGTGAATTCAACTCGTCGCAATGTACTACATAATGAATGGGAAAATAATTGGTTGCATGCCACTAGTATTCAGATAATTGCCACCTTAAGTGGTCTTTTGCATGATTTGGGCAAAACAACGGTTGGTTTCCAAGAGAAATTGAAGAAATCATCGAAGAAAGGTGACCCTTATCGTCATGAATGGATTTCCTTAAAAATTTTCGAATTATTAATTGAGGGCTGCCAAACCGATGAGGAATGGCTGACCCGCTTCATAAATATTAAACAATGGTTGGCTGAAAATAAGGATTTAATTAAAAAATTCACCAAGCTAATTGAGGCAAAAGAGATTGAGTCCACTAAATTAAAAAATTTTCCACCTTTGGCCCAGTTAATCGGTTGGCTGATAGTTAGCCATCATCGTTTGCCACCTTTAAGAGAAATGTTTTATTCAGTTTCTACAAGACAAAGAGAGCAAACTGAAGGACGTAGAATCAAACTTTCATTGCATAAATTTTATGAAAAGCTAGAACCTGTAGATTATTGGGTACGTAATCCGAACAGTTGTGAGCAATATTCTGAGAAAGATTTACATAAATTCTTGCAAATTAAAGACTTTGTAAGTGCTAGCCCTGAGTGGCAAAAGCATTTAATTAGATGGGCAAAAAAAGCCTCGCAGGATCCAACTTTAAAACAATTAATTCAGCAAGCTTCAGATAGCAATCAACCTATCACCGATACTTTTGTGTGTTATTTAGCTCGCCTTGTTTTAATGATTGGGGATCATAATTATTCCTGTTTGGCGAAAGATGATAAACGCCGTTTGCAAGGTAGTACTGAATATCAAGCCAAATTAATTGCGAATACTCACCAAGGTGAAATCAAACAATCATTAGATGAGCATTTAATTGGCGTGGCAACCTTTAGTGCCCAATTTGCACGTTTTTTACCAACATTAACCCATAATTTGCCGTATTTAACTGCGAATGATGAATTAACCAAAAACACCAATATTGAACGCTTTAAATGGCAAAATCACGCTTTTAAAACAGCATCTTCTTTCCAAAAAGAAGCAGAAGATAATGGCTTTTTTGGTGTTAATATGGCATCTACGGGCTGTGGGAAAACCCTTGGCAATATGCGAATTATGCATGGTCTTAATTTCAAGGGGAAAGGAACGCGAGTTACCATTGCTTTAGGTTTACGAGTTTTAACCTTGCAAACAGGTTTAAGTTTTAAAGAAAACTTAGGTTTAACTGATGAAGAATTAGCAATTTTAGTAGGCGGTATCGCTAATAAGAAATTGTTTGAATTTAATCAAGATAATACAGGGATTAGCACGGGGATTAGTAAAGAATTTGATGATACTTTGAACGATTCAGGCTCTGAATCCAGCCAAAGTTTAATTGATGAAGAGGTTATCTCAAATTTTGATGAACTTGATTATAATGATTTTAATCAATTAAACATTGATACTTTATTAAAGGATCAAAAAATCCGTCAACTTATTTTCTCACCTGTAGTGGTTTCTACTATTGATCATTTAACTCAAGCCTCTGAATGCCAAAGAGCGGGACATTATATTGCCCCTATTTTACGGTTATTAAGCAGTGATTTAATTTTTGACGAACCTGATGATTTTAATTTAGAAGATTTACCAGCCTTAACCAGACTTATACATTTGGCGGGGGTATTTGGTTCAAAAGTATTACTCTCGTCAGCTACCCTCACTCCAGATATGGTGACAGGTTTATTTAAAGCTTATTTTGAGGGGAGGAAGATTTATCATTATAATCACAACAAAACTAATCCTAGTATTGTTTGTGCTTGGTTTGATGAACAAAATAAAGAACCACAATTTTCACAATGTGAAAACTATGTAAAATTCAGTGAGAAACACGCCGATTTTATAAATAAACGTTGCCAATATCTCCAACAAAAACCAATTCAACGTAAAGCTGAAATCGTGCCTTTTACGCAAGCAACAACGAGAACTGAATTAAATTCAGCGCTTTATTTAGATCTAGCTAATCATTTGATTCAAAATGCTATAATCTTGCACAATCGTTATTATCAAATAGATGAACAAACTCAAAAAGAAGTCAGTGTTGGTTTAGTTAGAATTGCTAATATTCGCAATATTATTCCGCTTACGAAAATATTATGTGGGAATTCAGAGGGCTTAAAGGTGCCTGAAAATATACATATTCATCTTGCTTGTTATCATTCTCGTCAATTATTGATTTTGCGTAATTATTTGGAAAGTAGATTAGATACTATTTTAAAACGCCAAGAAGATAAACCACAGTTATTATTTGAACATCCAGAAATCAAACAGGCTTTACACAAAAGCTCAGCTAAAAAACATATTTTTATCGTTATTGGTAGCCCCGTAACTGAGGTGGGCCGAGATCATGATTATGATTGGGCAATCGTTGAGCCAAGCTCAATGCGATCTATCATTCAACTTGCTGGGCGAGTTTGGAGACATCGTCCGAATAAAGTGCTTGATGAACCCAATATTATGTTAATGCAATACAATTTAAATTATTTTAAAAATAAAGATCCAAACCTACCCGTATTTAAATATCCAGGTTTTGAAAGTGAAGCACATAGAATTGAACCTGATCTCACGCAAGTAATTAATCCAGATGAGTTAAATCGCATTGATGCTCAAACAAGGATTAAATCTGATTTAAAAGCTAATACGGAAGCGAAAACTTTAGCCCAACTTGAGCATAAAAGAATGCAGGAATTATTAAATTTAGCGGATGATAAAATTAATTTTGTGAATGCCTATTGGCAGCAAAATACAGCTCATAAATTTAATATTCATTTACAACAAATCAGCCCATTTCGAGCTCAAACAACAACACAGCAAGATTGGATTATTATCCCAGCAGAAGATGATGAAACTCTAATTCAAGCTTATTATGCTGAAGATATTTATGAAAAAGGCGTAAGAAATGCTAAAGAGCAAAGTGAAGTAAAGCTGCATAGTTTTGAAGCCAATAACCCTCAAATTACACCTTGGCTAAGTACAAGTTTAACCGAAAGTTTGCAACAGCTTGCGACTTATGAACAAACCACGAGTTTGCCAAAACTTGCTTGTCGCTATGCAACAGTGGCATTAGATGCTATTTCAGTTAAAAATACTAAATCTTGGAATTTTCATCCATTTTTAGGGTTTGAAAGAGATTAATTATTTATCAACTACAAAGAGGTTAATGTGATGAATCAAAATATTTTGCCAGAACATGCAGTTATAGCATTTTTGCAAAGTCAGATTGATAAAAAGCTAACAGAAGATAAACTTCGTGAGAAATTAAAGAATGCTCAAGAAAAAAATGATTTTGAAAGTATTTCTCAACTTTCTGCAAAAATAAAAGAAATTGAAGCAAAATTTGCAATCAATGATTGGCTTAAATTAGCTGCTAAAAAACTAACTGAACAACTCAAATTTAGTACCCATATAAGTAAGGGCATTCATTCCGCTTCTAGTGGTGATAATGTTATTTTTCAAGAATATAAAACTACATCTAAAGATATTGTTGGAACTCATTCGCTTAATAGTGAATTAATAGATGCGAATGGTAATGCAGTAGCACTTCCTTTAGCTAAATTTTTTGAGTTTAAAATTGATGATAAAACCTCAATTAAAGATTTAATTTTGAATGATGATGAAGCCTTTATTCAGTCCTTAGCTGTGGATTTAGAATTGGCAAAAGAATATCACCAAGATTTTAAATTGGCATTAGAAAAAATAACAAATAGCCCTATTACGAATGAAAGAAATAAACAACTGTTATGGTGTATAAATGCACATGCAACTCAAAATGTGAATAAATTAGAGTATTTAACTATGGTGCCTCTATATCCATCTGTTTTTACATTTGAATTTTATAGCAAAATAAATCAAAAATTTTTTTCTGAAGAAAATCGTAAGGCTCGCGAAAATCGGGTTAAAGATAATAAAAAACATGAGCAGAAAGCATATGTTAGTACCTTTGATTTGGCATCAGTAATAATTGGTGGGAGTAATCCTCAAAATGTTAGTATGCTAATGAGTAGACAAGGTGGACGTAATTATTTATTGCCATCATTACCTCCTATCCTTAGGGTTCAGAATAATTTTGAAAAAATTATGCCATCTAAAATAGAAAGTTCCATTTTTAATGAAAAACTCCGTTATGCTTGTCGGTATGAAATTCAAGAAATAGTTAATGTGATTAAAGATTCTCGCAATAATATTGCTGTACGCAATAAACGTAAAAATGCTATTGATGAAATCTTAAATATTATTTTCAGTATGGCGGATTATGTTCGAACTAATAATGCCGCTGGTTGGTCTAGGCAATATCAATTAGATACTCCTTATCAATATTGGTTAGATCCTCGACGAGGCGATTTGGAGGGGGAAGAAAATTTTGCTTCAGAACGAGAAAGTAGCAAGGATTTATGGATTAGAAGTATTATGAATGATTTTGCAGAATGGTTAAATACTATCTTAAAAAAAGCGCTGCCAGAATATAAAGCAGATTTAGGTAATTCTGAATATTTAGAATGGAAAAGAGAAATTGACGAACATAAAACCTATTATGAATTAACTGGTAAAGGAGTTTTCCTATGAGTGAAGTTGATACAATCGGATATTTAATTTTTAAGAAAGTAAAAATTCAAGATGCAAATACCATTTCTAGCCCTATTACTTATGGCTTTCCTGCAGTAACTGGATTTCTAGGCGCTTTTCATGCCATAAGTCGTAAATTGCAAAGTCAATTTGCAGAGGTCAGTTTAGGTGGGGTGTTATTAGCCTGCCATGATTGCCAACCTAATGTTTATCGTTCTAGTCCTTATAGTAATTACCGCTTTAACCAAAGTCGGATTTCGTTAAAAAAAGATGGCAGTACCAGACCCATTATTGAAGAAGGCAAATGTGATTTAACGATGACCTTTGTGGTAGAAGTGAAAGCAACTGGTGATTTAAACAAGGCAGAGCAGAAAGACTTACAAGAACAAGTAATTAAATTAATTTATCAACATAGAATTGCAGGTGGGAGCGTGGTTAATTTAGATCGTTTTCAACCAATACAATTTATTGATTCTTCAGAGGTTGAAAAAATTTCAGCATTATTAATTCCTGCTTTTGTATTAATGGATGCAGAGCAAGATTTTGCGGAGATTATTGAGAAACTACAAACTCAAAATTCAGCACTAGATGCCCTTGATGCCTTAATTGAAGTGGCAACCATTAATCATATTCCTGAAACTCAAGCGAATGGCTCCACCAAATGGACGACGCAATCCATAAAAAAAGACTATGGCTGGCTAGTACCAATGCCGATTGGTTATCAGGGTATTTCCAATATTTTTGCGGCAGGTGAAATGCAAAATGTCCGTAATCCTGAATACCCAAGCCAATATGTAGAAGCTATTTATGGTTTAGGAAAATGGGTGTTTCCTCATCGCCTAAAAGATAAACTTGAACAAGCGTTTTGGTATTACAGTTATGATGAAGAAAATCATTTATACCGTATTACCCAAACATCCCCATATGCAAATTAATTAGTTAAGGAGACTTAAAATGAGTAATTTAAAAAAAGCCCCTAGTGTTTTGGCCTTTGAACGTAAGCTTGATATTTCGGATGCTGTGTTTTTTCAAAAAAATAGTACAGGTTCAGAAATTAAAGCCGTGGTATTAAATGAAAAGGCTGTACGCGGAACTATTAGCAATCGTCTAAAAAATATAATTGTTAATGATCCAGCTAAATTAGATGCTGAAATTGAAAAGGCTAATTTACAAAGGGTAGATGCTGCTGCCCTGAATCCAGAAAATGACACCTTAATTGTTAAATGGAGTTTAAAAGTTTTACCTTTTAAAGCTGAGCCTAATGTTTGTAATGATCAGGCTTATCAAGCTAGATTAAAAGAAAAAGTACAAGAGTATTTAAAGGATGAAACTAATATCCAAGTAATTGCAGCACGTTATGCGATGAATATTGCGAATGCACGTTGGTTATGGAGAAACCGAGTCGGCGCGGAAAGTATTCAGGTTACAGTTAAGTTTAAAGATGAACGCCTAGGCTTTGATGCTAAAGCATTGCCACTATCAAACTTTGAAACCACAAATCCTGATCTTGAGAAATTAACAAAATGGATTAGTGATGGATTATTAAGTAAAGAATTCGTTATTTTGTATATCAGTGCTGAAGTTAAAGTAGGCTATGGGCAAGAAGTTTACCCTTCGCAAGAATTGGTGTTAGATACTGGCAGTGGTAAGGGTACAAAAAGTAAAATTCTGTACGCTGTTGATGGCAAAGCAGGCATGCATTCACAAAAAATTGGTAATGCCATTCGCACTATTGATACTTGGTATCCAGCCTATGTTGACAATCAATTCCCAATTGCCATTGAGCCCTATGGCGCCGTAACTACTTTGGGTAAGGCTTTCCGCAATTCAAAAGATTCCATGTTTTATAGCTTATTTGATGATTGGATCATCAAAAATAAAGATTTAAGCCCTGAACAACAACATTATGTGATAGCTGTATTATTACGTGGTGGTGTTTTCGGAGAAAGTGGCAAAGAATAATGGAGCGGTATGATGAAATATTACCAAGAAATTAGCATCTTACCTGATCCCGAAATTAATTCGTATTTCTTATGGACTAAACTCTACACCACCCTCCATCACCATTTTGCTAAGTTGCATAAAGCTTGTGGTGCTCAGCATACTCAATTTGGAGTGAGTTTTCCGGAGTATGTTTATGAGGAAAAAAATGGGAAAATTTTTGCAAATTTGGGGGCGAAGTTGCGGGTTTTCGCGAAGACGGAACAGGCGTTAAGCGAGTTGAATCTGGCGCAACTTTTAAGTGCGTTAAGCGATTATGTGCATATCAAATCCATTCGAGAAGTTCCAGAAGACGCAATTCCCGTGCGTTTTAAACGCTATCACGCTAAAGGGTTACAGCGTATTGAAAAACATCAGCGACGTATTGCTGATTTTTTGGCTAGGAAATCAGGAAAAACTGCTGAAGAGTGTTTGCAAAATTTACTCGCAAGCAAGCCTAATGCTGATTGTAACTTGCCTTATATATTATTAAACAGCAGTTCTACAGGTCATAAATTTCAATTATTTATTCAGCGCGAAGAAGTTGATAAGCCTCAAGACAACCAGTCTCAATTTAGCTGTTATGGTTTAAGTTCACTTGAGTACGATTCGAGTTTTGTGTACGAATTTTGATTTTAGTTAACTTATTGTGCTAGTCAACACTTTCTTTATGCTCTTAAAATCGGAAAAATTTTCGGATTTTAAGAGCGTGGATTTGAGGCAGTAGCGATGTTCAAATTCACTTAGATTTTATTTTTGGCTTAATTGTGTTGTCATGTGGCATATAGTATTAATCTCAAAAGTAGAGTGATACTATCTGATTAGATATTTTTTAATAATGAGTATGTTAAGGACGTTAGTGAAATATTTTTACAATAAGCTATCATATTGATATTATTGAAAATAAATATATTTTAGAGTTGGTGTGTGAAGTATACATGCTTAACGTAAAGTCAAAATAATAGTTTCTTTTGTTTCTCTGTCTACACGCAAAGACTTTCGAATTTTTTGCAATGTTTTATGATATGTTTCATCATCCATATGATTATCCCGTAAAAATGCCATTGTTTCTTTTGGAAAATTCACAAAACAAATAGATACCGCCCAAGCAATAGCCATTTTGACGTAATAATTTTCATTTTTTATCTGTTCAAAAATAGAAAATAGCTTTTCTAGATAATTTTGTTCCATAAAATGAAACAGAAACATGACAACGGCTACTCTTATTTCATATGGTTTATCTGATTGCCAATATTTTTGCAAAAAGTCCCATACTCGTTCTTTATGTTTTCGTACAATTTTAAATTCGCTACAAAAACTGTCACAAACTGACCAATTATTAATTTCTGGGATGAACAAAGCAGCCTGTTCTAAAAGCACCTCAATGTCATCTTTCATATTTCCGATTACAAGTGCTTTTACCATAAACTCTTCAAAATATTTAGGTGAAACATTATCTAAATAATAGATTGGACAATTTCTAGCGATTCGTTTAGCGATTTTTCGTATCTTTGGTATTCGTACCCCTATAAGATTATCGCAATTGGGTATAAGAGAGGATGCAAATTTTTGATATTCAGGCTCTGCCATAGATAACAATTCTTTTCTTATATGTTCTGGTTTATTAATTGGATCAATCATCATTTTTCCAACTCTTAGAGATAATATTTGTTTATTTTTCTAACGTACTATATTTATAAAGGGCAAGACAAGTCAGTTCAACATCGTTGATAACTTCATTTCGCCTTGGCACTTTTTGAAAAGCAAATAGTTTGGTGTCAACATTAGTAAAAATGATTATTTATATTCCAAAAAATTGTAAATAAATTTAGTAGGTGACTTCTTTATTTTGCCAAAACTATTCACTGAATAAGTTTATAACATAGAAAACTTGTAAAGAAGCAAAATAAAAAAGAGATATCGTTAGACTTTATTGTGCAGTGATGAATTGTAAAAAACGTATAGAAATTAAGCTTATAAACGCGATAAATACAAAAAAAACTTGTCATTAAAATTAAAACTCGTTATTATCTATCCCGTTTTGCGACCTTAGCTCAGTTGGTTAGAGCATCACCTTGACATGGTGGGGGTCGGTGGTTCGAGTCCACTAGGTCGCACCATTTCGTTTCTCTTCAATCCTATTCAATAAAATATTCACCTTTATTTCTTCAAATTACCGTTTTGTAATTAACGCCCCTAAATTCTGAAAAATTTTCCTCAATAAAAACACAAGTTTTTTGAAAATGAATTATGCCGATAAAACAAAGTTTGAATAAAATATTTCAGAGTTTACGAAGAAAATTGAGCCATTATTGGTGTAAATGCATTTCCTGAGGTGGCACAGCTTTCGCATTTATCTCAAGAGTTTCGCCATTATCAAAAAAGAGAGTCAATGGAAAAGTTGTGTTTTCTGTAATTGGTTTAGCAAGATCATAAACCATAATATGCATGCCGCCGTATTTTAGTTTAGTCTCGCTTTGTGCTGGAACAGAGATTTCTGTAATTGCAGTCATTTGACCATTTTTCATTCCGTGTAGTACCAAACGAGCTTTGATTGGTGTTTCTAGCATGACAAGATTGAGATTTTCATTGCTATTATTTTTTAATGTCATATGAATTGCTGTGGGTTGATTAGCTTGGTTTGTAGTTGCGATAGTTGGTTGTTCAACGGAAAGTTTTGCCAATAAGATGATAGGGGTAAATGCAGTGAGAACAGTGAGAATTTTTTTCATAATGAAATACCTTGGTTAAAAAAGAGTTACGGGTAATTATTTACACGAATAAATGGTGAAAAGCTACTTTTTTCGTGAAAAAAAAGCGTAGAATGTGGCTTAATGTATAAATTTATAATGAGATTAATTTTGTGAATAAAACATTTCGTTCTTGGTTAAATGGCAAAGTTATTTCGACTTTACCTATTTTTGTTGCGGTCACGCTAACTGCAATCGTAATATGGAAATTAGGCGTCTCACCGCAAGCAATGCCATTAATTCTTGGTATGATCGCAGCAGGATTAGTAGATATTGATGATCGTTTTGTCGGACGGCTAAAAAATATTAGCGTAATGTTAGTTGTTTTTGCTTGTTCAACTATCTTTATCCAACTCAGTATTGTTGGACATATCACTTTCACATTATTCTTCACGCTGATGGGCTTTGTCGTGATGATGTTTGCTGCATTTGGGCAACGCTATAGCACGATGGCATTTGGGGCATTGCTGGTTTCTGTTTACACTGTGTTAGTTTACACTGCAACAGTACCTTGGTATATCAATCCCGTGTTGATATTAATCGGAGCGATAGTGTACAGTTTGAGTTCGCTGTGTATTTTCTTTATTTTTCCGAATCGAGCAGTGCAAGAAAGTGTGGGTGATGTTTTTGCCGCACTTAGTCATTATTTTTATGCTAAAGCAGAACTTCTTGATCCTGACAATGACTCTGCTAATTTAGATGAGCAAAATCGCCAACAATTACCGTTTTCAATAAAAAATACTCAAGTTATTCAAGCTTTTAACCAATGCCAAGCGATTTTATTTTATCGTATTCGTGGACAACGTCGAGTTCAAATTATGCGAATGATGAAGTATTATTTTGCGGCTCAAGAAATTTTTGAACTAGTAAGTGCTGGCTACTTTGACTTCCCAAAACTTGCAAAAAAACTCCAGCACACTGATTTAATTTTCCGTATCCAGCGAATTATAGAATTACAAGGGCGAGCATGTGCTGACTTAGCTAAAAGTTTGCAGTTGAATATAGAGTATCATTACGATCCCCGTTTAGAACGTGCGATTAATGGCTTGTTGCTATCGCTTGATTTTTATAAAAATTCACAAACTATCTGCCAAACTGACTTATCTGAATTGCAAAACTTAGTTGAAAGTGTACAAACGATTGCTTGGCAATTGCGTCATATCAATATTGCTCAAAATAGTAAAACTTTTTCGAAAAATGAGGCGTTACAACCTGTGCAAATTACGGGGCTTAAAAATATGTGGGCAGTGTTGAAGGATAATTTCAGCTTTAATTCTCCGTTATTTCGCCATGCTGTACGTGTCTCTATTGTCATTTTAGTTTGCTGTGTAGTTGTAGAAACTTTTCAACTCGCACTAGGTTATTGGATCTTGTTAACGGCTATTTTAGTGTGCCAGCCTAATCATTACGCTACTAAACTCCGCTTCAAACAACGTATTGTTGGTAGTATGCTCGGTGTATTAATAGGCTCACTCCTTCCACAAATTCACCCAAGTTTGATTTTTAGTTTAGTAGTGATCGTGCTGACTACAACATTATTCTTTTTGTTCCGCCATAATAATTACCGTTATGCGACTTTCTTTATCACAGTGCAAGTGTTGGTCAGCTTTTATGTGATGGGATTTGATATTGAAAACGTAATGTTCTCACGAATGCTTTACACTGTTGTCGGCGCAATGATCGCTTACCTCGCTAGCACTTACCTTTGGTCAGATTGGAAATATTTTGATTTACACAAAACAGTGATGCAATCACTGAAAGTTAATGCTAAATATTTTTTACTAATTATCAGCCAATTTCAATTTGGTTGTTGCGATTCATTGAAATACCGCATTGCTCGCCGTCAAGCACAAGATAAAGCCAGCCAATTAGGCGAGATGGTTAACATAATGAATAGCAATCCACAAAAATATGCATCACAATTGCCCTTTGCTTTTGAATTATTAAAACTAAATTATAGTCTTTTGAGCTATATTTCTGCTTTGGGCACTTACCGCCAAATGGTTGCTAACCTTAACCAATCTGCTGAGTTTATGGCAACTTTTTATCCCCAAGCTAAAAAACTTACTAAGTTGCTAGAAAATTTAGATAGCTTCAAACAAGTCGAATTTGAGCAGACAATGCAATCCATTCGCACTAAACTAAATACTTTCATCGCCAATGAACAACTAGCAAGCGATGACGTTAAATTTTTAATTAGTCAATTAAATTTGATTGAACAGATCTTACCGTTGTTGTATGCAGAGCTGAAAAGAATGATGCTTTGAAAATCAGAAAAAATTTCTTTGAAAAGTGGGCGTAAATACGCCAGCAAAATCAGAAAAAATTTGCCAATTTTGCTGGCGTGAAGAACAACTTTGAAAAATAACTTTTTCTAAGTTGTTAGAATAGATACCCCAATGCGAGACGACCTTGGATAACTCGATAAGTTTCGCCACTTAAACCAAATTCCGTATTAGCACTGATGCCAACTTGGATGTTTTTAGTAAGGTTACCTTTAATCCCCAATTGGAGTTGAGCGATATTTCTCGAACCTGCTTGAGTGAGAGTAACACCGTTGAGAGCGACCGCATTTTCTTTCGTGTTGCGTAGATAGTTCGCTTCAAAGTATGGAGTGAGGTAATTAGCAGTAGTGTATCCTAAGCGGAAACCCATACCAAATTGGAAGTTGTTATTATCAAATTTCACTTTGGTACCTTGGATTTCTTGAGTATCTTTTGTTTTTACGCCGAAATAGTTAACTTGCATTTGGGGTTGAACAAAGAAACTATTTTCGACATGTTCACCATTGCCAAAACGGAAGATTTGACCAAGCTCAAGGCTGACGTTGGCACCACGAGAACGGTAGTTTTCGCTGATGACATTAGCACGCTCAATATGGTTCTTAAAGAAAGCGTATTGAGCAGCACCGTTTACATAGAAACCTTTTTCATAGCTAGCATCAGCGAAGTAAGTGCTGTATATCCCCAAAGTGTAGCCGTTGACTTTCGCTTTACCAGTAGCACCACTGAGTTTGGCAGTCGTAGTGCTTTTACTTAACCCGTAACCTGTAAAGACACCAACAACAAAACTGTCATTGTCACGGAGTTTAGTGCGGAAAATATCGCCTCCAAGTATCGCTTGATAACTGTTAACTGTCGTTTTAGTCACAGCATAAGTGTCTTTAAAAGTGATGTGTTCACCACCTCCACTTTGATTCAACCAGAGTCCGAGTCCATTTTCGAAATACACAGTACTAGCGAGACGATCAAACAAGCCAAGATGGAACATCCGACTGACTGCTAATTGGTTGCTTAAATAACCCCCAGCTTCAGGACGCACTTTTTGTAATTTGATAAATTCAGGGGTTGGATTTGGCACAGGATTTGGATTCGGTGCAGGATTTGGATTTGGCGCAGGATTTGGATTCGGCGCAGGATTTGGGTTCGGCGCAGGATTTGGATTCGGCACAGGATTTGGATTCGGCGCAGGATTTGGATTCGGCACAGGATTTGGATTCGGCGCAGGATTTGGGTTCGGCGCAGGATTTGGGTTCGGCGCAGGATTTGGGTTCGGCGCAGGATTTGGATTCGGTGCAGGATTTGGATTCGGTGCAGGATTTGGATTCGGTGCAGGATTTGGATTCGGCGCAGGATTTGGATTCGGCGCAGGATTTGGATTCGGTGCAGGTGTTGGTGGCGTGGCTTCGCTAGTTAGATACCAGTCTTTTTGTTTTTTTACAAGATCGTAGTCGAACAATCCTGCAGTAATTGGAGCATCAGTAATGAATTCAGCATTTGATATCCCGTTAATTTCGATCAATTTAATTCCATTTAGTGTTTTTGCACCTGTTCCGCCTGCATTTGTTACTACTACTTTTGCTTTTCCTTCTGCATTTCCACGAATGATTAATTTATTGGTGGGTGAATTATCATCACCTAATTTCGTGCGAAAATGGATGGTTGGATTATTCGTAGCAGTGAAATTGCCTTTTACGAGAAGCGGTTTACCGATATTTGTACCATTCTTGCTTTCACTTTCAAATGTAACGGAGCCACCGTTTAAAGTTAAATGGTTCACATCGCTTCCCGCTGCTTGTATCCAATTGCTGTTATTCAGTTGAACATCAATTGGGTGCTGTTGATTAGGGGTGTAAATAATGCCATTTAACGTAGAACCTGTATCGGTAAAAGAAAGGTGAGGAGCATCACTATAGAGCACAGTGCCATTACCAATTTTACTGTTTTCGAGAGTAATTTTGCCATTTTTTCTGCCAACATTAAAAGGAACTACGTCGCCTTCAAAATTGAGATTTTTACCATGGAAAGTGCCTCCAAACTCGAAATTAATTGCTGTATTTTCGTGAGATTGGGGATCTGCTTCGACGTGCATATTTTCAACAACAACTTCATTAGCATTTGTTAGAAATAAAGCTTTGCTATCTTTCAGTTTGAAATTGAGATTTTTACCATAAAGGTTTGCACCATTATTGAGTTTAATACCAATTGAATAATAACCCAATGCATCGATATTCGCATTATTTAAGTTAAGTGTTCCGTCGTCTACTATAATCCCTTTAGAAGTAAATGAATCAAGTGTTATCTTGATATTTTCACCTCGAAATGTTGCTTTTCGATCTACATATATACCTGTTCGTATATCACCTGGTCCGCCATTTACTTTGACGTTCATGTCGTGGCCATAAGCTTCAGTGCCAGGATTTGAAATGACGATTTGGGTCTCTTTTTTATATTCTGGTAAATTAGGCAGCTCATAATCGCCAGTCAAAATGTTGTCTTTTCCTTTGTTAATAATAACTATTTGATTATTCACTGCAGCTAATGCACTTTGAATGGATAAAACCAAAAGACTAAGTGTAAGAACGGACGTTTTTGTTCTCATAAATAACTCCTAAAAATAAAAAATATATAATGTTATTGAATTTGTAAAAAAGAATTTGTAAACAGTTGTTTGAAAGCAGAATGAGATTGTTCTGCATGTTTCGCTTTGATGCGGAAAAATTTCTAAAAATTAGGGCGTGATTATCGCAAAAAAAAGAGAAAATTGCATCCTAAATTTTTGCAAAATTTTCCGAGATTTTATACAAACTTCGCCTAACATCTAAAAAAACGCACGTTTTTGCTAGAAAAATTTCTAGATTTTGGCAGCGTGAAAAACAATCACGCCTTCAAAATCAGAAAAATTTTCCTCTTTTATTTGGCATCATGACGCTTTTTCCCACTTTAATAACCGATTGGCATTTAGTACTACCGTGACGGAAGACATCGCCATTGCGGCAGCAGCAAACATTGGATTAATAAGGACACCCCAAAATGGGTAAAGGAGACCAGCAGCGAGCGGGAGGCAGAGAAGATTGTAGAGAAAAGCACCGAAAAGATTTTGTTTGATGTTGATGAGAATGGCTTTTGAGAGTAGAAGTGTGTTAGCGACGCTATTGATACTTGGCTGCATTAAAGTCAGTTCAGCAGTTTCAATTGCTATGTCAGCTCCTTCACTCATTGCAATGCTGACGTCAGCAAGTGCTAATGCAGGGGCATCGTTAATACCATCGCCAACCATTACTACGTGGCATCCTTGTGTGTGTAAATTTTTGATGACTTGAGCTTTGCCTTCAGGCAAGACGCCTGCCACTACCTCATCAATTCCTACTTGCTTGGCGATAAATTCAGCCGTTTGAGGTTGGTCACCTGTGAGTATAATCAAGCGGTAACCTAGCCTTTTGAGACGTTGGATTGCATCGGAGCTGTCTTCTCGTAAAGGATCACGAATAGCAAATAAGCCAGCCAATTTACTATCGATTGCCAAAAATACCCAAGTTGCGTCAGTAGGATCTGTCAGGAAAGAAGTGGCGGGGGAGAGGTCAATGTTTTGATTTCGCATTAAAAAAGAATTGCCGAGGCAAAGTGTAACACCGTTAATTTCACCAATCACACCTTGTCCTGCAAGATTGTGGAATTTACTTGGAGTTTGCAGTGGTAAGTTGTCAGCAAAAGTGAGGATCGCTTTAGCTAAAGGGTGACTCGCTCCTTGTTCAAGACTTGCGGCAAGTTGGCGAACTTGAGTTATTGTGTATCCATTGAACAAATAGCAGTCAGCAACTTGTGGCTTGGCTTGAGTGAGTGTGCCTGTTTTATCAAATACTATCGTGTCGATTTCGGCAGCACGTTGAAGGGCATCAGCGTTGCGAACTAAAATTCCAAGCTCTGCAGCTCTCCCAACTCCTGCAATGATTGACATTGGTGTCGCTAAACCTAAGGCACATGGGCAGGCGATAATTATCACGCTAGTGAAAATGATCAGTGCATGAGAAAGTTTAGGTTCTGCACCTGCGAAATACCAAATTATGCCAGCTAAAATGGCAAAAATGATCACTGCAGGCACAAAAATGGTTGCTATTTTATCTGCTAATAGCGCAATTTCTGGTTTACTGCTTTGAGCTTGGCGAACTAATTTGACGATATTTGCAAGGCGAGTATGTTTTCCGACTTGTTCAGCACGAAAGAGAAGGGTACCGTCAGCTAATAATGTCCCAGCATTGATAGAATCACCGATCTGCTTTTCGACTGCAAGAGGTTCGCCTGTAAGCATATTTTCATCAAGCCAACCTGAACCCTGTGTGATGATGCCGTCGACAGGGACACGATCGCCCGTTTGGAGTCGCAAAATCATTCCTGTTTGCACTTGAGCAAGTGGGATTTCAGTTTCTGTGGTGTCATTTACCCAAATAGCAGTAGTTGGAGTGAGAGCAAGTAGACGATCTAGAGCTTGTGAGGATTTTTGTTTGCCTTTTAATTCCAGCATTTTGCCAAAATTAATCAGCCCAATAATCATCACAGCAGCATCAAAATAAAGGTGGCGAGTATTCTCAGGAAAAGTCATTGGCGTTAAAACTACACACATTGAATACAGCCATGCACTGAGCGTGCTGAGAGTGATGAGCGTATCCATACTGGTTGTTTTTTTCAATAGATTTGACCATGCTCTGCGATAAAAATGCCCACCTGTAACGAACATTATTATCAACACGATCAAACCAATACCTAACCATAGAGGACGGTTTGATAGCGAAAGTATTGGCTGAGCAAACATCGTCCATACCATCAATATCAAAGCCGATCCTAATGCAATTAGGCTCTGCCAGAAATGCGTGTGAAGAGCGTGTTGAAGTTGCTGCTGTTGTTTTTCACGTCGAACTTGTTCATCAAATACTAATTCTGCTCCATAACCGCTTTGTACTACAGCATCAATCAACGCTTGTGGTGCTACTTCGCCACTGACCAATGCAGTGTTTTCAGCAAGATTGACTTGGACGCTTTCTACATTCGCGACAGTTTGTAGTGCTTTTTGTATTTTTGATACACAAGCTACACAACTCATTCCTTCAAGTAAAAGTAACGTTTGAACATTATTTTGTTTAATTTTTGTCGTTGTATTTTCAGTTGTCGCTACCGCAGAATGTATTTGGGGCTGTTCATTCACAGGTTCAAATGGATGTGTTTGCGGTAGCGAAGTTACTTTGAATCGGCAAGCGTCGCTTTGTAACCTACGGATTCTATTGTGTTAATGAGTGTTTCAACTGAGGCTTCGCCTGTGATCACAGCTTGCTTAAGTGTCACATCTACTTCTGTCACTCCCGCGACTGCTGTTAATGCTTTTTTGACAGTGGCTACACAATGATTACAAGAGAGTTCACTTAAATTAAGTGTGATAGTTGACATAAATATCTCCTTAAAATTGGACGTATAGATTATTAACAAATAAAAACTGTAGTATATTAGAAAATTGATGTTTTTTTTCAATATTTAGTTGAAATTTCTCAGATACTACAGGACACACCAGCAAATGCAGAAAATTTTTCTGATTTTAGTGGCGTTATCATTAAACTAAGCACCTTTTTTCTCCGACATAAATATTTCCTCGATTTTCTCTTGCAAAACCAATTAATGTCATATCCACTTGTTCGGCAATTTGGATAGCAAGTTCAGTGCAAGCAGAAATGGCGATAAGAGCTTCAATGCCACAAGTCGCGATTTTTTGTACCATCTCGTAGCTTGCACGACTACTGATCAAAACGAAACCTTGAGGATGTTGATGCTTGGCATGCCAACCAAGCAATTTGTCAAGAGCAATATGACGACCGATATCTTCACGAATAGCGAGCATTTTGTTGTCGGGGCTGAAGAAAGCAGCAGCGTGAGTAGCGCCTGTTTGGTGATGGAGTATTTGAGCTTGATTAAAAGTGTTAAGGCAGGTGTTAAGTTGTTCTAAATTCAGCTTTAACTTGCAAGGGAGAGGATGGAGTGGTTTGAGGACTTGTTGTAGTTGTTCAGTACCACAGATACCGCAACCCGTTCTGCCTGTTAGGCTACGTCTTTTTTGTTTAAGTTCAACAAAGTTACGCGTGGCGAGTTCAATGTGAATCTCAATCCCTTGACAAGTTTCTTCAAAGTCAATGCTATAAATTTGGCTCGGATTTTGGATAATATTTTCTGCCAGTGAAAAACCAAGAGCAAAATCTTCTAAATCGCAAGGAGTACACATCATTACGCTGTGGGCGATACCATTATAAATTAAAGCAACAGGCACTTCTTGAGCAACATTATCTAATTTTATGTTTAGATGATAATTATTCGTATTTTGTGAAAAGGTTGTTAATGTTTTGAAAGGAATAAGTTTCCGTTTAGTGATCGAGATCAAATTTTTTTCCTCATCTGCCATTAATTTTATGTCCGCAAAAGGTTATCATAGATAAGATTATTTTGTGGAATATTTATTTCTGCCATCTATCAATTTTATTTTATTATTTTTTACTTAACAAAAATCTACGAGATGTAACACAATGTTAAATTTGTGTTAAGGAGTATCTTATGCAACTTACTCGACGTAAGTTTTTTAAAGTTTGTGCTGGGAGTATGGCTGGGACTTCAGCTGCGATGTTGGGTTTTGCTCCAACTACAGCCTTCGCTGCTCCACGTGAATACAAACTTTTACGAGCCAAGGAAACTCGCCAAACTTGTACATATTGTGCTGTTGGCTGTGGAATGTTGATGTATTCCCTTGGTGATGGTTCCATGAACAGTCGCACTAAACTTATTCATATTGAAGGCGACCCTGATCATCCAGTTAGTCGAGGTTCACTTTGCCCACGTGGTGCAGGGGCTTTAGATTTCGTGAACAGTCCAAATCGTGTGCAATATCCAGAATATCGTGCAGCAAATAGTGATAAATGGATACGTATTTCTTGGGATGAAGCCATTACACGTATTGCCCGTTTAATGAAAGATGATCGTGATGCTAATTTCCAAGAAAAAAATGCCGAAGGAACGACTGTAAACCGTTGGGTGACGACAGGGATGCTTTGTGCATCTGCAGCAAATAATGAAACTTGCTGGTTGACGCAAAAATGGGGTCGAATGTTAGGAATGGTTGTCATTGATAATCAAGGTAGCACTTGCCATGGTCCTACAGTAGCTGCACTTGCACCAACTTTTGGGCGTGGGGCAATGACGAATCATTGGGTAGATATCAAAAATGCAAATGTTGTTGTAGCAATGGGGGCAAACCCTGCGGAATGTCATCCTGTTGGTTTTAGATGGGTAGTAGAAGCTAAAAAACAAAGCAATGCGACTTTTATTGCAATTGATCCGCGTTTCCATCGTAGTGCGGCTGTTGCGGATAAATATATCCCAATGCGAATTGGTACTGATATTGCATTATTACTTGGAGCGATTCGTTGGTTATTAACGAACGACAAGATTCAACACGAATACGTTAAACATTACACCAATGCGACTTTCTTAATCAATGATGGTTTTAAATTTAGCGATGGTTTATTCACAGGTTATGACGAAGCTACTCGTAATTATGATCAAAGCACTTGGGCTTATCAATTAGATGCAGACGGCAATCCGTTACGTGATATGACAATGCAAAATCCACGTTGTGTGATCAATATTCTACGTGAGCACGTGAGTCGCTATACACCAGAAATGGTCTCTAAAATCACGGGAGTGAAAATCGACGATTTCTTATATTTTTGCAAAACTATTGGTGAAACTGCTGTACCAGATAAAACGACTACCTTTATGTATGCTCTTGGCTGGACACAACATAGTGTCGGTGTGCAAAACATTCGCTGTTGTGCAATGGTGCAATTACTGCTCGGTAACATCGGCATGAGTGGTGGTGGTATTAATGCTTTACGTGGTCACTCTAATGTACAGGGTACGACTGACTTAGGCTTGTATCCACATATGTTGCCAGCTTATTTGAAAATGCCAATCGATAAAGATGTAAATTTAGAAAGCTTTTTAAAACGTACTACACCAGTGACCTTAGGTGAAGGACAAGTTAACTATTGGAAAAATACGCCAAAATTTATGGTTAGTTTGTTGAAAGCTTTCTATGGAGACAATGCGAAAGCAAGCAATGAATGGGGTTTCCAATATTTGCCTAAAAAAGATCAAGCCTATGATCCACTACGTTATTTTGATTTGATGTACAATGGCAAAGTTAATGGTTATATCTGCCAAGGAATGAATATTCTGGCATCTTTAGCGGATAAAAACAAAAACAGCAAAGCACTCAGCAAATTGAAATTCTTAGTAATTATGGATCCGCTTAAAACGTCAACCTCTGACTTTTGGCAAAATCAAGGCGAAATGAACGACGTCAATCCTGCTGAGATAGCAACGGAAGTTTTCCGTTTACCGACAACTTGTTTTGCAGAAGAAGATGGTTCAATTGCTAACTCAGGGCGTTGGTTACAATGGCACTACAAAGCCAGTGAAGAACCCATGGAAGCGAAAGCAGACACTGAAATTCTCTCTTTAATCCGTGCCAAAATGTTAGAACTTTATGCTCAGGAAGGCGGTAAGGGAATAGAGAGTCTCAAGGCAATGCAATGGAATTATGATAATCCATTAAAACCAACGGCGACAGAACTTGCTAAAGAAAATAATGGTTATGCTTTGCAGGATCTTTACGATGCTAAAGGTAATTTGATTGCAAAAAAAGGTCAATTATTATCAACTTTTGGGCATTTACGTGATGATGGTTCAACAATGGCAGGTTGCTGGATTTATACAGGACAATGGACGGAAAAAGGTAACCAAATGGAAAATCGTGATAACGCCGATCCTTCTGGTTTGGGGAATACTCTTGGTTGGGCATATGCATGGCCATTAAACCGTCGTATTTTGTATAACCGTGCGAGTGCAGATTTAGCAGGTAATCCATGGAATAAAGACCGTCAATTAGTGAAATGGAACGGAACGAACTGGAACTATATTGACGTTGCTGACTTCGGTAATGCTGCACCGAATACTCCGACAATGCCGTTTATTATGCAACCTGATGGTGCAGGTGCCTTATTTGCATTAAACCGCATCAAAGATGGTCCAATGCCAGAACACTATGAACCGATGGAAACTCCAATTGGTACAAATCCATTACATCCTAATGTAGTGAATAACCCAGTTGCACGGATTTTACCAACGGATAAAGATGCTTTTGGTTCACACGAAGAATTTCCATATGCTGCTACATCTTACGGCATTAGCGAACTCTTTCATTGCTGGACTGGACAAGCCTTGTTAAATGTCATTACTCAACCACAACAATTCGTTGAAGTTGGTGAAGCTTTAGCGAATGAAAAAGGTATCAAAGCAGGGGATATGGTCAAAGTCAGTTCGAAACGTGGGTTTATCAAAGCAGTGGCAGTCGTCACGAAGCGTTTGAAACCACTTGAAGTCGATGGTAGAACCGTCCATCAGGTTGGTGTCCCAACACCATGGAGCTTTAATACTGTCGGTGTTAAAAAAGGCTTTTTAGCTAACACCTTGACTGCACCCGTTGGCGATGCAAATACTCAGACGCCAGCAGTAAAAGCATTTCTTGTTAACATTGAAAAAGTGGAGGGCTAATCAATGAGTACAGTTCAATCTCAAGATATTATCAAAGCTTCTGCCACTTCAAGCCTTACTCCGCCACCGCATGCGAGATCGCATCAAATTGAAGTAGCAAAACTAATTGACGTCAGTGCTTGTATTGGCTGTAAAGCTTGTCAAGTCGCTTGTTCCGAATGGAATGATTTGCGTGTCGAACCAGGGTACTGTGACGGCACTTACAACAATCCACTCGATACTAGTGCTGAACAATGGACAGTAATCAAATTCAATGAAGTGGAAGAAAATGGACGCTTTGAATGGCTTATTCGTAAATCAGGTTGTATGCATTGTGCAGAACCAGGTTGTTTAAAAGCTTGTCCAGCACCTGGAGCAATTATTCAATATGCTAATGGTATTGTCGATTTTCAATCTGATAAATGTATCGGTTGTGGCTATTGTATCGCAGGCTGTCCATTCAACGTACCGCGCATGAATCCGAAAGACAATCGAGTTTATAAATGTACACTTTGTATCGATCGCGTCACTGTCGGTCAAGAACCTGCTTGTGTCAAAACCTGTAGTACAGGTGCTATTCAATTTGGTTCTAAAGCAGATATGATTGAGTATGCAAATGAACGCATTAAAGATCTCAAAGCTCGTGGCTATGATAAAGCAGCTCTTTACAACCCTGAAGGCGTAGGTGGTACACACGTGATGTACGTATTACCATTTGGTGATCGTCCAGAGCTTTATTCTGGGTTACCAAGGGAACCACAAATTTCGCCAACAGTGAAACTTTGGAAGGATTTTTTAAAGCCAGTAGCTGCTGTAGCAATGGGAGGGTTAGTTCTTGCTGAAGCTGCTCACTATATCGCTGTAGGTCCGAATACTGAAGATTTACACGAAGATGGTGAAGATGAAGATCAACGTACTATTAACAAAGCAGAAATCCAACCAAATCAAGGAGGCGATAATGAGTAAAATTAAGATTAACAATGATCAACATATTTTACGCCACAAAACCTCCGCACGGTTTGGGCATTGGTTACTAGTGATTTGCTTTTTTACTACAGCTTTATCAGGTTTAGCTTTCTTCTTCCCTGATTTCGCATGGCTTACTGAGATTCTTGGTACACCGCAGATTGCACGGTTTGTACACCCCTTCACTGGTATCATTATGTTTTGTGCATTTTGGATGTTGTGTATGATGTACTGGAAATACAATATTCCAGAGAAAAACGATCTCGTTTGGCTTAAAAACATCAAAGAAGTGCTAAAAGGCAACGAACATGAGGTTTCTGATAATGGTAAATATAATCTTGGACAAAAGCTTTTGTTCTGGACGCTAATGCTTGCGATGATCACTTTGCTTGTAACAGGGATCATTATGTGGCGACAATATTTCTCGGATAAATTTCCAATTCCTATTATCCGTATTGCGATTCTGCTTCACTCTGCAAGTGCTTTTGCTTTATTCACTGGCATCTTAGTGCATATGTATATGGCATTTTGGGTGAAGGGTTCAATTCGCGGAATGGTTGAAGGTTGGGTAACTGTTCGTTGGGCGAAAAAACATCATCCACGTTGGTTCCGTGAAGATGTCTTACCACAATTAGAAAAAGACCTTGAAGCAAAAGTGAAAAATTAAGCTTAAGTTAAATAAAAGAAAGTGCGATGGATTAAACTGTCGCACTTTTATTATTGGAGAGTTTTTTCTAATTAATGAAAAATTAGAAAAAGTTTTTTGATTTTTGTGGCGTAATTTCCCTCATTTTTCCATTAATCACGCCCACAAAAATGGAAATTTTTTTCATTTAACCTTAATCAAAACGCAAAAGGAACAGCTTAATGAGCATAAAAATTCTCACGCCTGATCAAATTAAATCAGGATATAAATTTCAAACACCTGCTTTACTTTTTCCGAATCTTGACAATCTTTTTAATCAACGACGTGAACGGTTCTTAGCTCTCGCCAAGGAACATCCTCTTGCAGACTATTTACGCTTCCTTGCAAAATTAGTGACAGCTCAACAAAAAGCATTGCATGAGCATCAAATCACAGTTGTGCCAGTGTTAAACAATAAGCAACTTGCTCATTACCCACTTGATGCACGCACTTGGAAACGTGATAGCATATGGATCGATATGTTGAAACTGATTTTAAATGAGGCACAAATTGATGCAACACCTGAATTAAATGCGACTATCACAACACTTAAAACAATGAATGATGATGAACTCAATAAGATTGCCGATAAACTCTTAAACGAAGATTTTCAAGCTATCAGTAATGATAAAGCGCTCTTTATTTGGGCAGCATTGATGGTTTATTTTCGCCAACTTGCTAGCTTAATTCCACATAATGCTGTCAAAGAAAGTGGTGATGATTTAAGCCATTGCCCTGTTTGTCATACTGCACCTACTGCGAGCATTGTCCACATCGGCAATGAACAAGGATTACGTTATCTGCATTGTGCTTTGTGTGAAACTGAATGGAATGTTGTACGTGCTAAATGTACAAACTGCAATGAAAGTGGCAAGATCGAATACTTTATGCTTGATCAAGAATTTGCCCCTATTCGTACGGAAGCTTGTGATGATTGTAAATCTTATTTAAAAATTTTCTATCAAGAAAAAGCACCTCACCTCGACATCCTCGCTGATGATCTTGCAAGTATTTTTTTGGATATGGAAACAGGGCAAAAAGGCTATGTGAAAACAGGCATCAACCCGTATCTTTTTATGAGTGAATAATAAAAATTATCGATAATTTTTCCGATTTAACTCCCGCAAAATCGGAAAAATTCTCCGATTTTGCGAGCTATCTCTCTTTTTACAATATCAATTTATTCTAAAAATAAGCTATAATATACGCTGTTTTTAACCTATTCAGGATAAATTGTGAATACCAAATCAACTTCTCCACATTCGCAACGTTCTTCACGCAAAAAAGATTTTTCTTCGCCTAAACTTGCTCAGATAGTTCCGCATTCAAATGAAGCAGAGCAGGCAGTATTAGGAAGTATTTTGCAAAATAATATGAACTGGGATGTCGTGTCTGAACGTGTATCAGAAGCAGATTTTTATACGCATCCACATCGTCTTATTTTTCAAGAAATAGAACGATTATTTAAAGCTAATAAACCTGTTGATATTCTTACGCTCGATGAATCGTTAAAAAATAAAAATCTTCAAGAGCAAGTAGGTGGTTTTGCTTATTTAGCTGAAATTGCTAACAACACACCACGTCTTTCCAATGTGAAAGCCTATGCTGATATTGTTCGCGATAATGCTGTTTTACGTGAACTTTTAGCCGTAAGCCATGGAATTGCGGAGCAATGTTATTCACGTGAAGGACAGGATGTAAAAGAAATTTTGGATAATGCGGAAACGGAAGTTTTTAAAATTGCTGAAAAACGAATGACTTCGGAGGAAGGTCCGAAAAATATTATTCCAATTTTAGATAAAACTATTGATCGTATCCAAGCTCTTTATGATCAATATGGAACGAATGGCGATAATTTCTCAGCAACAGTAACAGGGTTGGATACAGGCTTTAAAGATCTCAATCGTAAAACCGCAGGTCTACAACCGTCAGATCTAGTGATCATCGCCGCCCGTCCATCAATGGGAAAAACAACTTTTGCGATGAACTTATGTCAAAATGTTGCTTTAAGCCAAAATAAACCTGTTTTAGTATTTAGTTTAGAAATGCCGGCTGAGCAAATTATGATGCGTATGCTGTCTGGTCTTTCACGGATTCGTCAGCAAGATTTAAGAACGGGAAAGTTAACTACAGAAGATTTTAGTAAGCTAACGCAATCAATTAATATTTTAAACCATTCTCCGAATTTATACATTGATGATTCATCAGGGTTGACACCAACAGAATTACGCGCCCGTGCCCGCCGTATTTACCGTGAGCATGGAGGTTTATCAATGATTATGGTGGATTATTTGCAATTAATGCGAGTACCAGGTTATTCTGAAAATCGCACTCTTGAAATTGCTGAGATTTCGCGTTCACTTAAAGCATTAGCTAAAGAATTGGAAGTACCTGTAGTTGCTCTTTCACAATTAAACCGTACTTTAGAAAATCGCCAAGATAAACGTCCAGTGAACTCAGACCTGCGAGAATCAGGTGCGATTGAACAGGATGCAGATTTAATTATGTTTATTTATCGAGATGAAGTGTATAACCAAGATTCTGAAGACAAAGGCATTGCTGAAATTATTATTGGTAAACAGCGTAATGGTCCGATTGGTAGCATTAAATTATCGTTTTTAGGTGAATATTCATTATTCGCCGATTATGCACCTGAATCCACTTATGTGAGTTCACATTATTAAAAATATGAAGGATCAATTATGCACGTTACTCCAGCTACTGCTAGAATTAGCTCACAAGCATTAAAACACAATATCCAAACGATTAAACGCAAAGCACCGAATAGCAAAGTGATTGCTGTAGTCAAAGCCAATGCCTACGGACATGGAGTCGAATTTGTTTCGTCAGTGATTGAAAATGACGTTGATTGCTTTGGTGTCGCTCGTCTAGAAGAGGCATTACGTTTACGTTCAAATGGTATTACTAAGCCGATAGTATTGCTTGAAGGTTTTTTCGATGACAAAGCTTTGGCAATTATGGCTGTCAACAATATTCAAACTGTCGTACATAACCAAGAACAACTTCAAGCTTTGCAGCAAGCAAATTTACCAAATAAATTAAAAATTTGGTTTAAAATTGACACTGGAATGCACCGCCTTGGTTTTAATTTTGATGAAGTTGAAAAATTCTATTATGCCTTGACACAGTGTCCGAATGTTGACGCTAATATTGGATTTATGAGCCATTTTAGCCGCGCTGACGAATTGAATTGTGATTACACTCGTCTACAATTGCAACGCTTCTTAGATGCTGTTGCAGGCAGAGGTGAACGCAGCATTGCTGCTTCTGGCGGGATTTTATTTTGGCAAGATTCACATTTAGAGTGGATTCGCCCTGGTATTATTATGTACGGTATCTCGCCCAATAATGATGTATGTAGCACAAAAGATTTAAAACCTGTGATGACGCTTATTTCCTCACTTATTGCTGTTCGCAACTTAAAGAAAGACGAACCTGTTGGTTATGGAGGCACTTGGATAAGTGAACAAAATACTAAAATCGGGATCGTCGCGATTGGTTATGGTGATGGGTATCCACGAGATATGCCACAAGGAACTCCAGTCTTAATCAATGGTAGACGTGTGCCTGTGGTAGGAAGAGTTTCAATGGATATGCTTGCAGTGGATCTGGGGTTTGAAAGCGACGATAAAGTTGGTGATGAAGTTATTTTATGGGGTGAAAATCTTCCTATTGAAGAAATCGCCGAAAAAAGTGGTATATTGACTTATGAGTTAATCACTAAATTAACACCAAGGGTATTAACTGAATACGTAGATTAATTTTACTTTAATGAGGAAAACATATGAAAAAAATAAATCCAACCCAAACGCAAGCTTGGTTAAAATTAGATGCACATCAAAAAGAACTTGCAGACAAGACGATCACTGATTTATTCCAACAAGATCCTCAACGTTTTCAAACATTCTCACTCAAATTTCAAGATCAACTGCTTGTTGATTTCTCGAAAAACAAAGTTACTCAAGAAACTCTAGATTTGCTTATCCAGCTTGCTAACGAATGCGACTTAGCAAGTGCAAGAGAAGCAATGTTTTTGGGAAAGAAGATTAATCAAACTGAAAATCGTGCTGTATTGCATACAGCATTGCGTAATCGTGCTAACACACCTATTTTAGTAGATGGCAAAGATGTGATGCCAGAGATCAATGCTGTTTTGGCAAAAATGAAAAAATTTTGCGATGCTGTAATTTCAGGTGAATGGACAGGTTATACAGGTAAAGCGATTACTGATATCATCAACATTGGTATTGGTGGCTCAGATTTAGGACCTTATATGGTGACTGAAGCCTTACATCCTTATAAAAATCATCTCAAAATGCATTTTGTCTCTAATGTAGATAGCACTCATATTGCAGAAGCTTTAAAACAATGTAATCCTGAAACTACACTCTTTTTAATCGCATCTAAAACTTTCACAACTCAAGAAACAATGACGAATGCTTATACAGCAAGAGATTGGTTGCTAAGTTTTGAATCTGATGAATGCATCATTGCTAAACATTTTGTTGCGTTATCGACAAACACTCAAGCTGTGGCAGAATTTGGAATCGATCCTGACAATATGTTTGAATTTTGGGATTGGGTTGGCGGACGTTACTCACTTTGGTCAGCTATTGGACTTTCAATTGCACTTTCCATTGGCTTTGAGAATTTCGAACAACTCTTAACAGGGGCATTTGAAATGGACAAACACTTTTACGCCACCGAATTCAGAAAAAATATTCCGATTTTGCTGGCGTTAATTGGTATTTGGAACTGCAATTTCTTAGGTGCAGAAACGGAAGCTATTCTGCCATACGACCAATGTATGCACCGCTTTGCAGCATATTTCCAACAAGCCAATATGGAATCAAACGGCAAATCCGTTGATCGCAATGGTCAAAAAATTAACTACCAAACTGGACCTATCATCTGGGGTGAACCTGGTACAAATGGTCAACACGCTTTCTATCAATTGATTCACCAAGGCACAAAATTAATTCCATGCGATTTTATTGCTCCTGTCCGTGGCATTAATGATGTTTTTGATCACCGCCAAAAATTATTGGCAAATTTCTTTGCTCAAACCGAAGCCTTAGCCTTCGGCAAATCAGCAGATGAAGTGAAACGTGAATTTGCACAAGCAGGAAAAGCGTGGGACGTTGTGAAAGATATTGTGCCGTTTAAAGTTTTCGATGGCGATAAACCAACGAATTCCATCTTATTGCAAACAATTTCACCATTTAATTTAGGTGTGTTAATTGCGATGTACGAACATAAAATCTTTGTACAGGGCGTCATTTTTAATATTTACAGTTTTGATCAGTGGGGAGTCGAACTCGGAAAACAACTTGCTAGCCGCATTCTACCTGAACTTAAAAACAACAATACAATAACTTCACACGATAGCTCAACTAATGGCTTGATCAATCAATATAAAGCTTGGCGTGAAAAATAAATGATCGGAGGAAAAATGACAGATATAATCCAATTAGCTAACCGATGGCTAGTACAAGATCCCGATGCAGAAACCCGTGAAGAATTACAAAGACTCATTGCCCAAAATGACATCAATGCACTCAATGCACGTTTTAATGGTCGTCTTCAATTTGGGACTGCGGGTTTACGTGGTCGCTTGCAAGCAGGGTCGATGGGGATGAATCGCGTCCTCGTCGGACAAGCAGCAGCAGGATTAGCACGCTTCTTGCTCGCTCGAGCAAAACCAAAACAAAAACTCAGCATCGTGATTGGCTACGATGGTCGTAAAAATTCACTTCGCTTTGCACAAGATACTGCGGAAATTATGCAAGCGGCAGGTATTGACGCTTACTTGATGCCGAGTATGCGTCCAACGCCTGTTTTGGCATTTGCTGTTCGCCATATGCACGCCAGCGCGGGAGTGATGGTAACAGCAAGCCACAACCCACCTGAAGATAATGGTTACAAAGTTTACTTAGGCGATGAAGACGATGGAGCTCAAATTGTTGCACCAGACGACAAATTGATCGCTGAACAAATCCAATGGGTCGCTGATAATCAAAAAGTCAATGAATTACCGCGAAGCCTAGATTATAAAATGATCCCACAAACAGTGATCGACACTTACATCGATCGTAGTGCAAGCCTTTTTACTGCACCAATTGCAAATTACAAATATGTTTACACTGCAATGCATGGTGTCGGAAAAGAAACTTTGCTCGCGGTGTTAGCTAAAGCGGGAATGCCTGCTCCTGTCTTAGTTGAAGCACAATGTGAACCTGACGGTACTTTCCCAACAGTTGCTTTCCCGAATCCAGAAGAAAAAGGGGCATTAGATTTAGCTATTGCCAGAGCTCAAGCCATTGATGCGGAATTTATCGTTGCCAACGATCCTGATGCAGACCGTTTAGCAGTTGCTATCAAAGATGCTGATGGCAACTGGTCAACGTTACACGGCAACCAAGTCGGATTATATTTTGGCTACTTCATCGGCAAGAATGCTCAAGCTGAAAACAAAACTGGCACGCTTGGCTGTTCACTCGTCTCAAGTCCTCTTCTTAGTAAAGTTGCCAACACCCTCGGCTTACAACACCAAGAAACTCTCACTGGTTTCAAATATATCGGACGGATACCAAATTTAATTTTTGGTTTTGAAGAAGCCCTCGGTTATTTAGTTAACCCAGAGGTTGCTCATGATAAAGATGGTATCTCTGCAATCGCTTGTTTCTTAAATTTAATCAATAGTTTAAAGTCTGAGGGCAAAACTTTTGCTGAATTTCAACAAGAATTTATTGATAAATTCGGTGCTGCCTATAGTGACCAATTAAGCTTACGTGTTGCAGATTTAGATCGCATTCAGCGCATCTTGAAAGCCGTACGTGCGGCCCCTTTTCAAACCATCGGTGACATTAAAGTCGAGCAATATATCGATCATCTCCAAACTGAAAAACAAAATAACATATTGGTTTTCCATTTGGCTGGCGGTCAACGAGTCATCCTTCGACCATCAGGGACTGAACCTAAGCTTAAAATTTATCTTGACACCAACGGCACTACTCTCAATAAAGCTAAAACACTTTGTGCCATAATTAAAACCAGCTTACAACAATTTGTAGAAAGCATTGATTAACTTCATTGCGTTTTAAGCGAAATAAAACCCCAAAATCTGGCATTAACTCCAAAAGTTGGATACAACTTTTGGAGTGACCTCAGTCAGTTTGGGGTTTTATGTTACGCCCTAAATTTCAGAAAAGTTTTCTGACAAAAACTAACAATATTTTGAGCGTCTTTTTTGATTAGCGTAAGCTCAAACAAAACACTGCAATGTTTTAAAGGCGTAATTTGTTTTTTTAAGTTTACAATCTAAGCCTGTAAGCGACGTCTATTGAGCAATTTTGTAACGTTCATTATTTAATTAACATAAGTGCCTTATGCGGTTCAACTTCAAAATACCCATCGTCGCCCGTCAATAGCCTACTGTTAATGTAGCCCTTGCGACAGTTCGCAAGCGGCATATCGAACCCCAACAATTGCACGATAAAAGTCGCAACTTGTTGATGGAACATTTGATCACAGATTCTAAAATTCTCCATTAAAGCTTGTACTTTTTTATTTGGTGAATAAATAAAAAGTGGTACTAAATAATTGCTTTTTTCCGTCGTACCCTGATTAGCATGTTTATCCGTTACATATTGCCCGTGGTCGGACGTATAAATCAGCACCCAATCATCACTTTTTTGTTTTTCCAAATAAGTGAATACTTTTTTAATCAATAAATCAGTGTTGTAGATAGTATTGTCATAATTATCCAAAGGCGTATTTCGCTTAAAAATCTTATCTTTTTCAGTTAAATATTCACCATAAACTGCATGAGATCCACGTTGATGTAGCACAATAAAATGTGAACCTTGATTGAGATTAATTTTCTCAAACCACGGTAACAACAAATGATCGTTCATCCCTTGGTTAAAGTCATAACCGAAATGCGTTGGAAAGCGTAAATCCTCAATCCAACGATTACCGATTAAATTCATCATTGCCATTTGGGTTTCTGGTTGTGCTGAATAAAAGAAAGTGTGGAAGCCCGCTTTTTGTGCGAGATTAAATAAATTAGTTTTGCCTGAAATAATCTGCTCAAGCCCGTTTGGTTTCGGCACTGCATTAAAAAAAGCTGGCAACGAAATCGCTGTTCCTAATCCTGCACAATAAGTTTCTTTTAATAAGCTCATTGGATGAGTTTGAGATATCGTATTTAAAAATGGCGTTGTTGAACGAGTGTAGCCAAAAGCACTCATATGATATGTCGTTGCGGATTCTCCTTGAATCAAAATAATATTTTTCACTAACGGCGAATGGAGTTGTTTAGGTGTATTGTGTTGATATTTTGGTACATCGGATAATTGAAAAATCTCATAAGGCAACACTTTACCAATTGCATTGCCGAGAGCAAAATAATTGACTTTGATGCGAGAATAACTGGCTTTCGCCGTGATACCAAATTCTTGGTTGCTGAAAAAAGAGCGTACAAAAATATAAATAAACAAAGAATAAAAAAGTGCATCTACTTGCCAATATCGTTTCGTTGCACCTTTACCAAAGAAAATAAATAAAGCAATATCAAACAACGACCAGAGAATATTTAGTGTAAATTGCCCTGCTGCGATCATCGCTGATCCTGCGTGCCATACTTCGTAATATTCTTTAAACATTAAGAAATAATTCGTGCCGTTAATCCAATTCAAATAAAATGCTTGATGAATGTTATTAACCAAGGTACAAGTGACAAAAAATCCCAAAATCACCCCACGTGTAATAGGGTGCTTTGCAAAATAATAAATTCCTAATACTAAAAACAATAAAATAAAACTTTCGAAGTAGTCTCGTAAAGGTGTGATTTTAAAAAAATGACGATATGCGATTTCACTCGCAAGGAGCAACAACGCCCCTACGCTAATTCTGAGAGCTTGACTTTTATTCATTATTTTCCTCCTTTAGATAAAGTTGCAAAATCACGCCTCGAATTTCGGAAAAATTTTTCCGATTTTCGAGGCGTGAAAATCACTCAATTATATCTTATTAGCTTAACTTATTGATATTTAAATATAATTATCTAGGTTAAACTTAATAATACCGTCAAAAATACCGACAGTTTAATGTTATAGTATTGATCGGTTATAGAATAGACTAGTATTTCTAGTAGAAAATCTAAAATTTCTTTTTCTCCAAAAAATATGCACCTTATTCAAACCTGAATAGGTTGTTATAAATAAAAACATTAAATTTATTGATTTATTTTTGACAATAAACTATCAGGTTAATTACATAACATAGATAGCTAATTTAGTAATTTTTTTTATGTACTGATGAGTTATGAGTTATGAGTTATTTTTATACTCAATCCATCTTTCATGTAAATTTTTTAGTTTAGGATCAGATTCTAGTACTTTTTCAAACTTTTTTCCCCACAATTCTAACTGTTCTAAAAGCTCAGTATCATTATTTGATATTATTATATTCCTGTTCTTATTATATATCTGAATATCTGACTTGCTAATATTAAAAATATTAGGATTAAATTTGAATATTTCATCAAATATTATATTTATCATGTCTTCTTTTCGCTTTGTAAGATTGAAAGTCTGATCTTCAATATATTTTTCTAATGTTTGATTTATTTTAATATCTGAAATTTCTTTTAATATTCTTACTTTTTCAAATATGCTTTTATCTTTTAATACTTCTGAATTTATATATTCAGTGGTAAGAGATAAATTCCATATTGAGGAGTTTTCAGTAGAACCATCGTCAGAATTAAGATGTTCAATAGTTAAGTTATTAGCGTTTATTTCACTATCTATCTGATTTAAAAGACAAATACGCTCTAAAATATATTTTACTAATCTTGAATTCTTTTTTAACGAGGGATCTTTATTGGAGTATTTAAAAGAATTATTAAATTCAAACGTTGATTTGTAATCCTTTCCGTTTATATATTTTTCTATTTCATGCATAAAACCAGAGAATATAAATTTAAATCTATTATTAGTAGTACAATTATATACTTCATATGATATGTTACTAATGATATTATCAGTTCTATTACTAGTTTGTTGCGTAGTGTTAAATATAAAGAAAAAGTTTAATATTTCATTTAGTGCTTTATCTTTTATGTCTTGGTCTATTATTTCTTTTTTATAAAGAACCAAGATGGCACATACTAAAGCTCTTATTTGTTGGTTTCTTTTTATATTAAAGTATTTTATTATATGATCGTTAGTATCTGGTTTTGAAATTTCTTGATAAATTTTTGAGAATGAATTTAAATCTTCCAAGAATTTATTTAAGTCATTTATTTTAACTTCTTCTTTTATTAATCTATAAATTGAGTTTTGATTATCTGCATTTTTTTCGATATAGCATTTTGCGAAATGTTGTATTAGTAAATCAGGGTCATTTAAATGTTGTATATTATTTTGAATATTTCTCCATTTATCTTTTGCTTGGTCAATAAATTCATTTTCTCTTGGTTGTATATATTTCATTATATGATTTTTTAGTAATTCAATTTGCTTTAATTTTTGTCCTCTGGCATTTAAAACTTCAAAAATATTATATATTTCTTCATCTTCACCAGAAATAATTTCTACTATATTTACTGAGAGTAGTTTATTTAGTAGTTTATCAATATATTCATAATTTTGTTCTTTAAGGTTGTTATCAAAATACATAAATGCACAATAGAGCTTATTACTTTTGTCAATATTGCGGCTTTGTGATGCTGCATCAATAATTTCTTTTAAGTCATTATTGTACAATTCATTATTAATTAATATTTCTCTATTTGAATCTTTTGTCAAAGACGTCAAGAAACTTTCATATATATAATTACTTATATCCTTTTTATTGTTTTGATTACTGTTATATGATCTTTTGATATTCTTGTATATTGCTATTAATAGCAGATATATAGTCATTAATCTTTGTTGGCCATCAATTATTTCATAAAGGTCTAGACCATTATCTTTATTTTTTGTTTGATTTAAAACAATAGTTCCTAAAAAATGTGACCATGGGATATCATTGCTATTTTGGAGAGTGAACTCTAGATCTATCCATAATTCTTTCCAATTTATCTCTGACCAAACATAATCACGTTGATATCTTGGAACTGAATATATTGCAGCCCGTTGAAAAATATTTTCTATCTTTCTATTTTCAGTAGTAAATGCCATACGAATATCCTATAACATATTTTAAATTTCTCAGAATGTTTATTTCTATTAAAGCTATTTTAGCCATTAGATATTTACTAATAAATAAATTTGTAAATAGATAATAGTTCTAAAAAGGTTAATGTTTTGATAGTGTGATTGACGTTTATAAAATGTACCATTTTACTAGATTCTTTTTATCAAAATATATACTTTCTATTATAAATCAAAACTTAATCAAAAAAAATTTCTTTAATAAATATTCATTGTATCGTATTGTAACTTAAAGGATTTCAAGTAAACTTATTTACCACGAAATATTGAGGAGTAAATTTATGATTGAAGATGATGGGCTTAGTCAAATAGAGGGGGAGTGTAAGAAACTGTTATCTAATGCAATAGATACAATAACGTTTCTTGAAGAGTTAATACCATCTATATGAGGTGATATGAATACCTCTTTAAAAGAAGCAATAACATTAGGTAAAAATTTGAATGAAGAAAATGAAGTAACATTTCTTATAAAGTATAGTGAATATGCTAGCCACTATAAAGCACTTGAATTAGCTAGAAGTCTATATTCCCGATTAAGTGGTGAGAGTTTTGAGGCTTTTCCAATGCTTACTCTTACAGAATTAATCGAGAATATTAAACAAGAACAAGGTGGAACTAATTAGGGTTTTACTTAACAAAAAGTACCTTAAATTCTTCAATATCCTTAAAGTGTACATTGGTTTGAAAGCCTTGTTTCCGCTTGGTTCTTTTATATTCAAATGTACACTTATTCTGCCTAAATCCTTGTTCCATAGCTTTGGCAAAAAGAGGTAGTGTAACTTTATAGGACAAGTTATTTGCTTTCAAGAAAGCTAAATAAGCTGAATAAAGGACATTTTTCCAATTTTTACTATTGGCATTTCCGACAAAAAGCCCATTTGTATCTTCAGTTGTTTTGAAATGACTACAAAACTCTACAATGGGATCTGAAAGTTGGTTAATTTTTAAGGATTCACTACTTTTTTTGTGGTCTAGTAAAATTTCTCTAGCCATTAATGGATTATCTGAAAATTTTGATAATAATTGCTGGATTATACTTGGAATTTCAGTTTTAATTTTTTGATAGAGCTGTAAATCTCGTTCGCTATCAGGGACTACACGAGAAAGATGAATAATAATTCTTCTACGTTCTATACCACCACTTCGATCAATAAATTTAGTAGGTTCATTATTGACTATAACCACAACAGCTTTACAAGTAATGCTAATAGGGTCTTTATATTTAGGTTCTACTCTAATTAAATCTCCTCCAGTAATTGCTTTCAGACCAGAACCTATCATCTTATAGCTAGGTTGATCAGGGCAAATGATGAGTAATTTATCTTTAATAGGATAACGTTCCTTTGGGTTATCAAGATTATTTAAATTTAGAGAAATAACATTATCTAGCCCTATTGTTTCCATACAAATATTAGTAAGAATTGATTTTCCTGTTGCACCGTTTCCTGTTATTTCGACAAATAATTGCCAGTCATAACGATTGCTTAAAACCATATACAGTAAAGCTAATAAAACGTTTTTTTCTTTTCGCTATTATTACTAACGAAATTAAGTCATTCATCAAAATTAGGTGTCTGTTTTTGGGTGTTTTTATAATGAAAGGGAATAATAGACAAGAGCCAATGATTAGGGCTATGTTCCGATATTTCTCCATTTGAACGATCAATTACGGCATCTAAAAATCCCATTAATTCAGGATTCGCATTTTGCATTAAAGGTACATCATAATGCAATAACGCTACATAATTATCAAGTTGTTTTTTTGTGTACTTAGTGTTAATACTCTTGAGAAATTTAATGAGATTAGTAGTTAATAGATAATCATCAATAGGCTTCCAGATATCTTTCTCATAATAATAAAATTGTTTTGTTTCTTTATTATAAGCATAGCTTTCTTCACAGTATTCAAGAAAATGTTTTGGTACGTCAGCTTCATTAAGTTGTATAGTAGTATCTAGTTCAGCGAATGTAATGGCTTGATTATTCCGAATACGCTCAAGATAATTAGTTAAATTTTCTTTGAGTGAAAGGGTATTATCAAATAATGCTAATGTTGATACTCTTGATAACTTTGCAATACTTTGGCAAATTAATGAAATATGAGTATCGCTTAATTCTCCAAGTTGAATAATTCTAGCAGATCGCTTTTCTTTTCTCACAATCTGCAAATTGGGTAATTTTTCTAATTGTTCATCCCCTAATATAACGAACTTATTATCATTTTTTAATGATAACCAACTAATAATCGTGTCATGGTAGCCTCTATCCCATGCTAGAGTTCCCGCTAAGATAATCGTTTCATCAAAAGGAGCTTTAGATTGATATGAGTAGTAGGGGGCTTTTTGAATATTCATATTAGCCCCTTTCTGATTTTTTGGTTTCAATCCAAGCAAGGATTTCATTAAGAGAGTAGCGTACAGCATTTTCTCCTATCTTAATTGATTTGGGAAAATTGCCAGCTTTTGATAGTCGCCAAATTGATGTACTCGATAATCCTGTAAGTTTAGATACTTCTGATTTACGAATAAATCGATCTGTTGGTTGTATTATTTGTTTCATAGAATCTCCTGTTAGTGACTGAATAAAATTGTAACTGCAAGAAATCCTAGAAAAATTTATGTAAAATATCTTTTCAAAAGCTAAATTTTAACTTTTGAAAAATATAATCCATTGATATTTATATTTTATTTTTCAATACGTCATTTGACATAGCAAACCATTTATTAATGGTAGTTTTTCCGATCTGAATTTCATCTCTTAAATTTTCAGATATAAATATACTAATAGCATCTCTGGTGATACCTTCTTTTTCTGTAAACTTTAATATTCCATTGATAACTTTTAGTAACTTTTTGGGAGATGGCAAATTTTTAAATTCATATTCAAGATTTTTTTTATACATTTTTAGAAGGACATCGATCATATATCTAAAACTCCAAGGAATGGTAAATAATAGAATATAAATGATTAAATGTTCTTCAATAGATATATGTGAAGCATACCAATATATACAGAATGAAGAAGATATAACATAATATAACATCGCTAGTAATAAGCCTAGCTTTCCCCAGTTTGAAAAATCATCACAATCCAATAATGAAATTGGCTTTAATGAAGCTTGAGCATGTAATTGAGTGATTAATTTTGTGCTAGTATTAAGATATGGAACTGTCATATAAAACTCCTAGTTTTTTAAATTAATGGATAAAGGGGCAAGTACACACGGCGATATCGCTGTGGACTTGTAAGGGAATTCCCTTAACCATTTTATTTAAATATCAATAGAATGATATCTATTGTTTTCTAGTACGATAGTTATAAATAATGTCATAAAAACACTATGAAATCATATGATTCTATAAGAGAATACGTGATATTATTGTAATTGTTCTAGCTCATAAAGTTAGTAAACTTTTAAAATTTAAACAATCAGATTTAGATGAATAGCTAAAAAGTGGAAAGAGTGCAATTAACACTAAGAGAAAATAATAAGAACAGATTAGTAAGATATAATAGATTTTAGGGGAGATTATGAATCAACAGTTAAGCTTTTTTGATGCTAAGTTGATAAAGGATGAAGTTAAAGATACGATTAATTCAGATTCGATAAGAAAGAAGAAAGTATTATCTCTATTTAGTGGATGTGGAGGTATGGATATAGGATTTGAAGGTGGTTTTAAGTGTTTTAAAAGATCAATCAATGCAGATATCCATCCTCACTGGATAGATAATGATGAAGGACAATGGGTAAGAGTTATCGAAACTGGTTTTACAACAGTATTTGCAAATGATATTAGACCTGATGCAAAGGCTGCTTGGACTGCTTATTTTGGAAAAAAGTATAAGGAAGTAAACGATATTTATCACTTAGATAGTATTGTGAATTTAGTGAAAGCAACAAAAGCCGGGCAAAGTGTATTTCCTGAGGAAATCGATATAGTAACAGGTGGATTCCCTTGCCAGGATTTTTCTGTAGCAGGAAAAAGAAGGGGATTTAATTCTGAAAAGAAACATGATGGTAATAATCTTGAAGTAGGTGAGCCTACCATAGAAAATCGTGGTCAGTTATATATGTGGATGCGTGAAGTGATAAGTATAACTAAACCCTCTGTATTTATTGCAGAGAATGTTAAAGGATTGACTACTCTTGAAGATGTCAAAGAGATTATTGAACATGATTTTGCAGACGCTGCTGATGGAGGGTATATCGTTATTCCTGCAAGAGTATTGCACGCAGCAAATTATGGGGTACCACAATCTCGTGAGCGTGTCATTTTCTATGGTTTTAAGAGACAAGCTCTGAATAAGAAAGCAATTGAAGCTCTGTTGGATATTGAAAACCATCCAGATTATGATCCTTATCCTGTGCCAACACATAATTATTCAGTAGCAGGGGATAGATTATATTCATTTGTGAAGAGTATCGAAGTACTAAAGGATTTACCAGAACCTGAGGATGCTAAGGATCCAGCACAAACAAAATATTCTAAGGCGAAGTACTTACCTCATGGACAAGGTAATGTCGAAATAAAAATTAATTCTATTTCCCCAACGATTAGAGCAGAACATCATGGTAATATTGAATTTAGGAGATTGAGTGCAGAAAATGGTGGCAAACACGAAGATGAACTAAATAGAGGATTACAACAAAGGCGACTCACTATCAGAGAATGTGCTCGTTTACAGACATTTCCAGATGATTATCCATTTATATTACCTAAAATGAATGGGAATGTTGCTTTGAGCGCAAGTCATGCATATAAGATTATTGGAAATGCTGTTCCTTGTGTATTAGCTTATAACATAGCACAGAGATTAGCTGAGAATTGGAGTAAGTATTTTGAATAAAGCTACCGATAGATAAGTTGGAGCTTATCTCACATTTTGTGTAAACCCTCATTTCATTTAAAAGTGATCGCTTAGCCGATCACCAAATTCAATTATAAACGGTTTAAGGTTATTCACTAATTAGGGATAGGCTCTCTTAGATTGTTAAATATGACAATACTATTTGTACTTATAAAGAGTTGTAAATTACTAAGAGATCTCCACCACGTTCATAGTACATTTTTGCTTCAGGGGTTCCATTAAACTGACCATGGCTAAATCTACATTCATTGCGTAATGTTAATGTTTTTCCTGTGGTTTTGTTCTTTATAGTGGTAAGAATATTTGCTTGCGTATTAGGTACAGAGCTAATGATTGATTCTATTACTATATCCTTACCAAAACTATTCATAGCAGGAACCTGATAGATAGAAACTTCATTATTAGTAACCTTAGCATAATAGTATTCAGTTTTGTGTATTCTTAAGAAACGGAGTAATCCGGCATAATAACTTAAGTTAGAGTTCAGTTCTTCTGCTAATGCTTTTGAGGCTGCAATTGCACATGCTTTTTTAGCATTATTATAACAATCATTTTTATCCAAAATTTGTTTTATAAATTTTGAAAAAACGTTCTCTCGTATAAAGCTGTTTGTATTATTTTCATATTCGATAATTCCGCAATTGATTGGCAATATACGGGAGTAAAGAATATCATTTTTGTATGTTTCAAGACGTACTTCATTTGAGGATTTAGATAAAGTAATTTTTGAAGGTTTTGTAGGATGATCAAATATCCAAGCGTTAGAGTTAACAGACAGGTACTTAATCATTTCTTCCCAACTTATTCTAAACCAATTATCATATTCATTGGGTGCATAATCCTTGAATATATGGCGTCTAATATATGTTGATCCTGTATAGCAGTTTAGTAATTTATACAATCCCATATTTTCTAGTATAAAGCTCTCTTCTTTAAGTGAGAAACCATAGTTTCCAATGGTAATATCAACAGGATCATCTTTTTGTGTATCATTTCCAAGCCAACGAATAGAATCAGACGTTTTGATCTTGAAATGAGAGTGATTATAAATTGTCCGACCTAATTGAATACCATTGTCTATAATTTGTGTTAATTCACCAGTAAATAATGGAACTTCTGTAAGATTATTTATACTAGAAAGATCGCTAGAAATTACCCTCTTTGCATATCTAAGAAAAGATATTGGGCTATAGAGCTCCTCGTTGTCAAAGTTAATTCCCTGCTTTAATAAGCCAATAGTTGTTGCCACGCTAAGCTCTCGTAAATGTGTTTTTATGTCTGCCATCTTATTGCCTCACCTTGTTAACCAAGATCTCATACTTTATCTCAATACGAAGTATAGGGGATATAGTGGATTGATAGATTACTTAGTTGATTTAGATTTCAAATCACTCCTATAACACCTTGATATCAAAAAATATGGTGTTACTTTGGCGGAGATTTTTATTATTACGGTATTATTGAGTCAGAATTTTTTATTTGTACGATTCTGCATAAGCGAGGAGTTCAGACACACTCTTATTTAAACCAGTTGCTATTTTTTCAATATTCATAAGAGAAATATTTCTTTTTCCAGCTTCTACAGACGCAAGATAAGTACGATCAATACCAATAGATAAAGCAAATTTTTCTTGGCTCAACCCAGTTTGGTTACGCAGCTCTTTTATTGCTATGCCTAAATTCATCTGTAAATTCATATAATCCTCATTTTTATTAAATGATAAAATCACGTGACTTATAAGACAACGGACTATAAGTCACATTATTGAATAATGGGTAGGTATAAGAAAAAATAGGTATGGATAATAGGAATCTTGGCTTATAGGAAATTATGATATAGGCTCTATATGGTATTTAATAAATTTACTGATATCATTATTGAGTAACCTTTAGGGTTGTTTTTCGTGGTTATTTGATAGATATTTCCTAGATTACCACTTTCAGAGAAATCTATATTATTATCCCTAGCTTTGTATTGATAGGGAATCTTGTATGATGAAAATACTGTAATACGATATTTCTTATTTGTATTTATATCTTTGAAGAAACAATTTAAACTATTTTTCTTTCCCCATGTTTTAAACATTAGTTTTAGATTATGTACTCCAATAGGAATATCTCTAGTATAACTTTCAGGTTCTAGTCCCCAATCTACAGCATCATAATAATCAATAGCTCGAGTATCACCTATATCAATATATTCTTCATTTTCAATGAGTTCTACTAAATTGCTCATACATTTCTCCTATATGATGATCTTGAACGCTGGCTTTAGTTTTTGTTGTTCAACAGTTGATTTAATCGTAAGTTCTGATTCTGTAATTCGTTGTTGAGCTGTATTAATTGTTCGTTTTGATTGCGTAATTCTAAATTCAGTAATCTGAATTGATCGTTTTCGATCAATAATCTGTTTAAGTCGATTTCTAGTTGTGCTAAATAATCGTTTAATGCATTGCTGAATTCGTTCGGCATGGGCAATTCCTAATCCTTGTAAATCTCTAAAATATAATTTCCATTTTTGCTTTGGAATATTCTCTCGTTCTCGAATAAGCTTAATTTTGAAAGATCTTTGAGTTGTATTCGGTTGTACATCATTTCGTATTGTTGTAATTTCGCTTGAGTGGAATCTATTTTGTTGTTTAAATAAGATAGTGTCACTATGAGAACAATCGGTAGAGCTAAGCAAACTATGCTGATAATCAAAAGAGGACGAATTAACAAGCGATTCAATTTTTCGATATTTTTTCTGATTAAATTTAACTCGTCGTTGAAGTAATTGCTCAAATATTTCTTGTGCTTGTTTAACTCGTTCTCCAGTTCTTGATTGATATAGTGCTGTTTCTCGTTTAAATTCTTCTGCAAATTTGCCGTCAAATTTTCTATGTTCATATATTGCTCCTGAAAGACGGATATTTTTCTTCAATGCAGAGTGACTAATTGAAATGGATTTCTCTGTTGTTCTTTCAATCTTAAAGTCACTTTGTTCTAATAATTTGATAATATCTTCTCTAGATGAAATTTGTTGTTCAGCAATACCATTAGCGATAAGGTTTGTTAAATTTTCTTTAATTTGTGACTGTTTCATATCTGAGCTAAATTCAAACTTGCAGAGTTGTTTTTTTCTAGGATCATGTGGATCACTTAGTTTATAGTGAGCGTTTTGTAACTGAATCCAACTATCAAATAAATTTTTATCACTTTTGTGAAAATATGGTTGATAACGTTTACTAGAAATGAGTTCTACATTAGGTATAAAGAAATTAAGTTCCAACCTACCTTTATCACGATGCTCAATCCAACTGATATTAAATTGTTCATTATGAAGTCCAGCAAAAACCATATTTTCAAATTTTTCCATTAATTCTAATTTAAATTGATGAGGTAAATCATTTTCTTCAAAAGATAAACATCCTACGGTGTATTTATTAGCAAAAGTTAGACTTTGTGCTAATTCTAAAGAAAGTTCAGGATTACCTTTTAGAATAGTCGCAAGTTCACGATTTCTTTCTTTACCAAGTAAATAGTCAATACTTGCCTTTGCACTGCCTTTACCTTTATTTTTGAAGATCTTTATCAGCATATTGTGCTTCTAGTAAATTATCTAAATTTGAGCGAATAAGAGCTAATTCAGATAAAATTTTAACGATATCAATTCTATTTTGGATAGTATTTTGTACATTAATGTACTTAGCAATCTGATTGAGATTACCATTTAATCTACCCAACCATGAGATTAAATTTTTATCTACTCTACAATACTGTTTACTAGAAGATTTTTCATTTAAGCAAGTTTCACGAATCCAAGTTGCAAGGCGAGGATGAGTTGAATTATGTAGTAGTTGAATATATTCTTCTTCCGTTACCCTAATAATTATCTGCTTAGTACGTTTATTTTGCTGTTCGAGCATAGTATTTCCTCATGATTTTAGTCATTATAGCCATCATGGTAATGAATTAAAACATGTATAACATATTGATTTTTAAATTGAAATTATTTGAAATAGTTAGGGTTAATTAGGAAATAAAATTTTTTTGTGAAGAGTTTTGAATAAGAGATGAATATTTCTTATTAGTAACTTATTGTTTTACTTATTGGATGAATAAGGTGAATATTTATTCAGAAAGTAAATTTTAAGATAAAATAAAAAACAAGGTGGGGATCCCCCACCAATAATTATAAATCCTTTCCGTTAATCCAAGTATCGATCATATCAGCCCATTTTTGCATCATATCCTTACGTTATTTAGCATATTCTGCTTTATTGTAAACAGCTCTAACTCCTTGTTGCTCATGAGCTAAAGATTTTTCAATCCAATCAGTATTAAATCCTTTTTCATTAAGTAAGGTTGAAGCAGTTCTTCGAAGATCATGAATTGTAAATGGCTCAAACTCAATCCCCTTATTATTCATTATAAATACTGTTTCATTTACAACTCTATTTAGGGAAGATAATGCAATAGGTTTTAAACGGCTAGTACGAGATGGAATAATAAATTCTGAATCTTCACAATAGAGTTTAAATGCAGTCAAAATTTCTATGGCTTGGGTTGATAAATATACATTATGGGCTCTACGAGCTTTCATTCTTTCACTAGGTATAGTCCAAATATTACGAGTAAAATCAAATTTATCCCATTTAGCATTAACAAACTCACTTTTTCTTACCATAGTATATAGAATAAAAAGTACTCCTTTTCTTAGGGTAAAGTAACGTTCGGTTTTATTTAATTCTTTGAAAAACAAATGAATCTCTCTAGGTGTTAGAGTCCTTTCTCTAGGACGAAAAGTTGCAATTGATGAATTAGAAATTTTCTCCGCTGGATTTATAAAATTATGACCTTTTCCAATAGCGAATTTGTATACTGCACTAAATAAATCACGAACAAAAATAGCAGTAGATGGAGCTCCTCGTTCTTTTATTATTTGGCAATGATTACGTATTTCTTCGGTAGAAATTTCAGTCATCAATTTTTTTGCAAAATAAGGTGCGATTTCTCGTTGATAGGTAGCATTTCGTAAGTCCCTTGTACTTTCTGCAAAATTGGTTTCTTGGATATAGCGTATAGCAAAATCTTCAAAGCGTTCAGCGTTTTGAATAGCATTTTTTAATTTACGCTTTTCTCCTGCGGGAGAAATGCCTTTAGCAACTAGTTTTCTTGCTTCGATTAATTTTTCTCGGGCTTGTGCAAGTGTTAATCCATCTACTCCATATTTTCCGATGGATAATGTTTCTCTACGTCCATGGATACGATAATCATAGCGAAACATTATTGTTCCAGTTGTTGATATTGCAACATATAAACCATCACGATCAGGGACTTTATAAAGCTTTTCCTTTGCTTTGAGTGATTTTATTTTACTATCAGTAAGCATAATAGGATTCTCCAATACCGTCATAATCTTGACGGTATCTTTGATCTTTATGTAATGGTTGTCAAATGATACCGTCTTTAATACCGTCAGAAAATTGAACTAGGAAGAAAAGGGTAGAATAGTTTTGAAATGAATAAAGCCTTGATAATCAAGGCTTTTGTTTTTTTGAAATGTTCAGAAATTATCTGAAATAGTGAATTTTTATTCCCACTCAATGGTTGCAGGCGGTTTACCAGAGATATCGTAGACGACGCGTGAGATACCGTCAATTTCGTTGATGAGGCGATTAGAAATCTGGGCGAGGAGAGCGTAAGGGAGTTCAGCCCAATGGGCAGTCATGAAATCGATTGTTTCTACTGCCCGCAAAGCGATAACCCAATCGTATTTTCGTCCGTCGCCCATTACGCCCACGGATTTGACAGGGAGAAAAACGGCGAAAGCTTGGCTGACTTGATAGTAATAACCTGCTTTGTGGAGTTCTTCGATGAAAATCGCATCCGCACGGCGGAGAAGATCGCAGTATTCTTTTTTGATTTCCCCGAGCACGCGTACGCCAAGTCCTGGACCAGGGAATGGATGGCGGTTGAGCATTTCGGTCGGCAAGCCCAACGCGAGTCCAATGCGACGGACTTCGTCTTTGAACAATTCGCGAAGTGGTTCGACTAAACCTAATTTCATGTAATCGGGCAAGCCCCCGACATTGTGGTGAGATTTGATAACATGCGCTTTGCCTGTTTTGCTGGCGGCGGATTCGATAACATCGGGATAAATTGTGCCTTGTGCGAGCCATTTCACTTGGCGGTGTTTTTGGGCTTCTTCGTCAAAAACATCGACAAAAACTTTGCCGATCATTTTACGCTTAGCTTCAGGATCGGTTAAGCCTGCCAGTGCGGCGAGAAAGCGAGATTCTGCGTCGATGCGAGTGATGTTCAAGCCGAAGCGATCGCCAAACATTGTCATCACTTGATCGGCTTCATTTAAACGAAGTAGACCGTTGTCTACGAACACGCAATGCAATTTTTTACCGATCGCACGATGGAGCAACAGTGCGGTGACCGACGAGTCGACGCCACCCGAGAGACCCAAAATAACTTCGTCATCGCCGATTTGCGCTTTGAGGCGAGCGACGGCGTCGTCGATGATATTCGCGGGCGTCCATTCAGTGCGACAGTGGCAGGTGTGGACGACAAAATTGGTCAGTAGTGCCAAACCGCACGCGGTGTGAGTCACTTCAGGGTGAAATTGGACGCCATAAAATTGCCGTGATTCATCGCTCATCGCCGCGATAGGGCAGGTTGGTGTCGCTGCGATCACTTTGAAGCCAGCTGGCAATTGCGTGACTTTATCGCCATGGCTCATCCAAACTTCTAATTTATTGCTTTCTGTCAAATTATGAAATAATGCATCTGTGGCTTGGAGCACAATTTCGGCATGACCAAATTCGCGGTGGTCAGAATTTTCGGTCAGACCGCCGAGCTGCATCGCCATTGTTTGCATGCCATAACAAATTCCTAACACAGGTACGCCCGCTTCAAAAACAAATGCTGGTGCCATGGGGCTATTTTCTGCGGTAGTGCTTTCAGGACCGCCCGACAGGATAATGCCTTTTGGATTAAATTCACGGATCTGTTCTGCGGTCACATCCCACGCCCAAAGTTCTGAATACACCCCAATTTCTCGGATTCGACGGGCAATCAGCTGAGTGTACTGCGACCCAAAATCGAGAATAAGAATTTTATCTTGATGAATATTTTGCATAGTTGATCCTTAATTGCGTTCTTTTATTTTTTATAAAATACAAGTTACAAGTTGCGTTGTTTAGTGAAACCTTTTTGAAAATTAGAAAATTTTCTTGAAAATGGAGGCGTGAATTTTCCTTTTCCTCACGTATTACGAATAAGTCTATGGTTAGCAAGAAACAAAACTAATTAAATTACGCCTATAAAAATTAGCGTTGTTGATAATTTGGTGCTTCTTTGGTGATGGCAACATCGTGGACGTGGCTTTCTTGAATGCCTGCACCGCTGATTTCGACAAACATTGCTTTCGTGCGAAGTTCGTCGATAGTCGCACAACCTGTCAGTCCCATACAAGATCTTAAGCCGCCCATTTGTTGATGGATGATGTCTTTAAGATGACCTTTGTAAGCAATGCGACCCTCAATGCCTTCAGGGACAAGTTTGTCGGCGGCATTGTCGCTTTGGAAGTAACGGTCGCTGGAACCTTTTGCCATCGCCCCTAGCGACCCCATTCCACGGTAGGATTTGTAAGCACGACCTTGGTAGAGTTCAATTTCACCAGGTGCTTCTTCAGTGCCTGCAAACATAGAACCAACCATGACGCAACTAGCACCTGCGGCGATAGCTTTCGCGATATCGCCCGAGTAGCGAATGCCGCCATCAGCAATCACGGGAATGCCGAGATCTTTCAATGCTTCAGCGGCGTCAGAAATGGCAGTAACTTGTGGAACGCCAACTCCTGTGACGATGCGCGTGGTGCAAATTGAACCAGGACCGATCCCTACTTTGACTGCACTGGCACCCGCTTCAGCGAGTGCTAACGCACCTGCTGCTGTGGCGATATTACCTGCGATAATGGGGAGGTTTGGATAGCGTTTGCGTGTATCACGAACACGTTGAAGGACACCTTCACTGTGCCCATGTGAGCTGTCGATTAACAGCACATCGATACCAGCTTCGACAAGGGCTTGAATGCGTTCTTCATTTCCTTCACCTGCACCAACGGCAGCTCCTACACGCAGGCGACCAAATTCGTCTTTACAAGCGTTCGGTTTTTGTTCGGCTTTTTGGAAATCTTTGACGGTGATCATCCCTTTGAGCTTGCCGCTATCGTCAACGACTAACACTTTTTCGATACGATTGTTGTGCATTAATTTTTGAATTTCTGCCCGTGGTGTATTTTCTTTGACAGTGATTAAGCGAGCTTTTGGCGTCATCACATCTGCTACTTTTTGAGTTAAATCTGTGACAAAACGAGTATCACGACCAGTAATAATGCCAATGAGTTCTTCATTTTTGTCAATGACAGGATAGCCAGCAAATTTATTTTTCTTTACAATTTCAGCAAGTTCTGCCAGTGTAAGATTTGGTGATACAGTAACAGGTTCTGTGACTACGCCACTTTCGAATTTTTTTACACAGCGAACACGGTCAACTTGGCGTTCGATTGACATATTTTTGTGAATAAAACCAATTCCGCCTTCTTGAGCTAAAGCGATGGCTAATTTTGATTCTGTTACAGTATCCATCGCAGCAGAAAGCATCGGAATATTCAGTAAAATATCTTTAGTGAGCTTTGTTTGAAGATTAGCGGTGTTTGGAAGAACAGTGGAGTGGGCGGGGACGAGTAATACATCGTCAAAAGTTAGGGCTTTTTGGGTGATTCGTAACATTGGCAATACTCTCTTTTTAAGTTTATTAAATGAATTGGAACAAGGAAAATATTGCGACGGCATTATACAGAAATAGTTGTATAATTTAAATTATTTTTTATTTGTTTAGAATCGTTATGCTTAATGCTTCGTTCAGTATCGAAAAATTAATTCAAAATCTCTCAAATTTTGCTATTCAGTATTTTCCTGAAATAACGTCTAGCAATGATTATCTTTTAAATAACCACAAACAATTTAAGCATTTGACCCTCGTTATTAGTGATTATCAAACAGCAGGACGTGGGCAATGGGAGCGTAAATGGGTAGCGAAACCCAATCAACAAATTTTATTCAGCCTTTTATACCGTATTCCTAAGATGACAGATTTATCAGGATTAAGTTTAGTCGTTGGCGTGGCGATTGTGCAAACTTTAAGGAAAAATTTTTCGCATTTGGGGGCGTCAAATACTTATCTAAAGTGGGCAAATGATCTTCTATTTCAAGGCAAAAAATTCGCTGGAATTTTGATAGAAATCGTGAGCTTTGATGAGAAATTTTGGTCAGTAGTGATTGGTGTAGGGATAAATCATCAGCCCGAAGAATTAGATATTGAAACAAGTTCTTTGATAGAAATGTTAGGGAATGATATTCCAAGGGAAGATATTTTAATACAGCTTTTGCCTGAGTTAGTTGAAAATTTAATGATTTTTGAAAAACAAGGTTTTGGAGTTTTTCAGGCACAATTTAATCATCTCGATCATTTTTATCAGCAACCAATTCATATTCAAACGGCGGACAAAAAATATCAGGGTATTGAACAAGGAGTTGATCAATATGGAAACTTATTATTGGAAGTAGAGAATAAATTGTTAAGTTTTTCTCAAGGTGATGCAAGGATTGTGAAAAGATGAAAGTTTATGCCCGTAAAATCAGGAGAATTTTTCAATAAAGCGTATATTTTATGTGCAATAGTTCAGTGTTAATAACACTATAATTTAATAAATACTAAAACAAGTTAGATAAGTTTTTAGAAAATTAAAAATAGATGAAAATAATAAAATAACAGAAAATAATGT
>JAHHRA010000014.1 GCA_020026055.1 Actinobacillus sp.
CAGTCGGTAGAGCAGGGGATTGAAAATCCCCGTGTCGGTGGTTCGATTCCGCCTCGAGGCACCATTTATTCCTCCTTAGTTCAGTCGGTAGAACGGTGGACTGTTAATCCATATGTCGCTGGTTCAAGTCCAGCAGGAGGAGCCAAATTCTAAAAGACTGCTTTTTAGCGGTCTTTTTTCATTTTCGTAGAATGTTAAAATGTTTCGTTTGTATGTAATGTTGTGGGCTTTATGGACGTTAATAAATTCAATTCTATCAATTTCCTGAGTGTAATTAACATTACATTAATCACTAAATAAACATTAATCACCAAAAAATTTGCACTTCATCACAGTTTTTGCAAAAAAATTGCATATTTTAAATGGTGAATTTATATTGTGCCAGTTTGTTATTTATTTGGAGAAGCTGTTATGCAAACTACAACAGATAAAGTTAGTAATATTACCCCAGCTGATAAAGAAGCTTGGAAAGAAGCAACGAGGTTTGATGCAACTGATTGGGGATGGGTTATTATGAGCATTGGAATGGCCATTGGTGCAGGGATTGTTTTTTTGCCGGTGCAAGTTGGATTAATGGGAATTTGGGTATTTTTACTCTCTTCCGTTATTGGTTACCCTGCAATGTACTTATTTCAACGTTTATTTATTAACACCTTAGCAAAATCACCAAAATGTGAGGATTATCCAAGTGTTATTTCAGGTTATCTTGGTAAAAATTGGGGAGCTTTCTTAGGCTTATTATATTTTGTGATGTTAGTGATTTGGGTGTTTGTTTATTCAACAGCGATCACCAATGATACCGCTTCGTTCTTACAAAGTTTTGGTATTACGAAAGGATTATGGTCAAAAAATCCATTTTATGGCTTGTTGTTAATCATTATTTTAGTTTCGTTAGCCTCTCGTGGTGAAAAATTCTTATTCAAGATTTCTACTTTTATGGTGTTGACTAAAATTAGCGTAGTGGCAGTTTTAGGTTTATTAATGATTAGCAAATGGGACCTTTCTAATATTGGTGAGGTTCCAGCAGCACCAACATTAGTAAAAAATGCAGTTATCACTTTACCTTTTACACTCACATCTATTTTATTTATTCAAAGCTTAAGTCCAATGGTAATTTCTTATCGTAGCCACGAGAAATCTATTGAAGTAGCGAGATATAAGGCAATGCGGGCAATGAATATTGCTTTCGGCATTTTATTTACAGTCGTATTCTTTTATGCAATTTCATTTACTTTAGCGATTAGTCACGAACAAGCTGAAAGTGCTTATGCACAAAACATTTCTGCTCTCGCTTTGGTCGCTCAAGGTTTAGATGGTCAAACTTTAAAATTATTCAGTTTGATATTGAATGTGTTTGCAGTAATGACTGCTTATTTTGGAGTATATTTAGGTTTCCGTGAAGCCTGTCAAGGTTTAGCAATGAATGCCTTAAGGCGAGTACTACCAGAAAATAAAATTAACGCGAAAGCGGTGGCTTATGGCATCATTATTTTTACGATTTTACTTTCTTGGAGTGCAATTGTGTTGAATGCTCCTGTGCTAAGCTTTACTTCAATTTGTAGCCCAATTTTTGGTATGGTCGGTTGTTTAATTCCCGCTTATTTAGTTTATCGTGTCCCAGCATTACATCAATTTAAAGGCTGGGGATTGTATTTAATTATTGCAACAGGCATTTTACTTTGTGTTTCTCCTTTTTTGGCATTTAATTCCTAAATTAATTTAACTCAAGAAAATAAAATTTATTATACACCCTTAAAATAGGAGACTATTTTAGGGTGTTTTTTTATAAATAAATTAATAAAATAAGATAAGTTAAGGAGTCATCAAGCCATAAACAGAACAAAAATATATAAATTTTATTGAAGTGATGTTACAAAAATTTACTCAAATATATATTATTAATTTTAGATAACATAATAAAGAAAATATCATTTTTGTTCTTTCAACAAAATGCTAAATAGTGGATCGCTTAATTTCAGTTGTAAATCTAGCATATTATAAAAACAGTTTATTAAAAAAACGTTTATTTTATGCTTTAAAAATTATTTTCATCATTTTATTATACGGATATTTTCACATTTTAAATTAAAACAAGGTTAGATTTTGGAGTGTCACATATAGGGGGTGTTATGAATGCTGTATGGCTTATGTTAATTGGCTTTATTATTTTTGCATTTGGCTGGTTTATTTATTCTCGTTTATATTCATCAAAAGTACTAGAACTTAATGATAGTTTCGTTACGCCAGCACATGAATATAGAGATGATGTGGACTTTGTACCAGCAAATAAATTTGTTCTTTGGGGACATCATTTTACAGCCGTCGCAGGAGCAGCTCCTATTGTTGGTCCAGCAATTGCTGTGCAATGGGGATGGATGCCTGCATTTTTGTGGGTTGTAATTGGTACTATTGCTTTTGCTGGTATTCATGATATGTCTGCTCTTTGGGCTAGCGTGAGAAATGAAGGTAAAAGTATAGGAACAATATGTACTCGTTTTGTGGGTAACAAAGTCGGTCAACTTTTCATGGTTGTTATATTTTTAGTTCTATTAATGGTGAATGGTGCATTTGGAGTCATCATTGCCAAAGAGAGTGTAGAACATACCAGTACTATCATTCCAGCTTGGGGGGCTGTTGCAATAGCACTTTTAATGGGACAAGCAATTTACAAGTTTAAGATGAAACTTGTTCCAGTGACTATTATTGCTGTTGTGGCACTTTATGCACTAGTACCTCTTGGCGTTGTTTTTCCTATCAGCTTGCCAGAATCAGTATTAGGTCTTGATCAAAATGGTCAATGGGTTGTATTACTTTATATTTATGCAGGTATAGCCTCTATACTTCCAGTATGGGCATTACTCCAACCTAGAGATTATGTAAATGGGATCCAGCTTTTTGTTGCACTCATTTTACTTTATGCAAGTATTGTTATCGTCCATCCAACCGTTTCCGCACCAGGAATTATTCCTGCAATTACAGATACTCCGAATGGATGGAATATGATAATTCCTATTCTTTTCATTACAGTAGCTTGTGGTGCAATCAGTGGATTCCATGGTATTGTAAGTTCAGGTACGACTTCAAAACAAGTAGATAAGATGAAAGATGTTCGTTTTGTTGGTTATTTAGGTGCGATGGGTGAGGGTACTCTAGCTTTAGCAACTATTATTGCTTGTGTTGCAGGTGTAAGTTTAGTAAACGCGGATTTAAATATTGAGACTTGGGCTAATTTATATAAAGGAGGCGTAGCAAGTTTTGTATCTGGCGGCGGTGCAATAATCTATAAAGGATTAGGTATTCCACAAGAATCAAGTGCCACTTTATTATCGCTTATGGTAATCCTTTTCGCAGCAACAACAATGGATGCGGGTATTCGTCTTCAAAGATACATTATCCAAGAGTGGGGGGATATATATAATATTCGCTTCTTAAGAGGGAAAGGTATTGCAACTATTGTGGCAGTTGCAACATCTTTTGCTATCTCAATAAATGGCGTGAATGACGGGAAAGTTGCAATTTGGCCCTTATTTGGTGCCACAAATCAACTTTTAGCAAGTCTCACTCTTATGGTAACAGCGGTTATATTACTAAAATCTAAAAAATTTGGCGGTAGTTTGATCGTTCTTATCCCTATGACTTTTATTCTTGTAATGAGTTTCTGGGGAGCAATTATTAAACTTAATGACTATTATCAAGCTGAAAATCATTTACTCACAATATTAAATGCTATTGTTATTGTTGTAACTTTATTAGTCGTTTTATCTTCACTTAAAGTAATTAGTCAGATTTTATCTGAGAAGAAAACTTTTAGTTAACTAATGTATCTCGCTTTGCTTTTTAACTTAGCAAGATTCTTTTTAAAGACGGAGGAAAAATGATTAAAAGAATTATCCAATTCTCAAATGAGCTTGAGCGTTTTTATGTTGGTATGCATAAAAGTGCAATAATGAAAGAAAATGCTGAAATTGATGATTTTTTTATGATCATCGCTTTTAGTGAAATTTATGGAATTGAAAATCCATATTCTCTTTATACTCTCGAATTGTTACCTGCACTGATGCCAAAATTTCATCGTTGGCATCAAAAAGTCGGATTGAAGCATTCATTTTTTGAAAATTTTCCTTGTAGCTGTTGTTGCTGAAAGATTTTGTATGAATATTCCACAATTTCTTCCTAAAATTTTATTTATTGGTGGTAAAGGTGGTGTTGGTAAAAGCACGACTTCAAGTGCTATTGCTGTAGCTTTATCAAGTGAACAAAATGCGAGAAAAGTCTTGCTCGTATCGACAGATCCTGCACATAATTTAAGTGATATCTTTGATGTCGCATTTGCTAATACTGCAACAAAAATAAATGAAAACCTCAGCATCATTGAAATAGATTCCTCTCTTGAAGCTAAAGTTTATGTTGAGAACATTGCTAAAAGTATGAGAAGCTTTGTTAGTACTACAAGTTACGCCCGAATAGATGATTATTTTACAAAAATCGCAGATAGTTCCTCTACTCTAGAAGCCGCACTTTTTGAAAGATTAACGACAATTTTAACGAAAGAAGCAGATCAATATGATCATATTGTTATTGATACGGCACCAACTGGGCATACGTTAAGGTTGTTTTTTATGCCGAAAGAACTCAAAGACTGGAGTAAAACTTTACTAAGTATGCAAGAGCGAGGAGGAATGAGTGAAAAAGTGTTAGGACATTTAGAGCGTAGCGATGGCAATCGATTTAGTGATCCTGATGGTTTCATTAGAGGTCAACTTATTGAAAAACTTGATGAAAGATATACTCGATATAATGCATTTTCAAATTTAGTTAAAGATCCCATACAATGTGGCATTGTTTTAGTATTAAATGCGTCGAAACTTGCTGTTGCTGAAACTAAAAGGACTATCCAAAGTTTAGCCTCAAAAGGGCTAAAACCTTATGCCATCATCTTGAATAAAGTACTTCCCCAAAATGCTACTGATGATTTTCTTCGTTCAAGAATCATACAACAATCAGAGTATATCTCTCAAAGTGATGAAGCGTTTAGTCATTATCGATATCTCAAAATGCCACTTTTTAAGCAAGATATAATGACACAAGAAAGCCTTAAATCGTTTGGTAACATTGTACTTGAAAAGATAACGAACTAACTTATGAATATGCTTATATTGTTGATACGTGATTTATAACTCTCTCAACTAAAGGCATTCTATTTTAGTTAATAAAGTGATAGAGCAACTCAAAATTATCACGATTGAAAACAAAAGCGAGTTATTATTAGAGATAGTGAAAGAAGAAAGCGTAGAGAAGTTGAGCAAAAGATCCGCTAGTAAATTGCTTATAAAATGCCGAGCAACTAACTTTGTCAGCAAAGCAAATCTTCAATAGCAATTTTTCGGGGAAATTTTTTCAAAAATCGGGGCGTGATATTAGAGAACAAAGCCACTAATTTAGTATATTTGTAAATATTGTAAGCTAAGTTTTATGAGCTTAAGTTGCTTAATATTAATTTTTTTCGATTTTACGCAAATGTCGATAAACTGTATGAATCGAAATACCCGTTAATTCAGCAACTAAATGTGGGCTGCTTTTAAAGTTAAAAATACCCAATTCAAATAAGCGTACTACCAAAACTTTTGTTTTTTTCCCTGCCGTAATTTTTTTATCTGTCATAACTAACTGATGCATATTTTCAATTGTCGTTTTCAACATATCGTCAGTATTGTGATAAAACTCTTCAATCGTTTTTTCGTGACAAATAGTTCTAATTGATGGCATAAAATTGCTGATAATTTCTTGGAAAGGGGCTTCGAGATCCATATTCAAACAAAATGCTCCAATTACGACGTTATCTGCATTACGAATTAAAGTCGTGGTCGAACGTAAATTTTTGCCACAAGGGGATTTTGTAAAATAAGGTTTAGAAATATCTTCGCCTTTAGAAATTTTTTCTAAAGCAAGGTTAGTAATAGGGGCACCAACCTGACGACCAGTGATATGTCCATTACAAATTTTCATCACGCAAGGGTTATCAACATCTAAACTATGCAATACCACTTCAGTGTGTTTCCCACAGTTAATAGCAATTCCATCAACGAGGTTCTCGATTGCTTTTAGAATAGCTCTGTCAGTAGAGGAAAGTTTCTTCATAATGAATTAAGATTTAAAATTTACTAAAATCATTCACGCGAGTAAATTTGAGAAAATTTCTCCAAATTTGCTCGCGTGTTTTTTAGTTTATTGGAGCAATAAAACCAAAATCAGGCGGACATAATATCAATAATCGTATGATCTGTCGATTGCATACCTTGAGTGACTAAGCGTCCAAGGTTGCGAATACTCGTTTCAATATCATCAGCAACAATGCCTAGATGGTGTGCCTCATGATATTGCAATGCCATAAAGAACGCATTGATAGCCGCTTGAGTTGCTGTTCTAACTTTCATCGCACAAGTTGCTTTTGCACCATCGCAAATCATACCTGTACAATCACTGAGTACATTTTGCACGGCATAACTACTTTGTTGGAAATCGCCACCTGCTAAATACACCATTGCCGCCGCGGCAGCAGCTCCTGTTGCAGTGTTCCCACAGAATGCAGAAAGCGGAGGATAGTAAGATTTAATATAGATTGCTCCTAAGTGGCTAATAATTAATGCTCGTGCAAGTTGCTCTTCAGAAGATTTGAAATGTCTTGCCGTAAAAAAAACAGGTAAAGTAGCAGTGATACCTTGGTTACCGCTACCATAATTACTCATCGCAGGTAAAGTTGCCCCACCCATTCTCGCATCGGAAGCACTTGCAGTGTACATCACTAAATTGTTAATGAAATCGTCACTGAGGAGACCTTCTTTGATGTAATGTTGCATTGTTTTGCCGATAGCTAAACCATAAGTATTGCTTAACCCTTCGATGGCTAAATCGTAGTTGATTGGACAGGCTGCTAGAATAAATTTAATCTCGTCGAATGGTACTTGAGTAGCATAATCGTAAATTTGTTTAAAAGAAATATCAATTCCCTCACAAACTTGATCTGTTGCACCTTCACAACTTGAAGTTTGTTTGAAAATATCTTTGCCGTTGACTGTTTTGCGAATAATTTGAGTATGACCACCACTGAGTTCAACTTCAACCTTATCCTTGCCATCAGTCATTTCAACGAGACAGTAAATAAAATCATCGACATTTTTGCGTTGGACTTGAATTTTATTAGTATCAATTAAAGCTTGTGCTTTAGTTACAGCATCTTGGCTTATGTCTGCCAATACTTCCAAACCTTTGGCTGCTTTCCCTGCTAAAGCACCTGCACCAGCTGCGATAGCGAGTCCCATCTTGCCCGTTCCAGGCACAAAAACGCCCATTGCATTTTTGTATAAATTATCTGAAACATAAATTTTAATTTCAGTTGCAGGCGAAGATAATAATTCTGCCCCAACTGCGCTTGCGTAAGCCGCTGCGATCGGCTCAGTACAACCTAATGCAGGTTTTACCATTGATTGAATAATCTTCTTGTAAGCACACCAATTTGGATTCATAATTTTCTCCTTAGGATCTATTTGCGACAGAAAAGGATTGTGAAAGTAAGCAGGCAGATCATAACAAATTTAAAATGCAAAAAAAAATTGCAATTTAAAATGTTTTGAGCATTTTTTAAAAATTTTATTGGTTAAAAAAAGAAAAAATTGCAGAATTTGAGGGCGTATCAATTGAATTAGAATAAAGAAAGGCAAGATAACTTGCCTTTCTTTATTATGAATGTGATGTTTGAATTTTTATTTGCGGTAAGCAATTGCTTCAATTTCTATTTTGACACCTAAAGGTAAGTCTTTAACTGCAAAGCAACTACGGGCAGGGCAATCTTGGAAAAAGAATTTTTTATATACTTCATTGAAAGCTGCAAAGTCAGTAATATCAGCAAGATAGCAAGTGGTTTTTAGAACAGTACCCATATCTGCACCACCTGCTTGCAATACGTGTTGCAAATTTAACAATGCTTGTTCAGATTGTGCCGTAATGCCTTCAGGGATTTTACCGCCTTCAGCTTTGTTTACAGGAATTTGTCCAGACGTAAAAATTAAATTTTCAAAAGCATTGCCGTGAGAATAAGGTCCGATAGCATCAGGTGCTTGGTCTGCAGTAATCACTTTTTTCATCGTTAGTTCCTTTTGGTTAGTTAGATGATGTCAAAGTATAGCAAAATCACTTAAAAATGCAAAAAAAATTGCAAATATTCTCATGCTAAACGATTTTAGCACACTAAGCACACTAAATAATTCAGTGAGTGTTTCATATTGTCAATGGACTTAATATTCAAACTCCTGCGTTTCACGTTAAATTTTAATAATATTTGTAAAGTTTTTTAATTTTTTAAATCAAATGACTATTCTCAAGTAGCCAAATAATGCTTATTTAGTTAAAATGTTGACCTTTTATCAATAGCAAAATTTCTGTGTAACTTTTGTTTTAAAAGTTAGACGATACCAGTGTTGAGGTTATCTCATCCATTGACTGCGTAACTTTTACTTTGTAGTAAAAAAGTTAAAAAGGTGTAATTTTTAACGTTACTCCAATAAAAGTGAAGGTCTTATTTAAAGCGAGGTTGCGAAAACGAAGTTACAAAAGTTTCGTAACTGTTTTACTAACTATAAAAGTAGTGCAATAAATATGATTACGATCAAAAAAGGCTTGGATCTTCCGATTAGTGGGAAGCCAGAACAAGTAATCCATAACGGCAATGCTGTTAACGAAGTTGCTTTGCTTGGCGAGGAATACGTTGGCATGCGTCCTTCAATGAAGGTGCGTGAAGGCGATATAGTGAAAAAAGGTCAAGTTCTTTTCGAAGATAAAAAGAATCTTGGCGTCGTGTTCACTTCTCCTGTAAGTGGTCAAGTAACGGCAATTAATCGTGGTGAAAAACGGGTGTTGCAGTCGGTGGTGATTAAAATACAAGGTGATGAACAAATTACTTTTGCTAAATACCAGAAGAATGAATTAAGCACATTAGTTGACGATGATGTGCGTAGAAATTTGGTTCAGTCTGGATTATGGACAACTTTAAGAACACGTCCGTTTGGTAAGATTCCTGCAGTTGATGGTATACCACATTCGCTTTTTATTAATGCGATGGACACAAATCCGCTGGCAGTCGATCCCGTTGTTGTGATTCAAGCTGACAAAGAAGCTTTTGTAAATGGCGTCAGAGTTTTAACTCGCCTTACATCTGAAACTCAAACCGTGCATCTATGCAAAGCAGCTTCTGCTGCGTTACCTGATTTGAACATTAAAGGCGTAGCAGTTCACAATTTCCAAGGTCCTCATCCAGCAGGGCTTTCTGGAACTCACATTCATTTTATCGATCCTGTTAGTGCGAATAAGTTTGTGTGGTACATCAATTATCAAGATGTGATCGCCATTGGCAAATTATTTACAACAGGTGAATTATCTGTAGAGCGTGTTATTGCTCTGGCTGGACCTCAAGTAAACAAACCTCGCTTAGTTCGCTCTTTAATTGGCGCGAATCTTTCTCAGTTAACTCATGGTGAGCTTAAAACAGGAACTAACCGTGTGATTTCTGGTTCCGTACTAAATGGAAGAAAAGCCTCAGGTGTTCACGATTACTTAGGTCGTTATACACTACAAGTTTCCGTGATTGAAGAAGATGACAATAAAGAATTTTTAGGTTGGATTATGCCTGCTGCGAATAAGTATTCTTTAACACGTACGACGCTTGGACATTTCCGCAAAAAATTATTTGATATGACAACATCTTTGCATGGTGGGCATCGGGCAATGGTGCCGATAGGTCTTTATGAACGCGTAATGCCGTTGGATATTTTACCAACTTTGTTGCTACGTGATCTGGAAGTCGGTGATACGGATAGTGCCCAAGCTTTGGGTTGTTTAGAGCTGGAAGAAGAAGATTTGGCATTATGTACTTATGTTTGCCCTGGCAAGACTGAATATGCGCCACTTCTCCGTAAAGCATTGGCACAAATAGAGAAGGATGGCTAAAAAATGGCTTTAAAACATCTTTTAGAAAAAATAGAACCTGCTTTTTTAGCTGGCGGTAAGCTTGAAAAATGGTTTCCGTTGTATGAAGCAACAGCAACTTTTTTATACACACCTGGTACAGTCACTCAAGGTGTCTCACACGTACGAGATACTATTGATTCAAAACGAATGATGGTTTTAGTTTGGCTTGCATTATTCCCTGCGATGTTCTATGGCATGTACAATGTGGGCGTGCAATCCATTCAAGCCTTACAATTCGGTGATTTCGTTACTAATGTGGCAAAAAATGTCAACAACGACTGGCATTTCGCCTTAGCAAATGCATTGGGATTTTTATCCGAAAATGCGGGCGTGTTAGCAAAAATGGGCATCGGTGCGATCTTCTTCCTGCCGATTTATTTGACGATCTTTTTCGTTGGCGCATTTTGGGAAGTGTTATTTGCGATAATTCGTAAACACGAAGTCAACGAAGGCTTTTTTGTAACTTCAATTTTACTTGCTTTGATCGTGCCACCAACATTGCCATTGTGGCAAGCAGCCCTAGCTGTGACCTTCGGTGTCGTTGTTGCAAAAGAATCTTTCGGTGGAGTAGGTCGGAACTTTATTAATCCTGCACTTGCTGGACGAGCATTCTTATTCTTCGCTTATCCTGCTCAAATTTCTGGTGATTTAGTTTGGACTGCCGCAGATGGCTATTCGGGAGCGACTGCACTTTCGCAATGGGCTCAAGGCGGTCAAGCTGCAATTAAACACATAGCCACTGGGCAACCTATTCAGTGGATGGATGCTTTCCTTGGAAATATTCCAGGTGCGATTGGTGAAACCTCGACATTAGCCTTAATTGTTGGCGGATGTTTCATCGTTTTTGCTCGCATTGCATCGTGGCGAATCATTACAGGTGTACTTATCGGCATGATCTTAACTTCAAGTTTGTTCAATTGGATTGGTTCTGCCACTAACCCTATGTTTGCAATGCCTTGGTATTGGCACTTAGTATTAGGTGGTTTTGCATTAGGAGCGATATTTATGGCAACTGATCCCGTTTCAGCATCTTTTACTAACAAAGGGAAATGGTGGTATGGTGCGTTAATTGGTGCAATGTGTGTTTTGATTCGTGTTGTGAACCCTGCTTATCCAGAAGGTATGATGTTAGCCATTTTATTCGCTAACTTATTTGCACCATTATTTGATTATGTCGTGGTGCGGGCAAATATCAAACGTCGGAGAATTCGCAATGGCTAAGTTTAATAAAGACAGTATCAGTGGCACAATGACAGTTGTAGTGTTGTTAAGTTTAGTATGCTCAGTGATTGTTGCAGGATCTGCAACTTTGCTAAAGCCCAAGCAAGAAGAACAAAAACAGCTTGATAAACAAAGAAGTATTTTGCGTGTTGCAGATTTATTACCTGCGAATGCAACAAGTCAGCAAATTCGTCAAATTTTTGCCCAAAAAATTGAAACACGTTGTGTTGATTTAAATGCAGGCACATTTGCACCCTGTCCTGCTGATTTTGATGCCATCGCTTTTTCAAAAAATCCACAAACTAGCCAACCTATTCCTACGGACTTAGATAAAGCAGGATTACGTGTGCGAGCTAAATTGGCACAGATTTATCTAGTTAAGAATGGGGCAGGTGAACTCCAACAAATGGTGTTACCGATTTACGGTTCGGGGCTTTGGTCGATGATGTATGGTTTTGTTTCTGTTGCAGCAAATGGTGATACTATTAAAGGTATTACTTATTATGATGAAGGCGAAACGCCAGGACTTGGTGGCGAAATTGAAAATCCTAGATGGCAGGCACAGTTTGTTGGAAAAAAATTGTTTAATGCCCAAGGAGAGTCCGCTATTGTTGTTGCAAAAGGGGCAGCTACTAACCCTGTTTATGGACGTGAACACGGTATCGACAGTCTTAGTGGTGCAACTTTAACTTCAAATGGTGTTCAAGGTACTTTTAGTTATTGGTTTGGTCCAAATGGTTTTGGTCCTTTCTTGAATCATTTTAGAAAAGGGGAACTTCAATAATGGCGAAGACATCACTCAAAAAGTTATTGCTTTCTCCAATTATAAGCAATAATCCGATTGCATTGCAGATCCTTGGGATTTGCTCAGCATTAGCAGTAACTACAAAATTGGAGACTGCTTTTGTAATGGCGATAGCAGTAACTTTCGTCACGGCGTTTTCAAATTTGTTTATTTCTTGCCTGCGTAATTATATTCCAAACAGCATCCGCATCATCGTGCAGATGACTATTATTGCTTCTTTAGTGATTTTGGTTGACCAATTATTGCGTGCTTATGCCTATAGTTTATCAAAACAACTTTCAGTCTTCGTTGGCTTGATCATCACTAACTGTATCGTAATGGGACGTGCGGAAGCTTTTGCGATGAAATCAAAACCACTTGAAAGTTTCGTGGATGGTATTGGTAATGGCTTAGGCTATGGTGCGATGCTATTGGCGGTTGCTTTTATCCGTGAACTACTTGGCTCTGGAAAATTCTTTGGAATGACAGTGTTTAACACCGTTCAAAATGGTGGTTGGTATCAAACTAATGGTTTATTCCTCCTTGCCCCAAGTGCTTTCTTTATTATTGGTTTTATCATCTGGGGAATTCGTACATTAAGACCAGAACAGGTGGAGAAATAATTTATGGAACATTATATCAGCCTTTTCTTGAAATCCGTTTTCATTGAAAATATGGCACTTTCATTCTTTTTAGGAATGTGTACTTTTTTAGCCGTTTCCAAAAAAGTTTCAACTGCGATGGGTCTTGGAATTGCAGTTACCATCGTACTAGGTATTTCAGTGCCAGTAAACCAGCTAGTTTACACTTACATTCTTAAAAGTGGTGCATTAGTGAAAGGTATTGATTTAACTTTTTTGAATTTTATTACTTTCATCGGTGTTATAGCGGCTCTCGTGCAAATTCTAGAAATGATTTTAGATAAATATTTCCCTGCACTTTATGATGCACTTGGTATCTTTTTGCCATTGATCACAGTTAACTGTGCGATTTTTGGAGGAGTGTCTTTTATGGTGCAACGTGATTACAACTTCCCTGAATCACTCGTATATGGTGTTGGTGCGGGTTTCGGTTGGATGTTAGCGATTGTTGCCCTTGCGGGGATCAGCGAAAAAATGAAATATGCTAATGTTCCCGCTGGATTGCGAGGTCTTGGCATCACTTTCATTTCAGCAGGATTGATGGCGATCGGATTCATGTCTTTTTCAGGCATCAAATTATAGGAGTAATACTAAATGGAAATGACGATCATTTTAGGTATTGCGATGTTCACGATTATCATCCTCGTGCTAGCAATTATGATTTTGTTTGCAAAATCAAAATTAGTTAGCACAGGAGATGTTATTATTGAAATCAATCACGATCCTGAAAAAACGGTGAGCGTTCCTGCAGGGGGTAAGCTATTAGGTGCACTTGCTGGGAAAGGTATTTTTGTCCCCTCAGCTTGTGGTGGTCAAGGCACTTGTGGTCAATGTCTTGTTCGTGTTGAAGAAGGTGGCGGGAATATTTTAGCTACTGAGTTGAGCAAAATTTCTAAAGCTCAAGCAAGAGAAGGTTATCGCCTTGCTTGCCAAGTGAGTGTTAAAAATAATTTAAAAATTGATGTACCAGAAGAAATTTTTGGTGTTAAAAAATGGCGTTGTAAAGTCATTTCTAATGACAACAAAGCGACTTTTATTAAAGAGCTCAAATTGGCAATCCCAGAAGGCGAAGAAGTTCCATTTCGTGCTGGGGGCTATATTCAAATTGAAGCTCCTGCTCATACTGTCTACTACAAAGATTTTGATATTGGGCAAGAATATCACCCAGATTGGGATAAATTTGATTTATGGCGTTATGTTTCTAAAGTAGATGAGCCGATTATGCGTGCTTATTCAATGGCATCTTATCCAGAAGAAAAAGGCATTATTATGCTCAATGTGCGAATTGCTACGCCGCCACCAAACAATCCGAACGTTCCACCAGGTCAAATGTCATCTTATATTTGGTCATTAAAAGCGGGCGATGAAGTTGTCATTTCAGGACCTTTTGGTGAATTCTTTGCTAAAGAAACCGATGCAGAAATGGTCTTCATCGGTGGTGGAGCAGGTATGGCACCAATGCGTTCGCATATTTTCGACCAATTAAAACGTTTACATTCTAAACGCAAAATGACTTATTGGTACGGTGCACGTTCGAAGAAAGAGATTTTTTACGAAGAGGACTTTGATAAATTACAAGCTGAAAATCCAAATTTTAGCTGGCATATTGCTCTTTCCGATCCACAACCTGAAGATGACTGGGATGGTTACACTGGTTTTATCCATAATGTAGTGTACGAAAACTACCTTAAAAACCACGAAGCACCAGAAGACTGCGAATACTATATGTGCGGTCCACCAATGATGACTTCATCTGTTATCAAAATGCTTAAAGATTTGGGCGTAGAAGATGACAATATTCTGCTAGATGATTTTGGCGGATAGTTAATAACATTAAAGGCGGTCGGGGTTATGACCGCCTTTAACGCCTCAATTTTCTTGAAATTTTTCAGAAAATTGAAGCGTTATTACAAAAAATTTTTCGATAAAAGAGACGCGACTTTTTTCGGAAAAATTTTGCAATTTTTAAGGCGTGGTTATGAATAAAACAACTCAATTTGGTGTTAATAAAGCAAAAAAAATCAAAATTTTCGCTTTGATTGTTATTTCACTATTGCTTATTTTTAAAGCTTGCTATCAAGGTACGCCTATCGGCGAGCAAATAACCCTTTCGGGACGGACGATGGGGACCACTTATCATGTTAAATACATTGTCCCTGCAAAACTGCAAATTCATCCTGAACAAGTGCAACAACAGATCGACACAGTACTTAAAGAAGTGAATCGCCAAATGTCGACTTTTATCCCGAGTTCGGAAATCAGTCAATTCAATCAATTCAAAGCGATAAATCAACTTTTTCCAATTTCAGCAGATTTTGCCTATGTAGTGGCAACTGCACTCGAACTTAACCAAACTACGCAAGGTGCGTTAGATATTACTATTGGACCTTTAGTAAATATTTGGAATTTTGGTGCAACTAAACACACAGATAAAGCACCTACGGCAAAGCAGGTTGCTGAAAAATTAAAAGCAGTTGGCATCGATAAACTCAAACTTAGTCAGGATAAAGATCAGTTTTATTTAAGCAAGTCTGTGCCTGAGTTGTATGTAGATTTATCGGCGATCGCCAAAGGCTTTGGTGTAGATAAAGTTGCTCAAGTGTTAACTCAGCTTGGAATCAAGAATTATTTAGTCGAAATTGGCGGCGAGATCTTTGCTCAAGGTGTAAATGAAAAAGGCGTAGCGTGGCAAATAGGAATTGAACATCCGCAATATACTAGTGAGCGAAGTGTGCAAAACATAGTTAGCTTATCGGGTAAAGCAATGGCGACGTCGGGTGATTATCGCAATTATTTTGAACAAGACGGTAAACGTTTTACTCATGAAATTTCACCTAGCACAGGTTACCCTGTACAACATCATCTTGCTTCGATCACCGTAATCGCAGACAATTGTACGCTCGCTGATGGTTTGTCAACAGGATTATTTGTGCTTGGTGAAGAAAAAGCACTTGAAGTTGCCGAAGCTCAGAATTTAGCTGTGTATTTAATCATCAAACAGGGCGATAAATTCATTACTAAATCGTCTACTGCATTTCAAAAATTAGAGGAAAAATAATGGATATTTTCATCTTAACCTTTGTAATTTTTATTCTTGTCATTATTGGCTTAGCCACAGGAGTGCTTTTACGAGGTAAAGTACTTAAAGGTAGTTGCGGCGGTATCAGTGCCTTAGGCTTGGAAAAAGCTTGCGATTGCGAAGAGCCTTGTGACAACCTCAAAGCCAAAATTGCACGAGGTGAAGCGACTGCAGAAGAATTAACCCGCTTTAACAAAGGGCAAGATGCAACAGAAAATGCTTCATTTTACGAAGTCAAATAATGGGGGCAAAAAGATGCAATCCTCAATTTATCATCAATACTTTCCATTACTCAGTCCAGCTGAACTTGACATGAATAATAACATTAAAGTGATCTGTGGTATGTCTGGTGGCGTTGATTCTTCTGTTTCTGCTTTTATCCTGCAACAACAAGGTTATCAAGTTGAAGGGTTGTTTATGAAAAATTGGGAAGAGGACGACGACACTGACTATTGCACTGCAGCGGCTGATCTCGCTGACGCTCAAGCTGTATGCGACAAACTCGGTATTAAATTGCATAAAATTAATTTTGCTGCCGAATATTGGGATAATGTCTTTGAACATTTTTTAGCTGAATACAAAGCAGGACGCACGCCAAATCCAGATATTCTCTGCAACAAAGAAATCAAATTTAAAGCCTTTTTGGAATATGCACTCGAAGACTTATGTGCAGATTTTATCGCTACAGGACATTATGTTCGTCGTGGTGAAAATCACGGTGAAGCACAACTTTTACGAGGCTTAGACCCCAATAAAGATCAAAGTTATTTCTTGTACGCACTTAATAAACATCAACTTGTGAAAAGCCTTTTCCCCGTTGGCGATATCGAAAAACCTGTCGTACGTGCCATCGCTGCAGAATTAGGGCTTGCAACAGCCAAGAAAAAAGATTCGACAGGCATTTGTTTTATTGGTGAGCGTAAATTCAAAGACTTTTTGCAACGCTTTTTGCCGGCAAAAGCAGGAGATATCAAGACAACGGCTGGTGAAGTCATAGGACGGCACGATGGTCTTATGTATTACACTCTCGGGCAACGTAAAGGGTTAGGTATCGGTGGTATTAAAGGTAAAACAGAGGATGCTTGGTACGTAGTCGAAAAAGATCTCGTCAATAACATACTCGTTGTTGCACAAGGGTTGGATAATTCAGCATTGTTATCAAGGGGTCTCGTTGCTCAACAATTACAATGGGTTGATACTAGACCATTACGAGAAAATCTACGTTGTACAGTGAAAACTCGTTATCGCCAAGCAGATATTCCCTGTGAGATCCATCCTCTTGATGATAATATGCTTGAAGTCTATTTTGATGAGCCACAAATCGCAGTAACGCCAGGACAATCTGCGGTTTTTTACCTCGGTGAAGTGTGTCTAGGTGGAGGCATAATTGAACAAGCAATAAAGTAAGTCATTCTTAATTTATGAATAACATTACAAAATGTAGTACTCCCTCTTTGATTTTGTCTCCATGCTATAAGAGACAGCAATCAAAATAAAATCATCTTTAGCAATATCGCATTGAGAAAAGTATTAGCGGAATAATGAAATATGTAAAAAGCCAAAATGTTAAATTTTGGCTTTTATGGTTACGATTTGAGACTATGCTTTTTTCGATACAGTGGCAATTTTAGCACAAAGTGGAATATTGTGGCTGGATAGACCTGGCGTTTGTCCGTGCAGATCGAAATCAACTTGGACATGCGGTTGGAAAATTAGTAAATGCGTTGAACCACCAAAATGGAACATCCCAATCTCATCGCCTTTATTTACGTGTTGTCCAACTTTAACAGTAATTTCATTTGAAGAAACCTCTGCCATTCCGACAGCAACGAATGCTAATAAACCAATATCTTTATTATCAGCTTCAATAATGATAACAGCACGTGAGGCAACTTCCGTGATATAAGCCTGCGAGTCATTTGGTGCCGCTGTATCGACTTGATCGCCATTAGCAAAACCTTCGTAATAGTTTTCAGAATAGTAAGTGCCGTAAATATTATATGCTTTGATAATAGTACCACTAATCGGTGCGTGCCAACGATGATAACTTAATGCACTTAAGAAAGCTTGATAGATAGTGCCACCTACAAATTTATCAGTTAGCTCATCTTTATTTAAGATGTTTTCCAATGAATAAGGTTGACCTTTGATCCAATATTTGTCTGTTTTTTTCACATCAGTTACGATACGATAAGGTGCAGATTCACAAGCATTAGCAATGACAGTGTCATCGTTAGGTGAAGCAATAGGACGAACGCCTGCCTTAAAGCGGCGAGTAAAGTAGTCGTCCCAAGATTTAAAACCGAATCCTTGATGAATGTCTTGATTTGGAGTTTCAAAAACTTGTAAGAAATCTTTAGCATAAGCGGCTTTAGCGACTTCCTGCATTGCTGTTGGATTTAGCCAACCTGTTGGGCTAGTATTTAAAATATAGGCTGATTTTTCAGAGGCGAGGAAAGTTCCCCAATCATCTAAAATAGCTCGGAAACAATCATTAACACGAGGGTCAAGGAAAAATTCATAACCTGCTTTTGTTGCCATTGCCCAGTTAAGAATGGCATTGATTGGAAAGCCCACTAATCCCGTTTCATTAAATTCGGGGGCAAGTGTCATCACGTGATTGATCAATGTGAGCATTTGATCAACATTTTTAACAGGGTGATTCTGATATTCGCTATGGCTATATTGTGGCTTATTGGGGATTTCAGAAAACATATCTTGGCATTTTTCTTTAAGCAAAACATCGCTTTCAATCAGATCTTTTAACATCTGTACAGATGGAGATAGTTTCACTTTCGAATTTTGTGCATTTTCAGCAACTTTCTTAAGCCAATGGTTAAGAAAAGCCTGATCGCTTGGTAACCATTTACCTACTTTGTACTTGATTTTTTCAAACATAAGTTTTCTCCTTATAGATTTAGTTGCGTTTAAAGAGCGATATGCCCAGTAATAAGTAATATGATCGATAGCATCGCAAAGCCAATAATAATGAAGGCTAAAATTGCATCTCGTATCGGGAAAGTTTGCTTAATAGTTAATCCTTTTTGCTTACAGGCGATATAAAATGGAATGATTCCCACTGCATAAAGAATGCTTGCGACCATTAAATAGCTTAGACCAGCAGAATAAATTAACCAGCAACAATAAACTGTTGCGAGAACAGCAATGCTTAATGCCATAAGGCGTTGAGTATTATTCTGAGTAAAGATTTGTTTTTGTTGAGAAATTTTCCAAAGGAACATTGCACTTAATAAATAGCAAGGGAGGATAATGACACTAGTGATGTTAATGGATGCTAAGTACACATTTTTTGCAGTAATTGCGATAACCATAAAGACTGACATCACTATGCTTGAAATATAAAGCGAGGCACTTGGCACAAGTTTACTGTTTTCACGAGTAAAAATTTGAGGGAAAGTGCCGTCAGTTGCTGCCGCATAAGGAAGTTGTGCAGTTAGGATAGTCCAAGCCACCCAAGCACCACCGACAGAAATAATGACAGAAATTGTCACAAAATCCACGAACCAATCACCAACTAAATGCTTAAGTAAATAAGCAGTGGAAGGATCTGTCAAATTAGCTAATTCGGGTTGTTTAGCAATGGCATAAGGTAAAACTGAAACGATAATGTACAACGTCAAAGCAATTAAAAAACCGAGAACAGTCGCAATTCCAACATCTTTTGGTTTTTTAGCGTGATTTGAAATTACCACAGCTCCTTCAATTCCGATGAAACACCAAAGTGTTACTAACATTGGTGCTTTAATTTGCGACCAAATACTGCCAAGATGTTGCTGTTCTCCCCAAAAATCGACACTTAACCAATCAATATGTGCAAAAACAATCATCATATTAATAATGACTAAAAGTGCGATAAATTTGATAATAACAGTAATAGTATTGACAGATGCAGCTTGTTTAATTCCACCGAGTACGAGGAAATTATAAAACCAAATCAATACTAAGCCTAAAATAACGGTAGGAATACCGTGTTCTAATAACATTGGGAAATAATGTCCAAGAGAGTCATTTAGCATAATCGCAAATGCGACATTACCCGCAAGAGCAGCAAGCCAATATCCCCAAGCAGAATTAAAACCGATAAAAGAACCAAAGCCCGCTTTGGCATAGGAATAGATCCCAATGTTTAAATCTGAACGTTGCTCTGAAAGAATTTTGAAAACGAATGCTAGCGAAAGCATTCCGATAGCGGTGATAATCCACGCAATAATAACGGGACCAAGAGCAGACTGAGCAGCCATATTTTGTGGAATATTAAAAATTCCACCTCCTATCATTGAACCGAATACCATCGCAGTGAGACCAAGTATTCCAATTTTTTTTGTCGTAGACATAAGCAAACCCCCGTTAAAATTTTGTTAAAAAATTGTAAAAGCAAGATGATTTTATAAGCAAAGAGTGCAAAATGAAAGCTTTTTTTGATCGTTTTTTAATAAAAAATAAAAATAATCAAAAAAAGTAGGCTGAATAAGGAGTTAATTTCATCCAATGCATCATCCAATAGCTGAGTATTTTTACCTAAAATTAGTTTAGTAAATGACATCAATAATCGTGAAGTTGTTAGAAAAGCAAAGAATATAACAGTCAGTGAAAGGTGCAGTCATTTTGGGAAAGTGTTCAGACAGAATATGAACAAAAAATGTTTTTAAGACTTATGAAGATAAGTTAGCAAAACTACAACGTTGGTTGAAAAATAAGATTAAATTCAGTTAAAAATAGAAAAAGCGACAAACAAAAATCACCAATTGTCGCAAAGACTTTTTGCATAAAACTTCAAATCAGATTTGCCAGAACCACGCCTATATCTATGTTGAAGACCTACAAATAGCATTAACCGCTAGCAACAATAACTCACCGAAAGTAGCTTAGCGTAAAGTATGAATTTGGAGGAATCCTCTTCTTTTAAGATAGGGAAGAAGTCAAAGCGTGAAATGAGGCAAAAATAGACAAAGAAATAAATGCGTTTTAACCACCTTTTTTTACCCAGTAACGAAAGGGCAATTCTTGCGTCTGGCTTTTGAGTAATTGATGATCCATAAATTGGCAAAAACTGGGAATATCACGCATCGTGGCAGGATCATCTGCCACGATGAGTAAAATTTCGCCTTGTTGCATATGACGAATAGTTTTGCGAACCATCATCACTGGTTCAGGGCAACGTAAACCAAGGGCGTTGAGTTCTTTATGAGCAGTAATTGCCATCGGATTCTCTCTTTTTATCGTTTTTGCGTATAATATCGCTCATTAAAAAAATGGTCAAAAAAATAAGAAAATTATCATGCAATATTGGGTTCCGAAGAATGTTGTTATTTTTGAAGAAGAAATAAAAAAAAGTCGCTTTATTACTTGTATTCAAAGAACAGTTGGAATGACAGAAGCAAAGCAATTTTGGAGCGAAGTCAAAATACGACATCCACAAGCTCGCCATCATTGTTGGGCAACAATTGCAGCTGCCCCCAATAATTCACAAGAATTTGGTTTTTCTGATGATGGTGAACCTGCATTGACGGCGGGGAAGCCTATGCTTGCTTGTTTGCAAGGGAGTGGTTTAGGGGAAATTACTGCTGTCGTTGTTCGTTATTTTGGTGGCGTTTTGCTTGGAACTGGTGGTTTAGTGCGAGCTTACAGTAATGGTGTGCAACAAGCACTCAAGCAAATTGAAACTGTGTTAAAAGTCGAACGCAATTTGTACCAATTAGTTTGTGATTATGCTCAAATTAAATTAGTACAAAATTTATGTAAACAATATGATGTGCTTATTGAGTCACAAACATTTCAAACAAGAGTATGTTTTGAATTAGGGGTAAATCAAGAAAAATTACCTGCTTTTCAATATGCATTAAATGAACATTCCAGTGGGCAACTTGTTCTCGTGGATAAACAATAGAGGTAATTGTGCAAGTTTTATCGGTATTAAGGATTGTTGGTATTCTTATTATGGGGTTTTCAGGCGTGATGCTCATTCCTGCTTCTGTCGCATTGATTTATGGGGATGGCGGGGGCAGAACCTTTATGACGTCTTTTGCTATTTTCTTAGCTCTTGGTGCAACGCTATGGTGGCTTTGTCATAACCACAAAGAGCAACTTCGAGCTAGAGACGGTTTTTTGATTGTCGTCGCCTTTTGGCTAGTATTAGGGTTATTAGGAGCGGTTCCTTTTCTATTGTCGGAACATATGAATATTTCAGTCAACTCCGCTATTTTCGAATCTTTTTCAGGATTTACGACAACAGGTGCGACAATACTAACTGATCTTAATAATCTTCCGCATTCTATTTTGTTTTATCGCCAACTCTGCAACTGGTTTGGTGGAATGGGAGTTATCGTCTTAATGGTTGCAGTTTTACCTTTACTTGGTGTTGGGGGAAATCAAATTTACCATGCCGAATCCTCAGGGGTAGAAATGAAAAATGACAAACTCCGCCCGCGAATTTCGGAAGTTGCCAAACTTCTTTGGGTGTGTTATCTATTTTTCACTGTGCTTTGTGCCATTTCTTATCGTTTTGCAGGGATGAACTGGTTTGATGCGATTTCACACAGTTTTGCGACCCTATCTAATGGTGGATTCTCTACGCATAATGACAGCCTACCTTATTTCCAAAGCTCAGCCGTTTATTTGATTTCGACTTTATTCATGTTTATCGGTGGCTGTAATTTTAATTTACATATCCTCGCTTTAAGTCATTTCCCTCATAAAACAGCATTGACAAGTTACTGGAAAGATCCAGAATTTAGATTTTTTCTATTCGTCCAAGCTGGATTTATCACGATTTTCTCATTTGGACTTTATATTCATTATCACGACCTCTCGCTAAGTGATGCCTTTATTAAAGGTGCGGCACAAGTAGCAACAATGGCGATGAATTGTGGTTATACCGTTTACAACATTGATAACTTGCCTGCATTTCTTTCAATGTTATTGGTGTTTGCTTGTATTCTTGGTGGTTGTGCGGGATCGACTGCTGGCGGAATGAAAATGATCCGTGTACTCGTACTCTGGTTACAAGGCAAACGTGAACTATTAAAGCTTATTCACCCTAATATCACTCACCCCGTCAAGCTAGGCAATAATGTTGTTCCACGCCGTGCTTTAGAAAATATCTGGTCATTTTTAATTGTCTATATTCTCGTATTTTGGCTATGCGTATTTGGTGTGATCTTATGCGGAATGGGCGGATTTGATGCCATTGGTGCGGTAATCTCTACTATTACTAACACAGGTCCAGGGCTTGGTTCTACTAGCCAAAATTTCAGTGGTGTTCCTGAAGCTTCAAAACTTATTTTCTCTTTTGCAATGGTCGCAGGGCGTTTAGAATTTTTCTCATTGCTTGTTGTTTTGATGCCTGCTTTTTGGAAAAAATAATTTTGATGGTTTAAGAAAGAAACAAAAATTAAAAATTTTAAAATGATTTTAAAAACAGTTATATCCAAAAAGTGGTTTGAGAAAAGCGATGAATCTCTCAACCGCAGGCGTAGGATGTGAAATAGAATCCGAAAGTACCACGAGTAGATGACGAGAGTGCTATCTCAAACTACACGACGCCTTTAAAATCGGGAAAATTTTCCCGATTTTAAAGGCGTCATTTACGAAATGAATTTAACACGCGCAACCAATCTACCGTGACGCCTCGCCACAACTTAAAGCTCTCAGCCCCTTGTGCGATTAACATTCCTAGCCCATCCACTCCCGCATTAGTTGCAAATGATTTTACTTTCGCCAAAAAAGGAGTATCCGCATTGAGACGATATTGCATATCGTAGAAGTGCGGGATTTGGCACGCCCATTGGTCGAGGAGAGTGAAATCTTCGCCGTTTAAGCCTAACGAAGTGGCATTAATGCAGAGTTGATAGCCGTGTTGAGGAATGTCCTGCAACTTGATAGCTTGCAAATTGCCCAATTCTTTGCATGCTTCAACTAAAGCTTGAGCTTTTTCGATATCACGATTTGCAAGGAAAATATGTTGTTTTGCTTTGAGCAAGGCATCAAGTACACTTTGTGTAGCACCACCTGCACCTAAAATAAGCACATTTTGAGCAGGTTTAAGCCAATTTAAACGTTGTAAATCCATTATCAAGCCCCACCCATCCGTATTATCAGCATAAAGCTTACCATTTTCGAGAATCTTCAAAGTGTTACAACTTTTTGCTTGCAAGGCACGTTCACTGTGTATGGTGGCTAATGCAAATGCACGTTGTTTAAAAGGTGCCGTGATATTACAACCTTTAGCACCATCTTTGAAGAATTGTGTAATTTCTTGCTCAAAATTGACAAGTGAGCCACATTTTTTTTCATAGATGAGTGTTTGGTTAGTGAGCGTTGCGAAAGTGTTGTGAATATGGGGGGAAAGACTATGAGTAATCGGATTGCCCCATACTGCGTAACGATCTTTACGTGTCATTTTAACCCTGCCGTAAAATTTGCTTCGTGACTAGATCTTGAATTTGTGAAGGGTTGGCAGCATCGCCAACTTGCCCATTCAACACGGGAAAATTTTTACCAAATTGCTGGCGTACTTCCTCTACTGTGCGAGCAGGCGATTGCCCACTTAGATTAGCACTAGTGGAAATGAGGGGCAATCCTGTGGCTTTACACAGTTTAATGACATCTGGGTGAGAACAAAGCCGAATCGCTATGCGAGTAAATTTACCTAAAATCCAAGGCGAAACCATCGCTTTCGCAGGGACTAGCCAAGTTATGGCAGGTGAAGAAGGTTTGGCAAGGCAGGTGAGTTGCTCAGGAAGAAGAGCATCAATATCAATGAAATCCATAAGATAATCTAAGCTTGGTGCAATCAAAATCAACCCTTTTTCTTTTGGACGTTTTTTTAACGCTAATAGTTTCTGAATAGCAGTCTCACTGTAAGGATTACAACCTAAACCAAACACCGCTTCAGTCGGATAAGCGATAACCTCATCATTGAATAAAACATCAATAATCTGTTGAAAATTCATAACATTATTCTGGCAAGAGAGAGGACGTTCAAAACGTTGTTCACAATGAGGATTAATACATTGAAAAATTTGACAATCTGAAGTGATTTTTTTCAAGCGTGCAAGCTTACTCTCACAATGTGGGCAAGTCTGCAACATAGGTTTTTCGGCAATAATCATTTTGCATTTAGGGTATTGATTACAACCATAGAATGTTTTACCTAAACGATTTCGTCGCAAAACTAAAAGCCCTTTTCGACAAAGTGGGCAAGGAAAAGTTTCTGCTTGCTCAGTTGTTTGACGCAAAATATAACCACAATCAGGATATGCACGACAACCAATAAACATACCATAGCTTCCTTGTTTAAGCTGTAAATTTGCACCACATTGTGGACAATTTTCTGCCAGCTCTTGAATTATTTGTAATTGGCTATGATGCAAAGGTTTCAAATAATCACAATCAGGATAACTGCTACAGCTTAAAAATAAACCACGTTTACTTTGTCTAATACGTAAAATGCTGCCACATTTAGGGCAAAATTCTGTTTGTTTATGCACAGAAAAAAGTGAATTCATCGCCACACCTTGATTTATTGTTTAAGTGCTTATTTTGAAACAAGCTCTGTTAAAAAGCTATGACAAAATAGAGAAATGCGGAAAAATAACTTTTTGTTTATCAGCGAGTATTTCAACTTTGACCAGAAAGAGGATAATCAACAAATAAATGTACATTGACCATGCAATATTACCGATGGTTGATTTCCGATTGTTTTTCCAAAGAGCAAGTATATAATGTGGCAGGTTTTCATCTTAGACGTCGTGATAACAGTTCTCTCACAAAAACAAATAAGAAAACAATAATCTGCTTAGTATTTTATTAAGTGAAAGAACAAAAGCCGTCTAAACGAAATAAATTTAGAGAAAAAGATGAGTAATTTTGAAGATTTTGATTTAGACCCCACTTTACTAAAAGCCATTGAAAAACTAGGTTACCTCCGACCAACAAGCATTCAACTTGAAGCCATCCCCGTCGCTATGGCAGGAAGCGATGTATTAGGCTCCGCTCCCACAGGGACAGGCAAAACAGTAGCATTTTTATTGCCTGCTATTCAATATTTATTAGATCATCCTCGCCGTCAAGCAGAAGGGGCTCGTGTTTTAATTTTAACGCCCACGCGTGAGCTTGCCATGCAAGTCGCTAAACAAGCAAGTGCCTTAGCACAGTTTACTCATTTAAAGATTGCCACCATTACAGGAGGCGTGAGTTACGAATGTCACGTTGAGATCTTTAATCAACGTCAAGATATTGTTGTTGCCACACCAGGGCGACTTTTGCAATATATCAAGCAGGAAAATTTTGATTGCCATGCTGTTGAAATGCTTATTTTTGATGAAGCTGATCGAATGTTGGAAATGGGATTTGGGCAAGATGCAGAACGCATTGCTGCCGAAACTCGCTGGCGACGACAAAGCCTACTTTTCTCTGCCACTTTAGAAGGTGAATTATTACAAAGTTTTGTCAACCGTTTATTGGATAATCCCGTCAATATTGCCTCACAACCTAGCCGCCGTGAACGCAAGAAAATTCACCAATGGTATTACCACAGCGACAGTAAAGAACACAAAATCAAACAGCTCGCTCGCTTCATTCAAAGCGAAAATGTTGAACGTGGGATTATCTTTGTTAGACGACGTGAAGATGCACAAACGTTATCGGATATCTTGCGTAAACGTGGCATTCGCTCGGCTTATATTCAAGGCGGAATGAATCAAACTCAACGTAACCACGCAATTGCACATTTAAAAAATGGCGTCGTAACGACTTTAGTCGCCACTGATGTTGCTGCTCGTGGCATTGATATTGAAGATTTAAGCCACGTGATGAATTACGATCTTCCTTACAGTGCGGAAGTTTACACTCACCGCATTGGTCGCACTGCTCGTGCAGGCAAAAAAGGCATTGCCGTCTCCTTTGTTGAAGCACACGACTACAAATTGCTCGGTAAAATCAAACGCTATACTCAAGAATTCCTCAAAGCACGCATATTAACTGGGCTTGAGCCTCGTACGAAGCCTCCGAAAGAAGGTGAAATTAAAAAACAAACTAAAAAAGCCAAAGCGGCGAGAAAAGCGAAATTGGCAGAAAATCGAAAAAAAGCACAAAAAAAAGTAAAGTTACGCCACAACGTACGCAAAAATAAAGGAAAAGCAATTAAAGATCCCCATCAAAGAGCTTGACGCCTTAAAAATCGGAAATATTTTTCCAACAGTTAAGGGCATATTAACTTGGCTTAAGCCTCGTACGAAGCCTCCGAAAGACAGGCGTAGGCGTGATTTAGATAATTTGCGGCTTGAGCCTCGTACGAAGCCTCCGAAAGAAGGTGAAATTAAAAAACAAACTAAAAAAGCCAAAGCGGCGAGAAAAGCGAAATTGGCAGAAAATCGAAAAAAAGCACAAAAAAAAGTAAAGTTACGCCACAACGTACGCAAAAATAAAGGAAAAACAATTAAAGATCCCCATCAAAAATAAAGGAAAAACAATTAAAGATCCCCATCAAAGAGCCTGACGCCTTAAAAATCGGAAATATTTTTCCAGCAGTTAAGGCGTATTTTGCAAGGTTTAACTAAGCGTTTGTGAAAGCTTTAGTATAAGCTAAGGCGAGTTTTTATAAGCTTGTACAAAATTTTTGTAAGAGCAAAATTTGTGTGAAAAGAAAAGTCAGATTGATTTTTTCAATATAATAAATAGCTAAAAACTATCATAAAAAGAGTAGAATGCACTTCCAAGAGACTCTCTAGAGTTTCCTGCTGTCTTTAGTTTTTTTATTTTTATTCTTATTTTTTTATATTGGAAGTCATATTATGAATCACATCTACAAAGTTATTTACAGCGTAGTACACGCTACTTACGTCGTCGCGGGTGAATTTGCTAAAAGCAAAACCAAATCCAAAATCTCATCAACCTCATCAATAAAAGTGTTTAGCCTGTTGGCACTTGTTGCGAGTATAAATATCGCGTTAATGGGCAGTGCCTATGCTGCTAGTAATGCGTATACAGCAGGAGACGGTGCGGGAAGAGAAGGTATAGGAGATGAGTCTGTTGCCGTTGGTTACAATGCCTCCGCCACCAGAAGAGGAGGTGTAGCTTATGGTTATCAAGCTAGAGCGACTGAGGAAAATGGTATTGCAATAGGTAATTCAGCTCAATCTGGAGGACAAGATGCTATTGCAATGGGTAGATTCGCAAAAGCGATTGGGGCTAAAAACATTGCAATAGGTAGTGATAGTGAAGTTGTTAATGTTACTGGTGGGATTGCAATAGGGTATCACTCTATAGTTAAAGCCAACAATGCTATTGCAATAGGTGGTATGGCGGAAGGAGAAAATTCTGTTGCTTTAGGGGAAGGTTCGTACACCTCTACTAATGAAACAAATGTTGTCTCTGTTGGTCAAAGCGGCGGTAATGGTACATACAATAAGAGAATTATTAATTTAAAAGAAGGGATAGCAGATAATGATGCAATTAACCTCGGGCAACTTAAAAGAAGCAATGAAGCTTTAGCTGGTACTGCAATTCCAACAAGTACAGGCAGTATAACAACTGGTGTTATTTATAATAACTTCTTGAAAAGAGATGGCTCCAACTTTGGTGGACCAGCAGAACGAAAAAAATTTGGTGAAGGTGTGGGTATCAAAATCACAAATGGTACCGCAACAGATGATACTTCTTTAGTGCAAGCAGGTAGCGTAGTAACAAAATTCAATGAAGTTAATACCTCGGTGAATGGATTACAAAACGCATTAAATAATAAAGCAGATAAATCAAAATTAGATGAATTAACAAAGAAATTTGACGGTGGCATCAGCTTCACTAATGGTACTAATTCTATCTCTAGAAAATTAGGCGAAACACTTACTATTAAAGGAGAGAACGATAGTGTCAGTGTTAATGTTGACAATGCAAATAATGCTATCAAAATTGGTTTAGGATCAAATCTTCAAGGCTTAACTTCTGTTGGTACAACGAGCTTAACTGCAGGTAATATTACTGCAAATCAAGTGACTGTCGCTAACAGTTTAACCATCACCAATAATAAGATCACAGGCTTGGCAGATGCGACCAATGACACTGAAGCCGTTAACCTTAAACAATTAAACGAAAAATTCAGCACTACAACAGCTTCACTAGGTAATTACCTCAATAAAGACGGTGCAAATATTGGGGATAAAGCTGCCTTTGGTGGAAATGCAGGGGTAGCTTTAACAGAAAACCACGCATCAACAGATACTAGCCTTGTTCAAGCAGGCAGTGTTGCAAAAGCTTTTTCTGAAGTTGAGAAAAAATTACAAAACTTAGGCGGAACAGTAAATGGTGGTTTAACATTCACCGATGGCAATACTCAAGTTTCGAAAGGGTTAGGTAGTACTGTTACTATTAAAGGTGCTGATGATGGCAATACAACAGTTAATCTTGACCAAAAAGGTGTCTTTACTGTTGGATTAGGGAAATCACTTACAGGGTTGACTTCTGTTGCAACAAACACACTCACTGCTACTGGTGCAGTCACTGCAGGAAGTGTACAAGCTGGTAATGTTCAGATTGCTAACAATAAGATCACAGGCTTAGAACAAGGAACAGAGGCGTCTGATGCCGTCAATTACGGTCAGATGGACAAGGCTTACAAAGAGCTTAAAGCTCAAATTGATACCATAACTGGTCAAAGTTTAGATCAATACCTCATGAAAGATGGTAGTAACATCAAAACAGAATCTGACAAGAAAACTTTTGGCGGAAATGTTGGTGTTGCTTTAACAGATAATCACAGTGCAAGTGATACCAGCCTTGTACAAGCAGGCAGTGTTGCAAAAGCATTTTCTGATGTTGGTACACGTTTAGGTAAATTAGAAAATGATGCTACCGCAGGCTTTACTTTCAGCGATGGTACAAATAGCGTCAAGAAAGAACTAGGTGGAACTGTTGTCATTAAAGGTGCAGATGGTGATAACAATGTAACCGTCAGCCAAACAGGTGGTAACTTTGTCGTTGCATTAGGAAAAACCCTTAGCGGTTTAGACTCTGTTAGTGCGAAAACACTCACTAATGGTACTATCACCATCAATCAAGGCAAAATTACAGGTTTAGCAGATGCGACTAATAGCAGTGATGCCGTTAACCTTAAACAATTAAATGAAAAATTCAACAGTGTGAATAATCAGTTGGGTGGTTACCTCGCGAAAGACGGTAGTAACATCACAACAGAAACTGACAAGAAAACTTTTGGCGGAAATGTTGGCGTAAAAGTGTCAGCACAAACTGGTGATGATGATACTTCTTTAGCACAAGTCGGTAGTGTGGCTAAAGAATTTAAATCTGTTCAAGACCAAATCAATGCGATTACAGGGCAAACTGGGCCAAATACAGGTGGCACACCGCAACCATTGGCTTTAAAACTTGCAGGCGATACCGGAGGAGAAATTCAACGTAAATTAAGCGACACGCTCAAATTCATTGGGGGTGAAGCCGATGCAAATAACCTTACTGCAACAAAAGATAAAAACATTGGTGTTGTTACTAACGCAGGAAATGGTGCTTTAGAAATTCGCTTAGCGAAAAATCTTAAAGGTTTAGAAAGTATCACCGCTACTGGCAAAGTCACCGCAGGAAGTGTACAAGTTGGTAATATTCAGATTGCTAACAATAAGATCACAGGCTTAGAGCAAGGAACAGAGGCGTCTGATGCCGTCAATTACGGTCAAGCTAAGACTGCTTACGATCAACTTAAACAACAAATTGATGCCATAACAGGTACAGGTCAAGGTGGCTCAAATGGTTTATTAAGTCAATTCCTTCGTAAAGATGGTAGTAATATTGAAAATAAAGCTACATTTGGTACAAATGTTGGTGTTGCTTTAGGCGATAATCACAGCACAGCTGATACCAGCCTTGTACAGGCAGGTAGTGTTGCTGGTAAATTTACTCAAGTTGGAGATAAATTAACTGAGTTAAATAATGCACTCACTACAAAAGCAAACAAGTCAGATTTAGATAATGTGACTAAGTTAGCGAACCAAGGCTTAACATTCAGTGATGGTAGGGCGAGCACCAAGAAAAATCTAGGTGATACCGTTACTATTCAAGGAGCAGATGGAAATTTAACTGTTACGGCTAACCAACAAGGTGATTTTACCGTTGCACTAGGATCAAGCCTTAGCAATTTAACTTCTGTGACTGCAAGAACACTCACTGATGGTACTGTCCGTATTAGTGGTGGCAAAATCTCAAACTTAACAGATGCTACCAATGATGATGAAGCCGTTAACTTTGGGCAATTAAAAGGAGAAATTGCTACTGTAAATGCTCAATTGAATAATTACCTTGCGAAAGACGGTGCTAACATCAAAGCTGACGCTGATATGAAGAAAACTTTAGGCGGAAATGTTGGCGTAGCAGTGTCAGATCAAACAGGTATTGATGATACTTCTTTAGCGCAAGTCGGTAGTGTGGCTCAAGGATTTAAATCCGTTCAAGAGCAAATCAATGCGATTACAGGTCAAACTGGGCCAAATACAGGTGGCACACCGAAACCGCTAACATTGAAACTCATGGGGGATAGCGGACAAGAGGTCGAACGTAAGTTAAATGAAACCATTAAATTCAAAGGTGGTGAAGTAGATGCAACTAAACTTACTTCACTTGGAGATAAGAACGTCGGTGTTGTTGCTGATTCACTAAATGGAGCTTTAGATATTCGCTTAGCGAAAAATCTTGTAGGTTTAGAAAGTATCACCGCTACTGGCAAAATCACCGCTGGTAGTATGGAAGTGGGTGGTATAGGTATAAACGTTGACCAAGGTAAGATTACTGGCTTAGCAAATGGTACCAATGCAACTGATGCTGTCAATTATGGACAAGTTGAAACTACTTACAATGAGCTTAAAGGAAAAATTGATGCTATCACTGGCGGTCCAGATCAAAATGGCTCAGGCGGTTTATTAGGCGACTTCCTCAAGAAAGACGGTTCAAACCTTGCAAGTGGTTCAGCTGATCTAGCTAATGCACGGAAAGAGTTTGGTAGAAATGTCGGGGTAGAATTTACCGATCAAATTAAAAATACAGATACTTCTTTAGTGCAAGCAGGTGGTGTTGCGGGTAAATTTACTAAAGTTGGAGAGGATATAGCTACCTTAAAAACAGCAGTAGCTGACAAAGCAGATCAATCAGCTTTAAATGAAATAGCTAATAAAGTTGAACAAGGTATAAGTTTTAGCGATGGTAAGAACCCAGCTGTTCCGAAGAAACTAGGGACTACTGTTACTATTCAGGGATTGAAAAACAACAATAATTTAACGGTCACCAACCAAGGCGGTACTTTTACTGTTGCACTAGGGCAAGAACTTAGTGGATTAAGAAGAGTTCAAGCAACAGAACTTACAGATGGTACTATTAGGATCACTGATGGTAAGATCACAGGTTTAAGAGATGGCACAGGCAATAATGATGCTGTTAACCTTGGACAACTAAATACAAAAGTCGCTGGAGTAACTACTCAGTTAGGTAATTACCTCCTTAAAGACGGCGATAACATCAAAGATGACGATGGAGCGAAGAGAACTTTCGGCAGAAATGTTGGTGTAGCCGTATCTGCGTCAACCAAAGCTAATGATACTTCTTTAGCACAAGTTGGTAGTGTGGCTCAAGGATTTAAATCTGTTCAAGACCAAATTAATGCAATTACAGGGCAAACTGGTCCAACTCCAGATGGTCAAGGTCAACAGCCTTTTGCTGGATTAACACTTACAGGTGATGACCAATCAGTGTCATTAAAACGTAAGTTAAGTGACACTATTCAATTCACTGGTGGGGAATTAAGTGCAGATCGTCTTACTGCAACAACAGATAAAAACATTGGTGTTGTTGTTGAAAATGATGCCTTAGCAATTCGCTTAGCGAAGGATCTTAAAGGTTTAGAAACTATCACTGCCACTGGCAGAATCGCTGCGGGTAGTGTACAAGTTGGTAATGTTCAGATTGCTAACAATAAGATCACAGGCTTAGCAGATGGTGCGAACGCATCTGATGCGGTCAATTACGGTCAAGCTAAGACTGCCTATGATGAGCTTAACAAGAAAATTGAAGCGATAACAGGCACAGGTCAAGGTGGCTCAGGCGGTATATTAAGTGGCTATCTCGAGAAAACGGGTCAAAACATCCGTGATGATGTTAAAACGAAGAAAGAATTTGGTAAAAATGTTGGTGTCGCTTTAACACAAAATCACCCTCAAGATGATACAACCCTTGTACAAGCAGGTAGTGTTGCTAGTGAATTTGCTCGAGTTGGAAAAAATGTCACTGATTTAAATAGTACTGTGGCAAATAAAGTATCTGTTGATGAATTTAATAGATTGAATGCTCAAGTTCAACAAGGCTTAAAATTCAGCGATGGTACGAATAGCTTCGACACACCACTAGGTGGTACTGTCACTATTAAAGGAGAAAATGACAGTTTAACTGTCTCGAATAGAGGTAATGCTTTAGTTATTGCTCTAGGACAATCTCTTGAATTAGACTCTATTAGAGCGACTACTCTTTCTGCTGGCAATGTCCGTATTACTAATGGTACGATCACAGGCTTAAACGATACTCAAGATCTGACAGGTGCTGTTAACCTTGGACGATTAAATCAAGAAATCGCTAAAGTGAATGGTCAATTGGGTAGTTACCTTACAAAAGATGGTAGTAACATCAAAACAGAAGCTGAGAAGAAAACTTTTGGCGGAAATGTTGGCGTGGCAGTGTCAGCACAAACTGGTGCTGATGATACTTCCTTAGCACAAGTCGGTAGTGTGGCTCAAGGATTTAAATCTGTTCAAGACCAAATCAATGCGATTACAGGTCAAACTGGACCAACTCCAGGACCAAACGGTCAGCCTCCTCAAATAAAACCGCTTAGCTTAAAAATTGAAGCTGATGGCACAACACCGTTAGATGTTCCATTAAGTAAGGCTATTAAATTCAAAGGTGGTGAAACTGATTCAGGGCGTCTTACTAGAATAGACGATGCTAACCTTGGTGTTGTCGTTGTTAATAATCAAGGTCTTGAAGGGTTAGACATTCGCCTAGCGAAGAATCTTAAAAGTTTAGAAACTATCACTGCCAGTGGCAAAGTTACTGCGGGTAGTATGCAAGTGGGTAATATAGGCATAAACGTTGAGCAAGGTAAGATCACAGGCTTAGCAGATGGAGCAAACGCATCTGATGCAGTCAATTACGGTCAAGCTAAGACCGCTTATGATGAGCTTAAGAAAAAAATTGACACGGTAATCGGCACAGATCCAAACGGCTCAAATGGTATGTTAGGTAACTTCCTCAATAAAAGTGGGGATAACATCACAAGCAAAGCTGAGTTTGGTAAAAATGTTGGTGTGGCTTTAACTGCAGGTCATGACGTAAAAGATACAAGCCTTGTACAAGCAGGTAGTGTAGCTGAAGGATTTAGCCAAGTTGGAACAAAATTAGATGCTCTAACAACTAGCGTGAATCAAAAAGCAGACCAAAGCTTAGTTAAACCTTTGCAAGATCAGGTTAAACGAGGATTAGTATTCAGCGATGGTAGAAATGAATTCAGTGGAAGACTAGGCGATAAAGTTACTATTAAAGGGGAAGATGCTAATGTAGTAGTTAAAGCCGATACCCAAAGTAACAGTTTGACTATTGCTCTAGGAAAAGCACTTACAGGTTTAACTTCTGTTCAAGCGAATGAGTTCTCTGCTGGCAGTGTCACTATTCGTGATGGTAAGATCACAGGCTTGAAGAATAATGATCAAGATCTGACAGGTGCTATTAACCTTGGACAACTAAACCAAGAAATCGCTAAAGTGAATGGTCAATTGGGGACTTACCTCAATAAGAGTGGTGATAACCTCACAGGCAAAGCTGAATTTGGTAAGAATGTTGGTGTGAAAGTCTCAACATCGACTGGAGCTGATGATACTTCTTTAGCTCAAGTTGGTAGTGTGGCTCAAGGATTTAAATCTGTTCAAGACCAAATCAATGCGATTACAGGTCAAACTGGACCAAATCCAGATGGTACACCACCAAAAGCACTGACTCTGAAACTTGCAGGTGATAACGGACAACCGTTTGAACGTGAGTTAAGTCAAGTTATTAAGTTCAAAGGTGGGGAATCAACTGCAAGTAAACTTACTGCAACAACGGATAAAAACCTTGGTGTTATTGTTAAGGATAATGCGCTAGAAGTTCGTTTAGCGAAGAATCTTAACGGTTTAGAAAGTATTACTGCCTCTGGCAAAATCACTGCAGGTAGTGTACAAGTAGGTAATATAGGTATAAACGTTGAGCAAGGTAAGATTACTGGCTTACAAAATGGTACCAATGCAAATGATGCTGTCAATTACGGTCAAGCTAAGGCTGCTTATGATGAACTTAACAAGAAAATTGATGCTATAACAGGCACAGGTCAAAATAATACAGATGGTTTATTAAAAGACTATCTTATGAAAGATGGTTCTAACTTGAGTGCTGCAGGAGCGACCGATGCTCAGAAGAAACAAGATAAACAAGTTTTTGGTAAAGCTGTCGGTGTAGCCTTAAGTGAAAACCACGATGCAAAAGATACAAGTCTTGTACAAGCAGGTAGTGTAGCTCAAGGATTTAGCCAAGTTACAACAAAATTGGATGGCTTAACTACACAAGTGGCTAATAAAGTAGACCGTACTCAATTTGACACTTTACAGACTACAGTTAATAAAGGACTAACTTTCAGCGATGGTAATTCTGCCTCTGACTATAAAGCAGGGCTTGGTGGAAAAGTTACTATTAAAGGTGTAGATAATGATGCTAACTTAACTGTCGCAAACCAAAATGGTACCTTTACTGTTGCATTAGGAAAAACACTGACAGGTTTAACTTCTGTTCAAGCAGGAACAATCACTGCAAATACGCTTACTGCTGGTGCTGTTAGTATTAGTGGCGGTAAGATAAAAGGCTTAACAGATGCTAAAGCTAAGGATGAGGCAGTCAACTACGGACAACTCGAAACGGCTTATACTGACCTTAATAACAAGATCGATGCGATAACAGGTCAAAACCAAGATCAAGGTTTATTAAAAGCCTATCTCATGAAAGACGGTTCCAACTTGAGCAGTAGTACTGATCAAGCTGCTATCGCTAAAGCGAAGAAAGATTTTGGTAGCAATGTTGGTATACAAGTTACAGCCACAACTGCAGTTGATGATACATCATTAGCTCAAGCTGGCAGTGTCGCTAAACTCTTTAAAGAAATGCAAAAAGACATTGAAAACATTAGCCAATCAAGCATCTCTGGCTTCAATGGAGATGCAGATGCACCTACTACAGTAGTGTATGCTAACCAAGCGAGTGCTAGAGCGAATACAGTGTCCTTTGTAGGTGGTGAAACTGATCCTAATAAATTAACAGCATTAACCGATAAGAACTTTGGTGTTGTTAAGAGTGGTGCTAACAAGTTTGAATTCCGTTTAGCTAAAAACTTATCAGGCTTAGAATCTATCACTATGGGACCTATGGGGCTAAGTGCAACAACAGGTATCAATATGGGGGGGCTAACGATTTCTAATCTTGGCAAAGCAACGGCAGATAATCAAGCTGTCAATTTTGGTCAAGTAAAAGATATCGTTAAACAAACTCATGATGCTATTATCGGTAATGGCGGCGGCACAGGTGGCGGCACAGGTGGTGTTTTAGATGGTTATGCCAAAGTTGACGGTAGCAATATCACTGATAAGGCGAAGTTTGGTGCTAATGTTGGAACTAACCAAATTAATGCAAATAGCACTGAATTAGCACAAGCAGGTGCAGTTCATAATGCGATTAAAGAAGCAACTTCAGTGAAAGCGGATGTTAAAAATGAAGCAGATACGAGTAAGAATCTACTTGATAGAAACGCTGACTTAAGCACGAATTTAGTGAATTTAGCTGATCAAATTAACAAGAACAGCTTAGCCGTTAAAAATGGTGCTAGTGGTGGTGCTAATGCCGCAGTGAAAGAAGTGAGCACTCGTGTTAATCGCTTAGAAACTAAAGTAAACAAATTAGCCTCACATGTTAAAGATGTGGACGAACGTTTACAAGCAGGTATTGCAGGTTCAACAGCGATCGCTATGCTTCAATCACCAATACGAGCTGGCGGAAGTAGTGTTTCTGCTGCAGTAGGTGGTTACAAAGATAAAGCAGCTGTTGCTGTGGGTTATGCAGTTAACTCTGATGATGCAAGGATTCAATTCAAAGTTGGTGCAAGTATGAACCCTGAAAAAGATGTTAACTACGGTGCGAGTATTGGATATAACTGGTAATCGAAGTTGTTAAAATTAAAAGGCTTTCGTAAGAAAGCCTTTTTTATTAGTGTATTCATCACGCCTTTTTATCACACTTTTAAAATTGCAGACAAAATACTGAGTATTTTGTGCTATCAATAAGTAGAAGCCGTAAAGATGCCGATTTTATCGGAAAATTTTTCCGAATTGGGTGGCGTAGAAATGAGATTAAGATCTTTGTTAAAGCCTTTTTTATTAGTGTATTCATCACGCCTTTTTATCACACTTTTAAAATTGCAGACAAAATACTGAGTATTTTGTGCTATCAATAAGTAGAAGCCGTAAAGATGCCGATTTTATCGGAAAATTTTTCCGAATTGGGTGGCGTAGAAATGAGATTAAGATCTTTGTTGTTGCCACCAATGTTTAATGAATAAGGCAATTTGTTCTGCTTGATTGATGTTTAAGACAGGAATTTTACAATCCAAGGGGTAATCAGTAGCAATAGCGATCGTCAAAGGATCAAGCTCTGGCATAGGATGAGACATTTTTTCGCGGTGTAGAAGAATTTTAGGAATAACTTCTTGTTTGAAGCCTTCAACCAAGATTAAGTCGTTTAAGTCACTACTAAATTGTGTCGCAAGCTTGGTTAAGCTGATTGCGGTGTTAGCAGTTTCTGTCATTATCGCCCAACGTTTGTCAGAAACAATCGCAACCTGTGTTGCTCCTGCTTCTTTCATTCGCCAGCTATCTTTTCCTGGAATATCAATATAGGCATTGTGGTGAGTATGTTTGATCACGCCAACACGTAAATTTTGTTGCTGTAGTAATGGTAATAGTTTCTCAAGTAGCGTAGTTTTGCCACTTCCGCTGTAACCCGAAATACCGAGCAAAAGAGGGGAATGCATCATTTTCACCTGTTAAGTGTAAACGCGTAATAAGATCGGCTGGTATGCTGGTAGCTTTTGCAGTTTATTCGCTAATAATTTGACAAGGAAAAAGCAAAAACCAGTACAAGCAACGATGATTGCTACACGAATAAGTTCATTTTTAAACCAAAACTGGCTAATAATAGTCGTCATTATAAGCATGAAAAGTGGAATACCATAGAGCAAAAAGCTTGCTAGGATAAATGATTTTTCTTTTAAGCCAATTTCGACTTGTTGCCCTGCTTTTAGTGGCGTAAGCGTTTCAATCGTGAAAATATGATCAGTTTTGATTTTCTTTTCAGTGGTCAGGTCGGATAAAACGACATTTCCACAAGACATTTTAGTAGTGCAAGCATTGCAACCATTTTGCCGTTGACATTGAATTTGTGCAATACCGTTATGATAAGCAATGACGATGCCTCGTTCAGTAAGCATAATTAGTGACTTTTAATACTTTCAATAATACGTTTTGCAGTAGCAACAGGGATATCTCCGATGCAAGTGAAATCTTTGTTGTCTTGAGTCCGAGTATAAAGTGTCAATGTACCACGTGACCAGCTTTTATTGGGAGCATCGGGAATGATGCTTGGGGTAACATTAATTGAGAAAGTAAAGATGCCATCGGAATAGAATTGAGTTTCGATATTTTTACCGTTTGATATATTAACAGTTTGTTTTATAAGCTGAAAACCAGCAGGTAACCATTGTACTTTCCAGTCAAATGGCGTGTTTTGTTGTTGTATATTCACTTTAATAAAAGGGGGTAAATTTAAATTATTTACGGCTGAAATAAATTTTTTGACATCAGGCAAGGGGGTGAAATTAACTGCACGAAATTGTGCTAAGAGGTAGCCATTGTGATCGAGCGTATCTTGACGCAATAATATTTTGTTTTGCGTATCAAGGAAAAGTACTAGCTGATAGCGAGATTTGTCTTTCGGTATGATGCGTAATGTTTCCACGACTTTATCAGCAATTCGGTTAAATCCAACGGGGATAATATCGTAATATTTAGTGATATTTTTAATATCTCCCCAAAGAATACTCGGGAAATTATCGACGATATTATTAGCTTTAATTGAGAATGTTGGAAAAGTGGGCGAAAAATAACTGATATTGTTGCCACGTTGTAAAATTTCTTGTTGAACACCATCCATCGTCACTAATTGAGCGTACTGAAGATTGCCTTCATAAGCATGGTAGTAGCGAAAAGATTCAATACTTGCTGGAGTAATGTTGACAAAAAATAATCCATAATCTGTCATCGCATAGTTTTTTTGCATTAATCTGAGCAGTTGGGTTGGCGAAAGATCCTCTTCTGATGCACTAGAACGAGATGCGGAAATGTTGGTCGCTGGTTCGGTTTCAGTAGGATTATTGTCATCATTAGACACTACATCATTTGCTAACACAAAAATAGGAAATGTACTGGCAAAAAGCCCGATAAATAGCATTTTAAACATATGTAAAATGGTTTCTTTGGACATAAATTTCCCTGATGTGTTGATATTAATATTTTTTGACATTATTTACGGATTTCGGAAGCGTAAAGCCTGCGTTGCAGTTCGTAGCCTTGTATTATTTCGTCGATCTGTTTATTCTTTTCTTCCACTTGTTTTGGGGTTACTACAAACTCTGGTACTTTATAAGCCACTTCTTGTACTTGATTATTAAATGGTAATGTTTGCAATACAGGGATATCTTTTTCGACAGGGTTTTCTGTTAATCGCTGTACGCCAAACACTGCTATTAAACAGACACCTGCTGCAATACCAAATTGGAGAAGAGGCATAACAATAGGTTTGAATTTTCGTACAAAAGAGACTGTTTGGGGAGAAGGCTGTGAGGTCAAAATCGGTGACACTTCATCCTCTAAGGCAGTTGCAACACGTTTTGTAAATTCTTCGTCTAAAATGAAATCTGATTCATTACGCATTACATCTCGAATAAGATGAAAACGTTGCCAACACCTTTCTAACTTAGGATCTCGGCTGATATTTTGTAGCGTTGAACGACTGATTTCTTCTCCATCCATTAATGTGGATACTGAGATTTTTCGCATAGATTACTCCCGTGTAAAGCGTAGGTAAAACAGTTATTTGAGTTTTAAAGCAGAGGGGCTACTTCCACTTCAATTAACTCACGTGCCCGAAATATCCGTGAACGCACAGTTCCAACTGGACAATTCATCACACCTGCAATTTCTTCATAGCTTAGTCCATCAATTTCACGCAAAGTAATCGCCAAACGAAGATCTTCTGGCATTTTTGCAATTGTGGTGAAAACAATACGTTTCAATTCATCTGAAAACAACTCATTTTCTGGACTTGCTATATCTCTTAATGCTGTCCCCATTTGAAGATTTTCAGCATCTTCTGCTGGAACACCTTCATTAGGCGGACGTCTATTTTGTGAGGATAAATGATTTTTAGCAGTATTAACGGCAATTCGATAAAGCCAAGTATAAAAAGCACTTTCTCCTCGAAAAGTATGGATAGATCGATAAGCTTTAATGAAAGTTTCTTGAGCAATATCGGCAATTTCGTGGGAATGAATATAATGTGTGAGCAAACTGGCAACTTTGTTCTGGTAACGTGCCACTAACAAATTAAAGGCTTTTTTGTCTCCTTTTTTAACGCTCTCCACTAATGCCTGATCTGTTAGCTTTTCGGTCATTTTCCCTCTTTATCTCTCATAAATCTGAGAACTTTTCTTTGATAAGTTAGATAAGTTTTATATTGAAAAGTTCAAAATCTAATTCGCTATTTTAGATTGGATTAAATATATTAAGTTCTGTAATTCTGCATCATCTGCAGGTTTTTTATTAAAAAACCAAGAGAATAACTGTAAATCGCTGCAAGTTAATAAACGTAAAAAAGTAGTTTGTTGAGCATTAGAGAGTTTATCAAAATGCTGCTGATAAAAGGGCATAATTACTTTATCTAATTCTAACATTCCACGTCGACAGCTCCATTCAATCCGAAATTTATCTTTTTCTTGCATGAGTGCATCCCCTTAGTATGACTGCTTAAAAGCAAAAAATAATTAATCTAAACAGCTATAAATAACAACACTAATCACTAAAATGACGATGATCATTAATGAGCCTCGGTGGGCTCCTTTCTTAACAGCACACTTTCCTAGATAAGTTTTTTCTGTGGTGGCATCTAATGCTTCTTTCACTAACGCATTGTAGCGTTCACCTGTATAAATTTCTGCTTTCTCAAAAGCGTACAGACATTCTTGAGCTGTGTGTTTTATTGCATTTAATGTTGAAGTTCGATAAATAGGTTTGCCTTTAAATCTGCTTAAATCAATATCTTGCTCTGCCACAATGATAATAACATCCGCTTGAACAATATCTTGTAGCGTGAGGGACTCATTCCCCAATATTTCTAATTTAACTTGCCACTCTTGCTCTTTTGCATAATTTACAATGGCTTGTGCAGATAAAAAAGTTTGTGTTTGCTCATCGTCTGCAGATGCGATGACAATAATACTCTTTTTCATTGATATTTGAGATAGTCCTTATTAGGTTTAGATTAAGTTGAATGCTCAGTAACCTTCAACGTCTATTGTTTTACTGCTAATAATTGCAATCCCTGCACTGGCACCAATTCGGTTTGCTCCTGCTTCGATCATTGCGATAGCGGTTTGCGTATCACGAATACCACCAGAGGCTTTGACGCCGATATTTTCACCAACAATTTTCCGCATTAATGTGATATCTTCTACGCTGGCACCACTCTTATTGAAACCTGTCGACGTTTTGACAAAGCCAACACCAAGATCTCTGCAAATTTCACAGGCTTGTATGATTTCTTCTTTAGTCAATAAGCAAGTTTCTAAAATAACCTTCAGCGTTTTGTTCCCACAAGCGTCAAGCACAGCGTGAATATCATCTCGTACAGTATCCCATTGCTGAGATTTGATTAACCCCACGTTAATAACCATATCAACTTCATCTGCACCTGCCGCAATCGCTGCTTTTGCCTCAAAGGCTTTTACCGAAGTTAAATTTGCTCCAAGTGGAAAACCTACTACTGTACAAATTTTTACATTTGAGCCTGCAAGCTCTTTTTGAGCTAAAGGAATGTAACCTGAATTGATACATACTGAGCAAAAGTGATGTGTTTTTGCTTCTTGGCAAAGTTTGATGATGTCTTGTTCTGTTTTTTCTGCGGTTAAAGCGGTGTGATCGATAAATTGTGCAATTTCTTTAGGAGCATGGATTTTAATTGTCATCTTATTTTCCTTCTTGTTAGATTAGCAAAAGTGACATTATTGTCATATTGAATTGGATTATATTGTTTCTGTTCTGTTTGCTATAAATCATAAGTAGCTTGTTGTATTAGTCAATTTTCTGGCGTTGGAGTATTTTGTTTAACTACTTATGCAAGTGAATAGCTATATTTGCTATTAAAGCCGTTTTTCTATTTAACAAACAGAAAAGGGTTACACGATTTACACCTAATTGTTTAACTAATTCGCTAACAGTTGCTCTCATTCAGGTAAAATAATTTCTCTAATTAGCTCTGCGAAGTAGGATGGGGTAAAGATCGTCATAATAAGTTTCTAATGATAATTTTGATGCGAATTATCTGAGCGGATTGTAGCCTGTGACATTACAACAAGGCAACCTTTATTTTAAAATAACTATCGTTAATATAATTTGCATTCTATTTTGAGATTTATACTATTTTATTCGCCATGTTTAATGAGTATTGTGATAGAATTTGCGTCCTTTAGGCGGAAAATATGTTAAAACAAATCCAAATTATCTTAGTCGAAACTACTCATAGTGGCAATATTGGTTCCACTGCTCGTGCGATGAAAACAATGGGGTTAAGTCATTTGAGACTCGTTGCTCCAAAATGTGAGATCGATGAACAGGCTATTGCCTTATCCGCAGGTGCTGAGGACGTGTTAACTCAAACACAAATTTTTGCTAACTTCAATGCCGCAATTGCGGACTGTGATTTAGTTATTGGTAGCAGTGCAAGGCGACGCCACTTGCAAAATACGCTAATTGAACCAAGACCATGCGGCACCATAGTGATGAATTATATTGCCACTGCCCCTGAGGCAAAAATTGCGATAGTTTTTGGGCGTGAACGAATGGGGTTAACCAATACAGAGCTATTGAAATGCCGTTATCATCTTTATATACCGACTACCCCAGAATATAGCTCACTCAATTTAGCGATGGCTGTGCAGTTAGTGAGTTATGAGTTACGTCAAGCTTGGCTTTATAATCAAACACAAATAACGACAATGAAAGCAAAAGAAAAACGCATTTACCCTAAGGCTGCGGATTTCGCTTATTTTTTCCAGCAAACTGAAGATTTATATCGCAAATTAGGTTTTATTAAAAACACAGGTGTGATGCAAAAATTACAGCATTTATATCAGCGAGCAAATCTAGACAAAGCTGAGCTTAATTTACTCTGTGGGATGTTACGTACTATTCAAAAGCAATTAGAAACGCAAGATAAAATTGACTAATTTAGTCAGGAATGTGTTATACTCCCTCTTAAAGTCGCGTCCGCAAAATCGGTAAAAATAAAAAGGATATTAGAATGAAATTAACATCCAAAGGGCGTTATGCAGTTACAGCAACTTTAGATATTGCGTTACACAATCAACAGCAAGCAGTAAGTTTGGCTGAAATTTCGGAAAGACAGCAGATTTCGCTTTCTTACTTAGAACAATTGTTTTCGAAATTGCGTAAGCACGGTATTGTTGCCAGCGTGCGAGGACCTGGTGGTGGATATAAGTTAAATTTACCACCAGAAGAAATTTCTGTAGCGATGATTATTAATGCCGTTAATGAAAATATTCAAGCAACAAAATGTTTTGGAAACAGCAATTGCAAAAGTGGTATTCGTTGTTTAACGCATACATTATGGACAGAATTAAGTAATCGTATTGAAGAGTTTCTCAGTGAGATTACACTTGCAAGCCTTGTTAAACAACAGTCTCATAAAATCCCGTCACTTAATAAAAATGATCAACTCGAGAGTGAAAAATGAAATTACCTATTTATCTTGATTACGCTGCAACTTGCCCAGTAGACAAACGTGTCGCAGCAAAAATGCTGAATTTTATGACTATTGATGGCACTTTCGGCAACCCTGCCAGTCGCTCACATCGCTTTGGCTGGCAAGCCGAAGAAGCTGTGGATGTCGCTCGTAATCAAATTGCTGACCTGATCGGTGCTGATAGTCGTGAAATTGTGTTTACTTCAGGTGCAACTGAATCGGATAACCTTGCTATCAAAGGTGCGGCTCATTTCTACCAAACTAAAGGTAAACACATTATTACTTGTAAAACAGAACATAAAGCTGTTCTTGATACTTGCCGTCAATTAGAACGAGAAGGCTTTGAGGTTACTTACCTTGCTCCTCAAGCAGATGGTTTAATTGATTTAAACGAGCTTGAAAAAACAATGCGTGATGACACTATTTTAGTTTCAATAATGCATGTCAATAATGAAATTGGTGTTATCCAAGATATTGAAAAAATCGGTGAACTCTGCCGTGCTCGCAATATTATTTTCCACGTCGATGCAACTCAATCTGTCGGCAAAATTGCGATTGATTTGAAAAAGCTCAAAGTTGATTTAATGTCAATGTCAAGCCACAAACTCTATGGACCAAAAGGCATTGGTGCTCTTTATGTGCGACGCAAACCTCGAGTTCGCCTTGAAGCCATTATTCACGGTGGTGGTCACGAACGTGGTATGCGTTCTGGCACTCTGCCTGTTCATCAAATCGTTGGTATGGGTGAAGCCTATGAAATTTGTCGCCACGAAATGGCAACTGAAATGCCACGGTTAAAAGCCTTACGCGACCGCTTATACAATGGCTTAAAAGACATTGAAGAAACTTATGTCAATGGCTCAATGACTCAGCGTGTCGACACTAATCTCAATATTAGTTTTAACTACGTTGAAGGTGAAAGCTTAATGATGGCACTGCGTGATATTGCTGTTTCCTCTGGTTCTGCTTGTACTTCTGCCAGTCTTGAACCCTCTTATGTCTTGCGTGCATTAGGCGTAAATGATGAGCTTGCTCATAGCTCAATTCGCTTCACGGTCGGACGTTTTACTAGCGAAGAAGAAATTGACTTCACTATCGAACTTGTCAAAAATGCAGTCGCTAAGTTACGTGAACTTTCGCCACTTTGGGATATGTATAAAGAAGGCATTGATTTAAACAGCATTCAATGGACGGCACATTAAAGTTAGAAAAAAGGATAGAAAATGGCATATAGTAGCAAAGTTATCGATCATTATGAAAACCCGCGTAACGTTGGGGCATTCGATAAAAAAGATCAAAACGTCGGTAGTGGAATGGTTGGTGCCCCCGCTTGTGGAGATGTAATGCAACTCCAAATTAAAGTCAATGAGAAAGGCATTATTGAAGATGCTAAATTTAAAACCTACGGTTGTGGTTCTGCTATTGCCTCAAGCTCTTTAGTGACAGAATGGGTAAAAGGAAAATCTCTTGACGAAGCTCAAGCTATCAAAAATAGTGATATTGCACAAGAATTGGAATTACCGCCAGTCAAAATCCACTGCTCTATCTTAGCTGAAGATGCAATCAAAGCGGCAATTGCTGATTATAAAGCCAAAAAAACAAAAGCTTAATAACCAATTAACAAGGAAATAGCAGAAAATATGGCAATTACTTTATCGCAAAGTGCAGTTGAACGAGTCAAAACTTTCCTTACTAAACGTGGAAAAGGTATTGGCGTTCGTCTCGGTATTAAAACTTCGGGCTGCTCAGGAATGGCGTATTTGCTTGAATTTGTGGATGAAATCAACCAAGATGACCAAATTTTTGAACAAGATGGGGTAAAAGTCATCATCGACAGCAAAAGCCTGATTTATTTAGATGGCACAGAATTGGATTTTGTCAAAGAAGGACTTAATGAAGGTTTTAAATTCACTAATCCAAATGCGAAAGATGAATGTGGTTGTGGGAAGAGTTTTAGCGTGTAATTTAACTTTCTTACCCCATAACAAAGTAAATCGCTTTAAGCGAGAACCAATAACGATGAACTAAGCAATAAAAGGATAAAAATACGCCGTTAAAATCAGAAAAATTTTTCCGATTTTAGGTACGTACAACATAAAAGGACTATTTCAATGCTTAATCCCTTCGCTCTTTTCAACCTCCCTATCGACTATCAAGTTGACGAAGCTTTGCTGAAATCACGTTATTTACAGTTGCAAAAGCAGTTTCATCCCGATAATTTTATCCAGCATTCAGCACAACAACAACGTTTGGCGATGCAAAAATCGGCAGAAATTAATGATGCATGGCAGGCATTGCGTGATCCTATTTTACGGGCAGAGGCAGTGATGGCGTGGCATTTGGGTGAAGTGACTAAAACGGAAATGAGTCATGATATGGCGTTTTTAATGCAGCAAATACAATGGCGAGAAAGTTTGGCAGAGATCGAAGCCACGGAAGATATTGATTTATTCGATCGTCTCGCTCAAGAAGTAGAAGTTGCACATCAAACTGCCAGTGATTTATTGACACAAGCGTTATCAGCAAAAGATTGGCAAAAAGCAAATTTGCAGCTTGATCGATTACGTTTTCTGCAAAAATTGAAAGTAGAAATGGCACGTGTCGATGAGAAATTATCTGATTTTTAATGAAAAATAGAGAATAAGAATGGCACTGTTACACATCGCCGAACCTGGACAAACCGCAGCCCCACATCAACACAAATTTGCGGTTGGGATTGACTTAGGAACGACAAATTCGTTACTTGCGACAGTTCGCAATAATAACCCTGAAATTTTATTGGATGAAAATGACTACGCATTGATCCCTTCTGTCGTGCATTTTGCTAACAACGAGCGGAGAGTGGGTCGTGCAGCGTTGGCAAAAGCCACGCAAGATCCTCAAAATACGATTATTTCAGTCAAACGCCTAGTTGGGCGAAGCCTTGTGGATATTCAGCAACGCTACCCTAATTTGCCCTATGATTTTAAGGCAAGTCAGAACGGATTGCCGATGATGCTGACTGCCCAAGGTCAAAAAACACCGATTGAAGTCTCAGCAGAAATTCTCAAACATCTCAAAAAATTAGGCGAAGCTCGCCTCGGTGAAGAATTAACGAGTGCGGTGATTACCGTGCCTGCTTATTTTGATGACGCACAACGCCAAAGCACCAAAGATGCAGCACAATTAGCAGGATTGCAAGTATTACGGCTGTTAAACGAACCGACAGCAGCGGCAATTGCTTATGGATTAGATAGTCAGGCTGAAGGGGTGATTGCAGTTTATGATTTAGGAGGCGGCACTTTTGACATTTCGATTTTGCGTTTGAGCAAAGGAGTGTTTGAAGTACTGGCGACAGGCGGAGATACGGCACTCGGAGGGGATGATTTTGATCATTTGTTAGCGAACTGGATTATCGAAAAATCCCAGCAGACTCCGCAAAATCGCCAACAGCAACGGGCATTGTTAGAATTAGCGACGCAGACGAAGTTGCAATTAAGCGAACAGTTCACCGTGGCTGTTACGTATGGCGATTGGGCAGGCGAAATTACTCGTGCGGATTTCGAGGCGTTGATTGCTCCATTAGTGAAACGCTCGTTGCTCGCATGTCGTCGGGCGTTGCGAGACGCCAAGCTTGATGTTGAAGCAGTGAAAAATGTTGTCATGGTCGGTGGATCGACACGCTTACCCTATGTTCGTACACAAGTGGGGGAATTTTTCAAGCAAACACCATTGACCAGCATTGATCCTGATAAAGTTGTAGCATTAGGAGCGGCGATTCAAGCAGATATTTTAATTGGCAATAAGCCTGATAATAATATGTTATTGCTTGATGTATTGCCGTTGTCGTTAGGGATTGAAACAATGGGCGGTTTAGTTGAAAAAATCATTCCTCGCAACACGACGATCCCTATCGCACGGGCACAGGAATTTACAACTTTTAAAGATGGGCAAACAGGTATGAGCATCCACGTAGTGCAGGGTGAACGAGAATTGGTTGATGATTGTCGTTCATTGGCACGCTTTAGTCTCAAAGGTATTCCACCAATGGTAGCAGGGGCTGCACAAGTGCGAGTAACTTATCAAGTTGATGCCGATGGTTTACTCAGTGTGACTGCGATGGAAAAATCCACTGGCGTGCAAGCTAGCATCCAAGTAAAACCATCTTATGGCTTGAGTGACGATGAAATCACGCAAATGTTGCAAAGTGCAGTGACAAATGCTCAAGCCGATATTGAACATCGTCAGCTTGCCGAGCAACGTCTTGAAGCGAAGCGGACACTAGAAGCTATTCATTCCGCTTTGAAACAAGATGCGGATTTGCTGAGCGAAGAAGAACTAGCTCAGATTCAGCAAGCGATGTCGAGTCTTGACGCTTTAGTAACGACGGGAACAATGCCAGAAATCAAAACAGGTATTCAACAGTTGGAGAACGTCACCCAAGCTTTTGCTGCTAAGCGAATGGATCAATCTGTTCGTGCGGCGTTAACAGGACAACATTTTGATAAAATTGACAATTTAGTGAAATAAAGGAAAAACCATGCCAAAAGTGATTTTTTTACCTCATGAAGAAATTTGCCCAGAAGGAGCAGTCGTTGAAGTCGCTGAAGGGGCAAATTTATTAGGCACTGCTTTGGCTGCAGGTGTGGAAATTGACCACGCTTGCGGTGGTGTTGGTGCTTGCGCCACCTGTCATGTAGTGATCCAAGAAGGTTTTGATAGTCTTAATGAAAGTAGCGACCAAGAAGAAGATATGCTCGATAAAGCGTGGGGAATTACGATGGAAAGTCGCTTGAGTTGCCAGTGTCAAATTGGCAAAGAGGATTTGGTGGTCGAAATCCCTCGCTATACTTTAAATCACGCCAAAGAAAACGGTTAAGATTTTCCCAATTTCCTTTCACTTTTCCACTGGAGGCGGAAATGAATATTCAATCGACGATTAAGCAACATCAGTTAACCTTACTTTTTCAACAAGGGCGTTATGGTCTTGAAAAAGAAAGCCAACGCATTTGGCAAAACGGCGAACTTGCTACTACATCACATCCTTCTGTATTTGGCAATCGTCGTTTTCACCCTTACATTCAAACTGATTTTGCGGAAAGCCAATTGGAATTGATTACACCGCCGAACACGAGCATCAAGGATACGATGCGTTGGTTATCGGCGATTCATCAAATTGTGTTGCGAAATTTGCCTGTCGATGAATACATTTTCCCATTTAGCATGCCACCCTATCTACCCGATGATAACCAAATTCAAGTTGCGAAATTAGATGATCCTGCTGACGTTGCTTATCGTCAACGCTTAGTGGCACGTTACGGCAAGAAAAAGCAAATGGTAAGCGGCATTCATTATAACTTCCAACTTTCAACGGAATTTATTCGCGAATTGCATAGCGTTATTGGGCAGGGACAAACCTTAGTCGAGTTTCAAAATCAGCTTTACCTTAAAATGACACGTAATTTCTTGCGTTACCAATGGATCTTAGTGTATTTGCTCGCCGCTACGCCAACAGTTGATGCGAGTTATTTTCACAACGAGTCGCCACTAAAAGCAGGGCAATACGTGCGAAGTCTGCGTTCTAGTCATTACGGCTATGTTAATGCACCTGAAATTATAGTATCTTACGATAACTTGCCAGCATACGTTGCTACTCTTGAACATTGGGTAAACATTGGTAAATTGCAGGCAGAAAAAGAATTTTACAGCAATGCACGTTTACGAGGAGCAAATAAAGCACGAGATTTACTCACTACAGGCATTCAGTATATTGAATTTCGCCTTTTCGATCTCAATCCTTTTGATGCTTATGGAATGCATGAGGATGATGCAACCTTTATTCACTACTTCATTTTGCTGATGCTTTGGTTAGAAGAATCTGGCTCACAAGCTGAGGTAGAATTGGGCAAAGCTCGCTTGGATGCTGTTGCCTTAGAAGATCCTCGCCAACCAACGCTATTTCAAAGCGAGGGTGAGGCGATCCTAGATAAGCTTTTGGCGATGCTTGATGATTTGCACGCCCCAAATTTCGTCAAAAATTTCGCAAGATTAAAGCGAGCACAATTTGCCGATCCAAGCCAAACGCTTTGTGCTAAAGTCGTGGCAGCCATCGAAGAAGCAGGCGGATACGAAAAATTGGGTGCGACACTTGCTCGCCAATATAAAGCTGAGGCGATGGCACAATATTTTTGCCTCGATGCCTTTGCTAATATGGAATTGTCTACTCAAACTTTGATGGTCGATGCCATCGTCAGTGGTATCAAAGTGGAAATTTTAGATGAACAGGACAATTTCTTAAAATTGCAATTTGGTGATCACATTGAGTACGTCAAAAACGGCAATATGACCAGTAAAGATAGTTACATCGCACCGTTAATAATGGAGAATAAAGTTGTCACTAAAAAAATCCTACAGGCTGCAGGTTTTAATGTTCCCGCAAGCTTAGAATTTAGCGATGCTAAAAGTGCTAAAGCCTGTTTCACCGCCTGCCAAGGCAAGCCTTTAGTAGTGAAACCTAAATCCACTAATTTCGGTTTAGGCATCAGTATTTTCCCACAAGGCACGCATCATGCTGAAGATTTCGAGCGAGCTTGCGATCTTGCCTTTAAAGAAGATCGCACTATTCTACTTGAAGATTACCTCGTAGGAACTGAATACCGCTTTTTTGTTATTGGTGAGCAATGCCCCGCTGTGCTTTTACGTATTCCCGCCAACGTAGAAGGTGATGGCAAAAGCGATATCCGCACCCTCATTCGTCACAAAAACCAGCATCCACTTCGTGGTGATGGCAAACGTACACCATTAGCAGACATTGAACTTGGCGACATTGAATCTCTTCATCTCAAAGCACAGGGTTTAAGCCCTGACGATATTCCAAAACGTGGTGAAATTGTTTACCTGCGTGCTAATTCCAACATCAGCTCAGGAGGGGACAGCATTGATATGACTGACGAAATGCATCCAAGTTACAAAGCACTTGCTGTGCAAATCAGCCAAGCTTTAGGAGCTACTATCTGCGGTGTGGATTTGATCGTTTCTGACTATCACCAAAATGCGGAAAAAAATCTTGAATCTTGGGGCGTGATCGAAGCTAATTTCAACCCTGCGATGTTGATGCATGTTTACCCATACCAAGGCAAATCTCGCCGTGTTACTTGCGACGTCTTGGCAATGCTGTTTCCTGAAGTGGAATAACACAGTCTAGTGAATTTCAGCATGTTAATGAACTCAATTCAGCATGTTAATGAACTCAAGCTAGCCAAAAAACAATCGTTTTGATTCGCAAAAATAAGAAAAGCTATTGCTAAACAGCATACTTCCCGTTGGTGTTGCATTTCTGTTGATATCATTTTTATTAATGACATAGTCTTAAAAAAAATAATCAGTATCAGCCGTTGTCGTGGAAGAAGTAAATAGCGTCACAAGCTATTTGCATGAAGAATTGATGTAAATTATGATTTATTTTGCCAATCAAATAAATAGCAAAAAACTATTAAAAAAAGAGTAGAATGCACGGGAAAATTTACTAGAGTTTCCGTTACTTTTATCTTCTATCTTCATTCTTTTTTTGTTTATTTATTTGGAAGTCATATCATGAATCATATCTACAAAGTTATTTACAGCGTAGTGCATGCTGCCTGCGTTGTCGTTAGTGAGTTTGCTAAAAGCAAAACCAAATCTAAAACTTTATCTACAACTACATCAGTAAAAGCACTTAGCTTGCTAACACTTGTTGCGAGTATAAATATTGCTTTAATGGGAAATGCCTACGCTTATGACAATGCTTATGGTGCAGGATGGGGCATAGTCAGTGCAGATTATACGACTGCGGTAGGTAATATGTCAACTGCTAGCGGATGGAGTGCTAGTGCCTATGGCTCAGGGAGTAAAGCAGAAAATGATCAAGCTACTGCATTAGGTAATGATGCTTGGGCGAGTGGAGCTCAATCTACTGCAGTAGGTAAAAAGGCTAATGCTTCAACGACGGGAAGTTTAGCAGTAGGGCATCTCGCGGGAGCATTTGGTCAGTACGCTACTGCAATGGGATATTCAGCTACAGCAACGGGAGCAAATTCTGTTGCTTTAGGATATATGTCAAAAACTAAAAACACTGAAACTGATGTTGTTTCTGTTGGTGATAGTGGGGACACACGATATAACAAAAGAATCATCAACTTAAAAGCAGGAATATTAGATACTGATGCTATTAACCTTAAACAACTCAAAGATACTTTTACAGGCTTAGTTGGCGATGATGTTAATAATGCTCAACATAATATTACTAAAGGACTTATTTTTGAAAACTTCTTGAAAAAAGATGGTACAAACATAGGTGATGCTGCGGCGAAGAAAACTTTTGGTAATAATGTTGGCGTTGCTTTAACAGATGGTCTCGACCCAAATGACACAAGCCTTGTTCAAGCAGGAAGTGTGAAAACAGC
>JAHHRA010000015.1 GCA_020026055.1 Actinobacillus sp.
GAAATCAATTGAATACTTATTACACGGATAAAAAAGTTGAGCCTTTTATTTTGTAGTTGATAAATTTTTAATTTAATTTTTTAATTAGTTAGCTTATAAAAAACACTTCAAAAATTATGTATAATTTTTGAAGTGTAAGTAATTGAAGTAGTATTTCTACATTGAGTATAAATTAAGATTCAGATGTTGGCATCACAAAACTTGCACCTTCAACGATATTTTCTGACCAACGTTGCATAATTGATTTTTGGCGAGTGTAAAAACGCACCCCTTCTTCACCATAAGCATGCATATCACCAAATAAACTACGTTTCCAACCTCCAAATCCTTGCCATGCCATTGGTACAGCGATTGGTACATTAATTCCAACCATACCAACTTCAATGTTACGAGCAAATTTTTGAGCAACAAAACCACTGGAAGTAAAACAAGCTGTACCATTTGCAAATTCATGAGAATTAATTAAAGTTATTGCTTCATCAAGATTGTTAACATCTACACATGCTAGCACGGGACCAAAAATTTCTTCTCGGTAAATTTTCATCCTTGGAGTAACACTTGTAAATAGCGTTGCTCCAATCCAATAACCTTTTTTATCTGTTTTTTCAGCAACTTCAAAAGTTCGACCATCAATTTCTAAAGTTGCTCCTTCTTCAACTCCTGAGGCTATATAACTTTTAATTCTATCAAGTGCTGCTTGATTGATGATTGGTCCCATATCAGCATCAAGATACTCACCATTTTTAATTTTTAACATCGCAATTTTTTCTTTTAAAATAGGTAAGATTTTTGTACCAACTCCACCAACAAAAACAGCTATAGAAGTTGCCATACAACGCTCACCTGCACTGCCATAAGCTGCTCCCACTAAAGCATCACAAGTTTTTTCAATATCTGCATCTGGCATAATTACCATATGATTTTTAGCCCCACCCAGGGCTTGAACTCGTTTACCAAAGTGAGCCGATTGTTCATAAATATAGTTTGCAATTGGACTTGAACCCACAAATGAAATTGCTTTGACATCAGGGTGTTCAATTAGTGCATCTACTGCAATTTTATCTCCTTGGACTACATTAAATACGCCATCAGGAAGCCCTGCTTGTTTCAGTAAGTCAGCAATTATTAAGCTTGCTGTTGGATTATTTGGACTTGGTTTTAAAACAAAAGTGTTACCACAGGCAATTGCGACTGGAAACATCCACATTGGTACCATCGCTGGAAAATTAAATGGTGTAATACCTGCAACAACACCTAATGGTTGACGCATAACCCAATTATCAATGTTACCTGATACATTTTCGGAAAAATCACCTTTTAAAAGCTGTGGAATACCAATGGCAAATTCAACTATTTCAATTCCACGCATAATTTCACCTTTGGCATCAGTAAACACTTTTCCATGTTCTTTAGTAATTGCATGTGCTAGTTTGTCATGATTTTCATTTAATAATTGTAAAAATTTCATTAACACTCTTGCTCTGCGGATCGCTGCAACTTGTGACCATTTTTGAAAAGCTACTTTGGCTTTTTTGACTGCTAAGTCTACGCATTCACTATCAGCTAATTGAACTTCCGCAATTTGTTGTCCTGTTGCTGGGTTAAAAACTGCTTGTGTTTTGGCATTTGTTTGACAGTATGATTTTCCGTCAATGTAATGATGAATGATAACCATAAATACTCCTTAACTTTTTGATTTTAATGATGATGTTAAGGCTACTCCAATTCTAGTCGCTTCAAGAGCATCTTCTAAAGTAGCGTAATTGTCATCAATTTGGCCCTCACAGTTATCTACAAAAGATTGTAGTTGTTTAATAAATGCTGAATGAAATCGGGCAACAAAATCTGGTAAAGCCTGGTAACTAACTCCTGTAGCATCACTTTTTACGACTCGATTCAATGCGGCTCCTTGACCAATTAATAATTTACCTTTGCTAGCAATTATCTCTGTTGTTGTTTCATGCCCATGTGCAAAAGTGCGAGAAGCGTAGAAATTAGCAAATTTTCCGCCTTCAAAGCCGACAGTTGAAACTGCATTATCAGAATCATCAAATTCTTTCAATTCTGGATAAATATTAGCAGAACCTATAGCATGAAAAGTAAGAGCTTTTGGAGATCTTCCTTGTTTATCCTGCAGAAACCAACGAGCAAGATCAATATCATGAACATTACAATCTAAAATCAATCCGCCAGAAGTTTTGGAAAATTTGACAAAAAAACCTGATGGATCATAACGATCACAGGTTTGAGAACGAATATAAAAGACTTCTCCTATTTCGCCTGCCAAAAGAGTTTGTTTAGCTGCTAAGTAACTTTCGTCAAATCTACGCACAAAACCGACAAATGCAATTTGATTTGGATGTAGTTTTTTTGTTTCAGCATAAACTTTTAATACTTTTTCGCAATCTTCAACATTTAATGCTAGTGGTTTTTCCACAAATAAGTGTTTGCCCGCTTTTAATACTGTGATAGCTTGTTCAGCATGCAAACTTGTTGGAGTAACTAATGCGATTGCATCAATTTTATTTTGTAATGGGGAGTTTAATAATGATTCTAAACTTTCAAATATTGCATTATCTGTTAATGCTAATTTTTGTTTAGCAAATAATCTTTCATTTTCAATAGGTGATACTGCTGCAACAAGATTTACATTATCTAGTTGCTTTTTTATAATTGTTGCATGGGATTTACCAAGACGACCTAAACCTACAATTGCGATATTGATCATAAATTTTCTCCGTAAGTAATGTTACCTTACTTAGTTTCTACATTATTCATTTCTGTATGTTTTGCATACATTAAAAATAATATTTGTAGTAAACACATGGTGTTAGTTAAAGCACGAAAACCAAAACTACTATGTTCGTGAATCTCTAAAGTCACATTAGATAATTTACTAATGTCATTTAAATGACTGTCGGTGATCGTAATTATTTCTGCTCCTTTTTTATTTGCTACTTTAGCAGCAACTACACTTTCTTTAGCATATGGTGCATAAGAAATAATGAAAACGACATCTTCTTTGTTAATAGATTTCAATTGATTCTCATGATTAAAACAAAGTCCATTAATCCAATGAATTTGTTTTTTTGTATAGCGCAAAAGATAAGTAAAGTAAGCTGCTGCTGCAAAAGAACGTCCTGCTGCGATAATCCAAATAGTTTTACTTTTTATTAGAATTTCCATTGCTTCATGTAATGCTTGTTGTAATTTAGAATGTTTTAAGACCTGTAAATTGACTAAATTATTTTGAACAATATCAGATATGAAATTACAATAAGGGTATTGTTCACTTTGTAAAATTTCTTGTTTTTGTAACGCTTTTATCCGTCCGCTATATTTGTCTACTGAAATTTGATCAGCGACATTTTGTTGAAATAAAGCTTTCATTTCAGCAAAACCAGAAAATCCTAAAGTTTTTGCAAAACGAACTAGTGCGGAAGGGGAAACTTCTAATAAAGCAGCTAGTTCATTGACACTCATAAAAGCGACGCTTTCTTTATGAAAATGTAATTCTCTCGCAATACTTTGTAAGCGTTTTGGTAAGTTAAAATAATTGACTTCTATAGCGTTTAGAAAACTTTTTACATCTGAATAAGGAGTATTTTTATTGTCCATATTTATTTCTCTCAATGTTATAAATGAATAGTGGCAATATAACTGAATATTAACCTAATCGCTATTTAATACATTATTTAGTCAACCATTCGTGTTTAGGGTCGTTTACAAAAGCCCAATGGCGTTCAGGTCCAGCCATAGTGTTTAGATAATAAAGATCATAACCATGCACAGTTCCTACTGGGTGATGTCCTTTAGGGACTAAAACAACATCTTGGTTCTCGACTGTTACAGTCATATCCAATGTTCTATCTTCTGTATAAATCCTTTGGAATGCAAAACCCTGTTTTGGATTGAGTCTGTGGTAGTAAGTTTCTTCCAATAAAGTTTCAATACTTGTATTTTGGTCATGTTTATGGGGTGGATATGAAGAAGTATTTCCAGCTGGGGTAATCACTTCAACTACTAATAAACTTTCTGCGACAGCAGTTTCAGGTAAAATATCGCAAATATAACGAGTGTTTGAGCCATTTCCTCGTACAGTGCGTTTCATTTCATTTGGTAAGATTAAGCGTACAGGGTATAATCCCACAGCAGGAGCTTTAGAAATAGCTATTTCACAATCTGTTAATGCTTTAATTTTTACTACACACTTTGGTGGAACATATACAGCATAAGGGGATTTTTCTTCAAAAACTGACTTTCGATCACCTAAATTAGTAAAACATTTCTCTCCAACTTGCAAATTTATTCTACCTATCAAAATAGTGAAACATTGTTCTTGTGTTTCAAGTGATTCAAACTTAAAACTTTCTCCTGCTTTTAATACGATAGCTTGGAAGCCTACGTATCGCCAGCCAACATTTTCGGGAGTTACATTTTGAATTAGTGGTTCGGTTGCCGCTTTTCGATGTAAATTTTTTTGAGAATAATTCATAAAGTTCCCTATCTATATTTTTCCACTAGATTTTGGACATAGTCAAACCCTGCTTTGCCGAAAGCATATGATGGTGCTAATTTAGGATCTTGTTCAGCTTCTACTACTAACCAGCCTTTATAATTATGTTGAGATAGAATTTGAAGAATACGATCAAAATCAATTACTCCATCTCCAGGGATAGTGAATCCTCCTGCTAACACTGCGTCGAGGAAGGAACGGTTGCGATTACGAATATCAGTTAAAATTGGCAATCGTACATCCTTTAAGTGGACGTGGATTACACGGTCGATATATTTTTCTAAGGTTTTGGATACATCGATTTGAGCGTTTTTAATTGCTGAATTGGTTGCTTGCCCAAACCAACAATGCCCTGTGTCAAATAACAGACCTACATGTTTTGGATCAGTTAAATTCATGAACTTGTCAATGTTTTGCAAGCTCTCCACATAAGCACCCATATGATGATGGTAGGCGATAGTGATATCATATTCTTGTTGTAAAAATGCTCCAAATGCATTCACACGGTGAGCATATTCTTGCCATTGTTTGTCAGTTACAAATTGTGGACGTTGAGAGACAGGTGTTTTTATTGCTCCTTGCACGCTATGTCCCACTTCGCCATACACCATAACTTTACAACCATTATAAGCAAGTTTTTCCATATCCTGACGGCAAGCAAACTTTTCTTTTTCTAAGTCCCAATCTTCTAAACGTGCAAGATTCGCTGAATACCAACCTGATACACAAACTACACCATATTCATTTAACTTATTTTTAAGGTCTACTCCGTTTTTCGGAAATTTATTTCCTAATTCAAATCCTTGATAACCGATAGCAGCACCTTCTTTTAAAGTCGTTTCTAATGGTGTCTCTCCACCAAGAGAAGGTAAGTCATCATTACTCCAACCTATTGGATTAATTCCAATTTTAACGTCTAAACTCATTGTGTTCTCCTTATAATCTTAATGGCGTTGTAATTCTTTTTGTTGTAAAGAACGTTCATAAGCAGTATTAACAGCAGGGAAAATAGATACTTCTGGGATCCCCACTTCCCACCAAGCACCACCATCTTCAGTTGTGCGATTATGAGTAGTTTCAATGACTAATACAGAAACTCCTTTACGTTTACGAGCTAATTGCATTTCTACTCTCAATTCTTTTACGTTAGCTACTTTTTTACCATAAGCCCCCATACTTTGAGCATGCTTTGCAAAATCAATATGCACATCTTTGCCACCTTCTGGTACGCAATGTTCCAACAGATTGTTGTAATTTGGTGAGCCACTAGCAGTTTGAAGACGATTGATGCACCCAAAACCATGATTATCTAAAACTACGATAATCATTTTTTGTCCAAGCATTTGAGCAGTTGCGATGTCACTATTCATCATCATATAAGAACCATCGCCAATCATAACGATGCTTTCTTGATAAGGACGAGCCATCTTAACTCCCATTCCTGCAGCAATTTCATAACCCATACAAGAATAACCGTAGTCCACATGATAATTACCTGCACCATCTGCTCTCCATAATTTATGTAGTTCAGCAGGCAAAGTTCCTGCAGCACAAACTACGACATCATTTTGTGGTGAATTTTCGTGGCTATCTCGTACTGCACCAATCACTTCTGCATCATATGGTAAAGTATCTATTACTGGTTGCGTTGTTAATTCATAAACTCTGTTACTCCATCCTTTAGCTAATCTTTCTGCTCTGTTACTCCATTTTACATTGCGATAAGTGATATGATTTTTAAGTAAATATTCTAAACTTAACTTCGCATCCCCTAAAACTCCATAAGCATCACTACGAGTCGCATCAAGTGGTGAAACATTTAAAGCTAAAATTTTTGCTCGAGAGAATAGAGCATTAGATCCTGAAGTGAAATCTTGCAAGCGAGTTCCAACAGCAATGATTAAATCTGCTTCTCTAGCAAGTTCGTTTGATGCTGGAGAGCCTAAAACACCTATTGATCCGACATTAAAAGGATGTTGCCAAGAAAGAGCAGATTTTCCAGCTTGAGTTTCTGCTACAGGAATCCGATATTTATTGCTAAATTCACTCAAAAGCTTTTCTGATTGACTATATAAAACACCACCACCTGAAATAATTAATGGTTTTTGGGCTTGGTTAATTAAATCAACAGTTAAACTTAAATCTCGAGGATCTGCTAATTGTCTGCGAATCTTTAATGGATATGGCTTAAAAAATTCTAAAGGATAATCATAAGATTGAGCTTGTACATCTTGTGGTAACGATAAAGTTACAGGTCCACAATTCAAAGGATCTGTTAATATTGCCATCGCACGAGGTAATGCAGTTAATAACTGGCTTGGCGTAGTAATACGATCAAAATAACGAGAAACATTACGAAAACAATCATTCACACTCAGATCCCCAGCAGTAAAATTTTCACTTTGTTGTAAAACTGGATCAGGAGCTCGATGATTAAAAATATCTCCTGGCAAAAGTAAAACAGGTAGACGATTCACGTAAGCAAGAGCAGCTGCGGTAATCATATTTGTTGCTCCAGGTCCAATGCTGGAAGTAACAGCCATAATTTGACGACGCATTTTAGCTTTTGCATAAGCGATAGCAGCGTGTGCCATACCTTGTTCATTATGTCCACGGTAAACAGGGAAACCTTTCGGGCGGAAAGTCCTATTAGCATCAGCGTCTTTTAAACTTGCCATTGCTTCTCCTAATCCACATACGTTGCCATGCCCATAGATAGCCCACATACCTGCTACATATGAAGTTAGATTTCCCTCTTCATCTTCAATTTGAATACTTGCTAAATAACGTGCTAGAGCTTGTGCCATTGTTAAACGAATAGTTTCTTTTGACATGTATTCCTCCCTAGCTTTTACGATTTAACCAAGCTTGTGCTAAACGAATAAAATTATTTTTGATTTGATTTTTGGCATTTTGGGAATTGATAGTTCCTGATAAATAGTCTTCGAGTGGTTTTTGCCATACAGTTCTACCAATCATAAAACCTTTAACAATTGAGTTATTCGCATTTTTAAATTGAGCAATTAAAGCTTCTTCAGTTTGATTTAAACCAAGCAAGACTACACCACGACAAAATGGATCATAACGTTCAATAATTTTGGCCAATTCGTCCCAGTTTTGTTTACGAAGATCTGCTAATTTCCACCATTGTGGTTTAATTCCAATATTATACAAACGGCAAATAGTACGAAGAATTGCTGAATCATTGTCTTTATCTACATTATTTAGTGTATTTTCTGCTATTTCAGGCGGATAGATGATTTCTAGTAATAATTCATGTCCACTTTTTCGAACAGCTTCATAAAGTTCAAGTAATCGTTTTTCCTGTTCTAATCGCATCTCAATGTTGTCATCTGGATGGTAGAATACTAAACATTTGATTGTTTGTTGTAATGGAATGGCAGAAAGTGTCGAACCTAAACTATCAGTACGATCAAAACTTAGTGGGCGAGAACCGGGTAGTTCTACTGGACGACCAACCCACCATGCTGGTGTGCGTTCACTAGCATTAGCAAGCACTTGTTTTGCATAGGTATTATCAGCAAGAATTCCTAATTTGCCTTGTAAATTTGGATGTTCTATTTCTACCTCTTCTAACGCATTAAAAACTAAAGTTTTTAATTCATCGATTTTTTTAGTTGATTTACCTTGTTTAATTACTAACTCTTCAAATTGACTGCGATGATCAAAAGCAAGTACACACAGTTCTTGCCAATTTGGACGAGGACAAGTCACACGATGCAGATGTTGTAGTTGTTCATCAAGATCTGGACGAGTTTCTCCGTTAGAACTTTTTTCTAACCAATAAGCTAATTCAATTGGTGTTGGCATTTCTGCAGAACAAGCATGACGAGAAACTACTATCGCCCCACAAATGTTGGCTATTTTTGCTGATTCTTGATAGTTTTTCCCTATCATCAAACCATAAATTAAACCTGATGCAAAAGCATCACCTGCTCCTAAAACATTTAATACTTCTACTTGTTCTCCTTTAAAAATAGGCAAACTATCTAAATTATCTGGAATATTTTCATCTAAAATTTGGCAACCTAATGCACCTATTTTTAACACTAGCACCGCTTTAGTAATATTTCGGACAGCTTTTAATGACGCAATTAAATCATTTTCCACCCCACCTGCGATCATAAATTCTTCTTCAGTACCAATAATTAAATCGAAAAGTGGTAACTGGTTTTGTAAATGCTGGCTAACTTCATTACTTGCGATATAACGTGTCTCACCATCGCCAGTACTTGTTAATCCCCAAAGTACAGGACGATAATCAATATCTAATATAGTCTTTGTATTGTGTTTTTTAGCTAAATAAAGAGCTTTACGTGAAGCTTTTAAAACAGTTTCTTGAGAAAGATGAGTGCCTGTAATTAAAAGGGCTTTACAATCTTTAATAAAATCTTCTTTTATATCATCTTCACATATGGCCATATCTGCACAATCACGACGGTAAAAAAGTAGTGGAAATCGCTCTTGATCTTTTAATGCCAAGAATACGAGTCCTGTTAGACGTTCTTTATCTTTAATTATTTGCGATGTATCACACCCTTCAAATGCTAAAGTATCAACTAAATATTGCCCCATTTGTTCATCGCCTACACGTGAGATCATTGCTGATTTCAAACCTAATCTTGCTGTTCCCAAAGCAATATTTGCACTACTTCCTCCAAGATATTTACTAAATGCTGGGGTTTTTTCTAAGCCAACTCCTTGAGTTTGTCCATAAAGATCAACTGCTAAGCGACCGAGACATGCGATATCAAAAGGACGATTAGTTTCAAAACTAAATGGAAGAAAACGATTTTCCATATGCTGACTCCTCATCATTAAATTATTTGTGAACATTCTAATGACTATTTTAAAAATATCAAATTTTTTTTCTATTTTTATTTTTTAGAATTTTTATTTTGATTTTTGTTTTTAAAACTAGTATCCTTACACTTGAATTTTAATTTTGATGTATGGATTTTAGAGAATAACAAATCATCTTTTTTGACTGTTGTTCACTAAAAACTCTTAGTTTTAGTTCTACTAAAACTTATCCTTTCACTGTTTTGGGAGATGATCACAATGAAATTCAAACAATTTATTTTTATCACTGTCTTTTCTCTTAGTTTAAGTCAACCTATTATTGCCAAAGATAATATTGTTATTGGTGCTGCTGTTTCTACTTTCGCCGATAAATGGTTTACCTATGTTATTGATGCAATTAAAAATTACGATGAAGCTAATGATGATGTAATCATTGAATTTGCTGATGCTAATAATGATAGTGCGAAAATGCTCAATAATATTGAGAACTTTATTGAGCAAAAGGTTAATGCTGTTATAGTTCATCCGATTGATCGTAATAGTTTGCGTCCTATCGCATTAAAACTAAAGAGAGCAGGCATTCCATTAATTGTTGTAAACCGTCGTCCTTTTGATAAGGATATGAAATATGTTGCAACTTATGTTGGTTCCGATGAGGTACAAGCAGGTCACCTTCAAGGTGAATACATTAAAAAAGCTTTAAATGGAAAAGAAGGTCGTGTCGGTATATTGCTTGGTCCTCTCGGTTTAGATGGACAAGTAAATCGTACTAAAGGTAATAAAGATGTATTTTCCAAAACAAATAATATTAAAGTTCTTGCAGAACAAGAAGGAAAATGGGAAAGAGATCGTGGTTTAGCAATTGCAGAAGACTGGTTGCAAAGTAATAAAAATTTAAATGTAATTTCTTCGAATAATGACGAAATGGCAATTGGTGCTTTACTTGCTTTAAATAAAGCTGGTGTAAAAGATGAAGATTTTATTGTGGTAGGTGTTGATGGTACACCAGATGCTTTAGATTATTTAGGTAAAGGTTTAGATGCAACTATTTATCAAGATGCAACAGGGCAAGGAACTGAAGCTGCGAAAGCCGCTCATCAATTATCGAAAGGGTTGAAAGTAGAGCATATTATCAATGTTCCATTCCAGATCATTACTATAGAGAATAAAAAGCAGTTCATAAGATAGAAAAACGTATGGCAGAAAGTTATGAATTTTCTGCCTTTTTTTACTATATGAATTTTCAAGAAAAATACGAGCCTTAATACTTTGGAGGTCGTTATGTCACGAAGTAATGAAGTTATTTTATCGCTTAAAAATATTAGTAAAACTTTTCCAGGTGTAAAAGCATTAAATAAAGTGAATCTTGATATTCGCAAAGGAGAAGTGCATGCTTTGATGGGAGAAAATGGTGCAGGGAAATCTACATTAATGAAAGTGTTGTATGGGATATATATTCCAGATGATGGTGGTAAAATGTTGTTTAATGACAAACCTTTTAGCCCCAAACGCCCAATTGAAGCAATTGCTCGGGGGCTCATTATGGTGCCACAAGAAATTAGTCCTGCCACAAATCTCACTATTGCTGAAAATTTCTTCTTAGGGCGTGAAATTACTCATAATGGTCTATTAGATAATGAGGCAATGGACAAAGAAGCTTCTCAAGTTTTAAAAGAACTTGGCATTCCTATGGATGTTACTGTTAAGATGAGTCACGTTTCTGTAGCTCAAGCTCAATTAGTTGCTATTGCTACAGCTGTTTCTAATAATGCTCAAATAATTTTAATGGATGAACCATCTACATCACTAACTGAAAGTGAAGTACTACAACTCTATCACATTGTTGAAAAATTAAAAAATCGAGGTATAGCAATTATTTTTATTTCTCATAAATTAGATGAGGTGTTTGCTGTTTCTGATCGTGTTTCAGTTTTACGTGATGGTAATTATATTGGTACTTGGAACATGGCAGATATGACTAAAGATAAACTCATTGAAGCAATGGTTGGGCGAAGTATGAGTGATATGTACGCCAAAGAAGAAATTGAAATCAGTGATGAAGTATTGCTTGAAGTACAAAATCTTTGTCTTGCAGGTATATTTGAAAATGTAAATTTTAAGGTACATAAAGGAGAAATCTTAGGGATAGCAGGTTTAGTAGGTGCTGGTCGATCTAATATTGCAGAATGTTTATACGGTTATACTCCTTCAACTAGTGGCAAAATTATTATGCACGGTAAAGAAATCAAAGTTGAATCTCCACTTGATGCTCAAAAATATCATATTGGTTGGGTGACAGAAGATCGAAAATTAACAGGACTTTTTCTCAACATGAGCATCACTGATAACATTATTATTCCAAATCTCACACCTTATATCGAAAATTGGTTAGTCTCTAATAAGTTAGCCACTCAAACAGCAGAGAAGCAAAAAGAAGCATTACGTATTAAAGCCACAAATGTTGAAGTTATTACTAGTAAGCTTTCGGGAGGAAATCAACAAAAAGTATTAATTGGTAGAGCATTAGTACTTGACCCTGATATTTTAATTTTAGATGAACCAACGAAAGGTATTGATGTTGGTGCAAAAGCAGAAATTTATCGCTTAATGACTGAACTTGCAAAACTTGGTAAAGCGATAATCATGATTTCATCAGATATGCTGGAATTATTAGTGATGAGTGATCGTATTATGGTAATGGCAGAAGGGCATGTTTCCGGTTTTCTAGAAAAAAATGAAGCAACTCAAGAGAAAATTATGCATCTTGCTTCCGAAACTTATTCTTAAACAATATGGAGTACATTATGGATATGAAAATGATCAATATTAAAAGTATGTTAGACACTTACGGTATGCTTATAATTTTAATTCTATTATTTGCGATTCTTTCTATTTTTGTTGACGGTTTTTTTTCATTACGTACGATGCTTTCCATTATGGAGCAAGTCTCTATGTTTGGGATTATTTCTATTGGTGTAACTTTTGCGATTATTACTACAGGGATTGACTTATCATCAGGTTCTGTTGCAGCACTTTCATCTGTTTGTGCTGCATTAGTTGTTTCTGCTGCAAATAGTGTTTTAGCGGCAGTTGCAGGCTTTGGAGTTGCGATTTTAGCAGGTATTGTTTGTGGTGCTATTAATGGTGTCTTCATTGCTCGCGGTAAGATTCCACCATTTATTGCAACTTTAGGTATGATGACTATTGCACGCGGTGTGGCTCAAATTGTATCTGGTGGTCGTCCAATTGATGCTAGTGCAGAATACTTCACTTGGATTGCTGATTTTAAATTATTTGGTGTCCCAGGTCTTGTTTTTATTTATGCCATTGTTGTTGTGTTATCTCATGTTATTTTAAGCCGTTCCAAACTTGGTAGACATATTTATGCTATTGGAGGGAATGAAACTGCTGCACGCATTTCAGGTATCAGTGTTAGAAAAACTTTAATGATTGTTTACATCTTTGCAGGTGCACTAGCAGGTCTTGCTGGTGCAATGCTTGCTACAAGAACATATGCAGGAAATCCATCTTATGGTCTTGCTTGGGAATTAGATGCTATTGCAGCTGCAGTAATCGGTGGTATTTCTTTAGCAGGTGGTGTAGGAACAGTGATGATGTGTGTTGTTGGAGCATTAATCATCGGTACTGTTAATAAGGGACTTAATCTATTAGGTGTAGATCCTTATTGGCAACAAATAGTGAAAGGAGCAATTATTATCTTTGCTGTACTTTTAGATACTTTAAAAAGAAGAAAGGGGTGATTTATGTTAAATTTTTGTTTGATTGGTGCAGGACGAATTGGCAAAGTTCATAGCCTTGCTGTGAATAATGTTAATGGTGCAAAAATTTCTTTTGTTGTTGATGTTTTTCCTGAAAATGCTAAGAATCTTGCAGATACTTTAGGTGCTAAAGTTTTAACTGAAGATGAGGCTTTTTCTGTTGAATACAGAGATAAAATCGACGCCTATATTATTGCAAGTTCAACTAATACTCATACACCGTTGATTCTGCGTTGTGTCGAAGTGAAAAAACCAGTATTTTGTGAAAAACCTGTGGATCTTAATTATGAAACAGCAAGATCTTGTGCAAAGAAAGTTAAAACATCCGGTATTCCTTGTATGCTCGGTTTTAATCGTCGTTTTGATCCACAATTTTCTCAGTTAAAAGAAGAAATGAGAAATGGTCGTATTGGGCAGTTAGAAACTATAATTATTACTAGTCGAGACCCAGCTCCGCCTCCTGTTTCTTATATTAGTGTTTCAGGTGGTCTTTTTCGTGATATGATGATTCATGATTTCGATATGGCTCGTTTTCTATTAGATGAAGAGCCAACTTATATTTATGCTACTGGGAGTGTGATGGTTGATCCTGAAATTGGCAAAGCAGGAGATATAGACACTGCAAGTGTCACTCTTTCTACTAAATCAGGAGCTATTTGCGTTATTACCAATAGTCGTCGAGCTTCTTATGGTTATGACCAACGAATTGAAGCATTCGGTTCAAAAGGTATGTTGCAAGTGAGTAATAAATTAGAACATACGCTTCAATTCTTAGGTGAAAATGGTTCAAATGCTGCAAAACCACAATTTTTCTTCCTTGAACGGTATGCTGATGCTTATCGTATTGAGTTAGAGGCGTTTGTTAAAACACTAAAAGAAGGTACGTCAACTCCAACTACGATTGATGATGGTCTTAAGGCTCTTGCTCTTGCAGAGGCTGCATTGAAATCTTACCAAACAGGTAGTGTTGTAGAGCTTTAGACAATACAGCTTTACTTTGACATGTGTTCTAGGGTTGTTTTTGACTTTTGGGATGCATGTCGTTTTAGAATATTTTTTATAATATTTATGTTTGTTTTTTCAAACAATCATTTGAGAATGAATGTAAATTCATTCTCAAATTCTTTGCATGATTATAGATAATTATTTTTTAATAATTAAAGTAAGATTTTTTATTGTATTTTAAAGAATTATTTAAAACTTAAAATGAATATTCATTTATTTCTTCGCTAAAGAAAGTGGCAATTACATGTTGCCACTCTTTTTTTACGATAAAATTTATTATTCACCATTAAGTTTTAATTCTCGATGACGAACTTGATTTTGCAATAAAGTTTTAACTTCATCTACAGTCATTGTTCCTAGATCTTGTCCTTTACGAGTACGAACAGCGACTTTGCCTTCAGCAAGTTCTTTATCACCGATAACGAGCATATAGGGCACTCGGCGTAAAGTATGCTCACGGATTTTAAACCCTACTTTTTCATTACGTAAATCTGCTTTTGCACGAAGACCTGCGTCAGAAAGAGTTTTTACTACTTTTTGTACGTAATCTACTTGACTGTCAGTGATGTTCATCACTACTGCTTGTGTTGGGGCTAACCATACAGGGAAGAAACCTGCATATTCTTCAGTAATAATGCCGATAAAACGTTCAATAGATCCTAAAATTGCACGATGAATCATTACTGGTGTTTTACGTTCGTTGTCTTCAGCAACATAAGTAGCATTAAGCCGACCAGGAAGAGCAAAGTCTAATTGAATAGTGCCACATTGCCATTCACGATCGAGGCAGTCTCTTAAAGTAAATTCAATTTTGGGTCCATAAAAAGCACCTTCGCCACTTTGAACTTCATATTCCAGTCCATTAGCAGTTAAAGCTTTTGCTAAGCCTTCTTCGGCACGATCCCACATTTCATTGTTACCGATACGTTTTTCAGGGCGAGTGGAGAGTTTAACTTCAATATTTTCAAAACCAAAAGTTTTATATATGTCGTAGACCATTCGAATACAGTTAGTTACTTCGCCTTCAATTTGTTCTTCAGTGCAGAAGATATGAGCATCATCTTGAGTGAAGCCTCGTACACGCATTAAACCGTGTAATGCTCCTGATGGCTCGTTACGGTGACAGGAACCAAATTCTGCCATACGTAATGGTAGATCACGATAAGATTTTAAACCTTGGTTAAAAATTTGGACGTGGCCTGGGCAATTCATTGGTTTAATTGCATATTCACGATTCTCAGATTGAGTAGTGAACATTAAATCTCCATAGTTTTGCCAGTGACCAGTGCGTTCCCAAAGGATACGATCCATCATAAATGGACCTTTAACTTCTTGATAATCATATTCTTTTAATTTAGTACGGACAAAAGTTTCAAGTTCACGGAAAATTGTCCAGCCATCATGGTGCCAGAATACCATTCCTGGAGCTTCTTCTTGCATATGATATAGATCTAATGCTTTGCCTATTTTACGGTGATCCCGTTTTGCAGCTTCTTCTAAACGTTGTAAATAAGTACTGAGTTGCTTTTTATCTGCCCATGCGGTGCCATAAATGCGTTGTAACATTTTGTTATCACTGTTACCTCGCCAGTAAGCACCTGCAATTTTCATTAATTTGAAATGATGACAAAACCGCATATTAGGTACGTGTGGACCACGGCACATATCAATGTATTCTTGATGATGATATAAAGCGGGGCAGTCAGTACGAGCAATATTTTCGTTCAAAATTTCTTGTTTATAAGATTCAGAACGTGTAGCGAAAGTATCAAATGCTTCTTGCCAAGTTATTGTTTTTTTGATGACATCGTAGTTTGTTTTAGCCAACTCAAGCATACGGTTTTCGATTTTTTCTAAATCTTCTTGAGTTAAAGAATGATCTAAATCTATATCGTAATAAAAACCATTATCGATCGTTGGACCAATTGCCATTTTTGCATTAGGATAAAGCTGTTTAACCGCATGTCCGAGTAAATGTGCACAGGAATGACGGATGATCTCTAATCCATCTTCATCTTTAGCAGTAATGATTTCAAGGTTGGCATCGTTAGTGATTAAGTCGCAGGCATCGCAACGTCTTCCGTTGACACGTCCTGCAATTGTTGCTTTAGCAAGTCCTGTCCCGATACTTTCTGCAACTTCTATAACAGTAACGGGGTGGGGAAATTGACGAGTGGAGCCATCAGGTAAAGTAATAATTGGCATAATGTAATCCTTTTACAGTGGTAACCCTCACGACAGGTTACGTGTTAAATAAAAAAGAAAACAAGGGGGAGTCCCTTGTTAAAGTATTGTTTAAAGTCATCCTTACAATGGATAATGAAAACGCCATTATTTTACGCTTTTTTTATCGACACGCAAGCGAAGAAAGGGTAAATCCATATTTGTAACGAAAAGTTAAATAAAGCTAATTTTATTTTTATGCGGTATGATACAGCAATTTTAATTTAAAGAATGCTAGATAATTAGTTTGATGGAGAAACCACAATATGAAAATTCTCGTTTTATATTTGAGTCGAGATGGTCAAACAAAAAAGATCGCTAACTATCTTGCTGAACATTTTATTTCTTGCCAAGTTGAAAACATTAGTAAATTTGAAGGAACGTTAGCAGAATTTGATGTGATTATCATCGGAGCTGCAATTCGTTATGGGCATTTTCATCCAAGTTTATTTCATTTTATTAATAAAAATCGAATTATTTTGAATAATAAAAAAACAGCTTTTTTTAGTGTGAATTTAACTGCACGTAAAGCGAATAAAAATACTCCCGAAACCAATCCCTATATAAAAAAATATTTGCATAAAATTGCCTCAATTTGGCAACCCCATTTAAAAGCAGTTTTTGCTGGAGCGTTACGTTATCCACGTTATAATTTGATCGATCGTTATATGATTAAACTCATTATGAGATTGACGGGAGGAGAAACAGATACTACGAAAGAAGTAGAATATACAGATTGGAAGAGTGTTGATCAATTTATCCAAGATATTCGTTGCGAATTTTTGTAAAAAATTGACGAAAAATGAGGCGTGATTTTTGTTTAATGAATTAATTAGAAATATGTGTTTTGATGAAATAAGCGAAATGTGCATCAAGTAACTTTGCTAAATCAAATGGGTTGATTTCTATTTGTAAACCAATTTTACCACCTGAAACATAAATGCTTTCCCAGTTCTTTGCACTCTCGTGGATAAAAGTTGTGAATTGTTTTTTCATTCCAATAGGAGAACAACCGCCGTGAACATATCCTGTTAATGGAAAAAGTGCTTTTTGTTTTAACATCTCAATTTTTTTTACGCCTGCAATTTGAGCAGCTACTTTCAGATCTAACTCATCTTCACTGGGTAAACAAAAGACAAAATGAATCTTGTCATTGACTGTTGTGACTAATGTTTTAAAAACTCTATTTAATGGTTCATTTAAAAGTTCTGCAACATTTATAGCACTAATAGAACCATTAGTTGGATATTCGTGACTTTTATAAGCTACTTTAGCCCGATCCAACATTCGCATCGCATTGGTCTTATGAATTTTGATTGTCATAGAATACCTTAAATTAAAAAAGCAGATCAAAGATCTGCTTTTTTATTTCGAGAACAAGCTATTTGGTCATAGCTGCAACTTCAGCTGCGAAATCAGTTTCTTCTTTTTCAATACCTTCACCGACTTCTAAACGTACGAATTCAACTACATCAGCACTGTTTTGTTTTAAGAATTCACCAACAGAAATAGATGGATCCATTACAAAAGGCTGACCAGTTAAAGACACTTCGCCAGTGAATTTTTTCATACGACCTTCAACCATTTTTTCAGCGATCTCTTTTGGTTTACCAGATTGTATTGCGATTTCAATTTGAATTTGGCGTTCGTGATCAACTACTACAGCTGGAACGTCTTCTGGACGAAGGAAATCTGGACGGCTTGCAGCAACATGCATTGCTACTTTTTTCAAAGTCTCTGCACTAGCATTTTTACCTGCAACTAACACGCCTATTTTTGCACCGTGTAAGTAAGAGCCAATTTCTGTACCTTTGATGAATTTAACACGACGAATTGTCATATTTTCACCAATTTTAGCGACGAGTGCAGCACGTTTTTCTTCGAATTGTGTTTGAAGTTCTTCAATACTGATGCCTTCATGTGCCAAGGCATAGTCAGCCACTTCATTAGCTAATTCTAAGAAACCCGCATCTTTGGCGACGAAGTCAGTTTCACAGTTCATTTCAACCATTACTGCATGGTCATTAGCAACACGGGCGACGATCACACCTTCAGCAGCTACACGACCAGCTTTTTTAGCCGCTTTTGCTTGACCAGATTTACGCATATTATCGATAGCTAAATTGATGTCGCCATTTGCTTCAACTAATGCTTTTTTGCATTCCATCATACCTGCGCCAGTACGTTCGCGCAGTTCTTTAACTAATTGAGCGCTAATTTCAGCCATAATTTATTCCTTAAGATTTGAGATTTGCAGGGGACATTTTCAAAAAGAAAACAGCAGGGCACGATGCCCTGTTTATTATTCTGCGTCAGTTACGATATCAGCAACGATTTCTTCAGTTACTGTTTCGCCAGTTTGACGACCTTCATTAACAGCTTTTGCCGCAAAATTTAAATAAAGGTTAATTGCACGAGTTGCGTCATCATTACCTGGAATAACATAGTCAATGCCATCTGGAGTTGCGTTAGTATCTACAACAGCAAATACAGCAATACCTAGATTATTTGCTTCTTTGATAGCAATATGCTCATAGTCTGCACCGATGACAAAAATTGCATCAGGAATACCAGCCATGTCTTTGATACCGCCAAGGCTCATTTCTAGTTTTTCCATTTCACGTGTACGCATTAACGCTTCTTTCTTAGTTAATTTATCAAACGTACCATCACTAGCTTGAGCTTCAAGTTCTTTTAAACGTTTGATCGATTGACGAACAGTTTTCCAGTTAGTCAACATACCACCTAACCAACGGTGGTTGACATAAAATTGACCACAGGTTTCTGCCGCTTTTTCGATTGCTTCAGATGCAGCACGTTTAGTTCCAACGAATAAAATTTTACCGCCGTTTGCTGAGATGCGAGTTAGCTCTATTAATGCCTCATTGAACATTGGAACAGTTTTTTCAAGATTGATAATATGAACACCGTTGCGAGCACCAAAAATAAACGGTTTCATTTTTGGATTCCAATAACGGGTTTGGTGACCGAAGTGAACACCTGCTTCAAGCATTTCACGCATAGTGACTTTTGCCATAATTTTTCCTTTTAAGTTGGGTTTTGCCTCCACATACTAAGTAAAACGACCGTTAGGCACCCCGTTTTACTCTCACAGTATGCGTGTGTTTTAGAATTAAAAAATTATTTTGAACTATTCAAAATAACGGGGCGTTTTATATCATAAAACGAATAAAAAGACGAGAAAAATTTCTATTTTCTTTGAAATATGATTATCACACTTTGAATTATGCATAAATTATTGTAATTTATATCTTATTTAGAAATTTGTTATTTTTAGAGAATTTTCTATTAAAAATAGTAGTTTTTTGCATATTCGCTGTTGTAATAGAGTAAATTTAAACAAAATATATTCATACGTTACGAGTAATTTTACTGAAATGATTTCAGTAAAAAAACATTATTTCTTTTGAGAATAATTAGATTGTTGTGGTGGAAATGTTTGTGGCGAATAGTCATATTCACACACACTTGTGATGATATTGTAATGTCCACCTGAATCAAGACATTGATCTTTATTATCACAACCAATTAAAAAAAGCGTAGCAGTAGCAATAGCTATAAGAACGAATTTTAACATTGTTTCCTCCTTTAATTAGTGAACTTTTTAAGAAAGCGATTTTTACAGATCGCTTTCTTAAGGTTATTCTCCCTGTATAAATTGTTGATTTACTTTAATCTCAGCGTGTTCACGTAATGCTTTTAAAAGCAAAGAATTTAGCATTATCTGTTGCATTTGTTGCATTTGTTGTGTGAATACTTTTCGTTGTTCAGGGGTGAGGTTAGGTTCGTTTATTTTTTTTAGTTCAATAATTTTTACTTCGCCTGTCGGTATTTTGATAGTGTAATACGCAGGTGTTTTAGTTTTTGGTAAAGCAAAAACTGCTTGAGTTAAACCAAGTTGAGTAGTATTGGCAAAAGAAAGAGTTTCTTCATCTCCAAATTGAACTTTCGCGGATATTGTTTTTTGTTTATTTAAATCGGATACAATTTTTTCTGCATTTTCAAATGCGATTGCTTGTGCTTTTTGTTGTTGAATAAAATGAATAATGTCTGCCTTAGCATCGTCAAGTGAACGAACAGAAGCGTCTTTGTGTTGAAGGACACGAACTACAATGGAATGTTGATCGCCAACACTCATTGCTTCAGAATTCATGCCACCTTGAGTAAGGTCTGAATTAAAGAGTGCGGAAATAATATTGCTGTAATTTAATGCTGCAGGTACATCTTGGCGTGAAAAAAACTTTGTTTCGTGGACAGTCAAGCCAAGCTTTTTACCGATAATGTCAAGATTATCAGTAGTGCCATAAGCTGCATCATTTAATTTTTTCTCTATATTGTAAAAAGTGTTGAGTGCCATTTCATTACGAAGTTTAGTGACAATTTCTGCTTTTACATCAGCAAGAGAACGAACCTTTTCTTCTTCAATTTTAATGATGTGATAAGCATTATCAACTTTTACAGGCAATGAAAATTGTCCTACCTTTAAAGGAAGCATTGCCTCTTCAAAAGCTCTAGGCATCATTCCTGAGGTGATCCAACTTAAATCACCACCATTTTGGGCTGAAAGTGTATCTTGAGAATATTCTTTGGCTAAAGTTGCAAAATTGCTACCGTTTAACAACTCTTGGTAAATTTTATCTGCTTCTTCTTTAGTTGGAACTTGGATATGGGCAACACGCTGTTGCATAAATTGAGCAAGGTTATCTTGGTAGTATTGTGCAATTTGTATGTCACTTATTGTAAGATCTTTGAGAATATCTTGATGAGTTAAATCGATATATTGAACTTTTATTTGTTCGGGGACACGAAAGTCGGTTTGATGAACATCATAATAAGCTTTTATTTCTGTGTCGTTAACAGGGATATTCTTGAGCAATGTATCTGTTGGTATATTTGCGATACGTACTTGACGAGTTTGATAGGCATTTTGAGCGAGTGTATTTATAAGAGTTGGAACAATGAAATTAGAGCCTAAAATACCATTTTGTAATTGATTTAATAAAAGTTCGTTACGCACTATTTGAGCATAGTAATCTGGCGTTAATCCATTTAATTTTAAAATTTGTAAGTAAATATCGTTATTAAATTTTCCATCTTGTTTAAATTCAGGATTCATTACGATTGTTGTCTCAATTTGACGTTTACCAATAGCAAGATTTAACTTGTTTGCATATTGAAAAAGTAATGTTTGGTCAATTAATTGATTTAATACATCATTACGCAATTTTTTATTAAATTCAGGCTCATCAGCTAATGTTGCAAATTGAACACCTAAACGCTGATTAAGTTCTTGATAAGTACTGTTATAGCGTTGTTGGAAACTTTGTTGAGAAATTTCTTGACCATTCACAATGACTGCATAAGTATCTGTACGGGAAAACATATATCCTGCTATTCCACTAAGCACAAAAGTAACAGCAATAAAACCGAGAAGAATTCGAGATGCGAGACTATTTACTGAATTACCAATTTTTTCCATTAACATACGGATTTTTCCTGTAAAAAGTTATAAATTTTTAGAAAATAAAACTGCACTGAAGTATAAACTATTCGCATCTATTTCGCATTAGAAAAATACTCATGCTACTAAAATACTTTAGCATTTGGTTCTAAAGTTGCATTGTCGGTAAAGCTAATATTCAAAAAACGGAATTTATTAAAAATGGAAAATTTTTCTGATTTTGCTGGCGTGATTGTTGCTATTGATGATGTACAGAATACACGATAAATTTGTTGTTTTTAGTCAGTACTGTGTGCGAACCAAATTGTTGATCAAGCAAACTAGAGTAAGTGAGATGTCGATTAGCAACAATCCTTAGTTCGCCATTATCCTTTAGGTGCCGTTTAGCTTGAGTGATAAGTTCAGTTACTGCACGGTAATCAGTGTTCAAGCCATCATGGAAAGGAGGGTTAGAAATGATGAGATCAAATTTTTTACAGATATGCGAGAAAACGTCACTTGCTATTACTTCACCTTTAAGATTGTTCAATTGTAAAGTGCGACGACTGCTTGCAAGTGCCATTGCGTGAATATCACTCATAACGAGGTGAATATGCGGAAATCTTTGTTTAAGGTAAGCCCCAATGACACCAGCACCACAACCAATATCCAAAATATCACCAGAAAAATGACAATCATTTAGTGTAGAAAGCAGCAACTTTGTGCCTTCGTCAAGCATATTAGCATTAAATACGCCTGGTAAGCTCGCAACAATAATATTTGGCATAATTTCGGTTGTATTCCAAAATGTATCAAATTGAAAACTGGGTTGATGAGTTAATTTAAAAGAGTATAAAGAGCAGTGTCGAGCTGAATCAATTTTGACTATTTCACCGTATGGAGTTAATAATTTTTCCGCTGAACGTATGCCAGAACGGTTTTCACCGATAATTAGCATTTCTTGTCCATGAGGAGATTGAGCAAGTATTTGTAATAATTGGAATTGATTTTCGAGTTTATTTTTTGTCCAATAAAATATGATCAGATCAGCTTGATGACAACAATGACAGTTAAAAGTATAAGTATCTTTGGATAAAGTTTTGGCATAATCAAAGTACCAAGTCCAAATGTGCACTTCTGCTCCTTGTGATTTTAATTGTTGAGGGAAACTGTCAGTTATATTACCAGCAAACAATATTGAACATTGATTAAACATATTGAGATGGCGTGCTAACACTTGGCTTTCATAGGAGAGATGCATTGCAAAACCTAATTATTTAAAGGAGTAGAAAAGAATTTTGCGTATTGTACGTAGATTACAAACAAAATCAATAAACACTCAATTAGTGAAAATAAATGATTTTCAAATTGAGGAAAAAAGTAGAAATCTTTAAAATGCAGGAGAGCGGTAGATCTACACTTTTTATTATGTTAAAAAATTATTCACAAATACTATCACGACGTGACAAAATGCTTCAGCAAATGGGAATTACGCAATGGGAATTAGTTCGACCAGATAGCTTACGAGGTATTGTTAATATGCCTATTGCGGAGAATATACGTTTGATCATAATTGCAGAAACAGCATTAGATAAAAATAATCAATTTATCCAAGATGTGTTATCTACATTAAGAATAGCAACTCAAGATTGTTTGAGTTTAAGTTTTGATTTTACGAATAATCTGAATTTACGTCACCGTACTATTTTTTGGTTTTTAGGTATAGAAGAAATTCAAATTGCGACTATACAAAAAGCTTTTTCCGAAAATATTTTTTGGAAAACACCAGATCTTGAAGAATTACAAAAGAGTGTTACTGCAAAAAAACTACTATGGCAACAAATGCAGCAAGGTGAATAAATTAAAGGTATAATTATGCTAACTATTGATTTGTTACAAGATAAAGATATAGAACAGATCTTACATATTGAAAAAAAAGCTCATCTTGTTCCTTGGACATTAAGTAATTTAAAAAATTGTCAAGGAGATCAATATGTTAATTTGTTATTACGTCAAAACACTCAATTAGTTGGTTTTGCTATTTGTCAAAGAGTGTTAGATGAAGCGACTCTACTAAATATTGCTATCGATCCACTACAACAACAACAAGGTTATGGCAAATTTTTATTAAATGAATTAATCAAAAAATTGCAGCAACAAAAAATTGCAACTTTATGGCTTGAAGTAAGAGTGAGTAATGAGAAAGCAATTAAGTTATATGAAAGATTAAATTTTAAACGGAAAGGTCAACGGAAAGATTATTATCCTACACAGACAAAGTTAAGAGAAGATGCTTGGGTGATGGCAAGAGATCTTACTGTGTAAATGGAGTTGTTTTATGTTCAATTGCTACTTAATAAATGTGTAAATTGATGTAATTTAGTGCAATTATTAAAAGAGAAGCAAATAAAAATTGCTTGCAAGTTTAATAAAAATAAATAAACTACTGACCTATCTTTTTATCTCTAACTATATAGGAAATTACAAATGAGCATTGAAGATCGCGTGAAAAAAATTATTGTTGAGCAGTTAGGTGTTAAAGAAGAAGATGTTAAACCAGAAGCTTCGTTTATTGAAGATCTAGGTGCCGACTCTTTGGACACTGTCGAATTAGTAATGGCATTAGAAGAAGAATTTGATGTTGAAATCCCTGATGAAGAAGCCGAAAAAATTACAACAGTTCAATCAGCAATTGATTACGTAGCTAAAAATCAATAATTCCAAAAAAGCAGTGAAGTTCACTGCTTTTTTTATTTCTTACTGAATATTTATACCCTCTAAAATAAAAAACTTGAAATATTAGTCTTTTTATTCATTTCTTATAAAAGCTTATGCTAGAATCCTCAAATTATTTATCTTTTCTTCATTATAAAGAGGATTTTTATGAATATGAAAAAGCTTTTTACATTTTGTTTTTGCTTAATACTTTCTAGTATGGGCTTTGCGACTAACTTAACTTTACAAAAATCATTACAAAAATTAGGGTTAGAAAATGTAGAAATTAGTGCTTCCCCCCTTTCAGAACTGAGAATTGCAACAACAGATATGGGAATATTCTATATTAGTCAAGATGGAAAATATTTGATTGAAGGAAAAATGTATAAGATCACACCTAATGGTATTTTAAATTTGACAACACAATCATTAATAAAAAAATTAAATAGTTATGCTAAAGAAATGATTGTTTTTCCCGCTAAACATCAAAAGTATGTAGTTAATGTTTTTTTGGATATTAGTTGTCATTTTTGTCATAAAATGTTTGCACAAAACAAAGCTTATAATGATCTTGGTATTACTATTCGTTATCTTGCTTTCCCACGTAACGGATTAGATTCTCTTCTTGCTCAACAAATGGAAGCAATTTGGCAAGCTCCGAATCCTATGGATGCTTTAACTCAAGCTGAAACTCATAAAATTTTTCCAGAGCAGATGCAGTCTCCAAAGATTGTAAAAAAGCAGTTTGATTTAGGTGTCCAATTTGGTATTCAAGGTACTCCCGCTATCGTTTTAAGTAATGGGCAAGTAATTGCAGGCTACATTCCACCGCAAGAATTATTAAAAATTTTACAACAAACCAACTGAGCGACTAACTGATGAGCCAATTTTTTTATATTCATCCCGATAATCCACAACCAAGATTAATTGGGCAAGTATTAGAAATTTTGCAACGAGGTGGAGTGGTGATTTATCCCACTGATTCTGGTTATTCTTTGGGTTGTATGTTTAATAACAAACAAGCAATAGAGCGAATTGTTGCAATTCGCAAGCTCCCTGAAAACCACAATTTTACTTTATTGTGTGCAGATTTATCTGAAATTTCACATTACGCCAAAGTAGATAATAGTCGTTATCGTTTGTTAAAAAATAACACACCAGGAGCGTACACTTTCATTTTACCCGCTACTAAAGAATTACCAAGACGCTTGACTGTCTCTAAACGCAAAACGATTGGTATTCGAATACCAGATAACAAAATAGCTTTAGCATTATTGCAAGCTTTAAAACAACCTCTGCTTTCTTGCTCTTTGATGTTGCCAAATATTGAGAATACAGCTTTGGCAGATCCTGAAGAAATTAGAGATTTGCTAGAAAAGCAAGTGGATTTGATTATTCATGGTGGGGTGTTAGGAACTACACCAACAACAGTAGTCGATTTAAGTGGTGATGATATTCAAATCATTCGCCATGGGCGAGGTGATATCGCTCATTTTATCTAATTATCTTAATCAATCAAGCAATGACGCTGGGAAAGTGTCAAGGAATAATATGAAACCATTAAAAACAAAAAAGACAATGCTTGTGAAAAATCTTGCTAAATTACAATCAAATCAAAATATTAGTAAAGAAACATATCAAGACAGTGAAAAGTTACAAAAAGTTTTAGCTCGGGCAGGTAAAGGTTCACGTCGTGAAATCGAAGCGATGATAGAACAAGGTAAAGTAAGTGTTGATGGCAAGATTGCTAAACTTGGTGAACGTGTAGATGTACATTCAGGAGTAAAAATTCGAATTAATGGCGATATTGTCAATCTTAGTCAAACTCAAAAAGCAATATGTCGAGTATTAATGTATTACAAACCAGAGGGCGAACTCTGCACGAGATTCGATCCTCAAGGGAGAGCTACAGTTTTTGAACGTTTACCTAGATTAACTGGTTCACGCTGGATTGCTGTTGGACGGTTGGATATTAACACTTCTGGTTTATTACTTTTTACTACGGATGGCGAACTTGCTAACCGTTTAATGCACCCAAGCCATGAAGTTGAACGTGAATATGCAGTACGTGTATTTGGAAAAGTTGATGATGAAATTATCAATCGTTTACGTAATGGAGTAATGCTTGAAGATGGCTTAGCTAAATTTAATAATATTAAAGCTACTGGTGGTACAGGAATAAATCAATGGTTTAATGTAACTCTAAATGAAGGACGTAACCGAGAAGTACGTCGTCTTTGGGAATCACAACAGATTCAAGTGAGTCGTTTAATTCGAGTACGGTACGGCAATATTGAATTAATGAAATCTTTACCACGTGGAGGCTGGGAAGAAATGCCATTAAAACAAGTCAACTACTTGCGTGAATTAGTAGGTTTACCTGCTGAGACTCAAAGCAAGCTCGATCAAACTAAGATTAAGCGACGAGTCAAAACAGGGCAAATTCGTAAAGCAGTAAAGCGTTATAATGAATGTTATAAATAAAAGTAATTAATTCTATTTGAAGTTATCAGTATGAAGATCACGTCATTTTTCTTTTTTTTACGCCTCCTAGTTTGGTGTTTGCTCGGTTTTGGTTGCTATCTCTTAGTTGCTTGGGGAAGTTACCATCCTTTTGATATGAGTTATTCATCGGCAAATTTAGATGATCGGGTTCAGAATATTGCAGGATACTATGGAGCATGGTTGATTGACGTGTTTTTTACTTTTTTGGGACAAATTGGCAATTTTATTCCTTTTGTATTTTGCCTTGCTCCATTGTTGTGGCTCCTTTATGCGAAATCAGCACCTAAGTCATTTTGGTCACCAATACGTTGGATAATTGGAATTATATTGTTGCTCTGTAGTCTGACTAGCCTTGCTACAATTCTTAGTCAGTCTGAAAATAATGCCGATTTATATTCTTCTGGGGGGGTACTTGGTGAATACCTCAGAGTACAAGCAATTAACTTTGGTATAACAGATAATATCTTTTTCACTTTGATCTTTATTACTTTGCTCTGTGGATTTTTACTTTGCAAAGGATTAGCTTTTTGCAAAATAGTATCTAATGTTTATTACTGGGTAATGTTGAAACCGACAAGAGAAATTGAAACGGATAAGGATATTACACAAACTTCAGCAGATACTTTTTTAGATGAAGAAAATGAAAAAAACTTTTCTCATCTTCTTCCTGAGCTTGAAGCTGAAAATACAGCAAATGAATTAGAGAAGACAAAAGAGTATGACAATGTAGATGAACAGACTCTTCAACGAACGATGTTGAAAATTTATGGTTTAACACCAGATTTGGTAAAAGAACGTTCCAAGACAGATATTTTTAAACCAAAAACTGAAGTCTCAAATAGTTCCGAAGAAGAAAAGGAATTCTTAGATATAACGGATATTTGGCAACCAATCGAAGTAAATGTCAGTGATGAAGTTATACCGAAGAAACTTGTCTCCAGTGAAGTACAAGAAATTCCAGTGATAAAAATGACACAGAAAGAAGAGCAGGACAATAAAGTCAAATCACACCAATATTCAACGACAACACTTTCACCCGAAGTTTTGCAAGCTCAGCTTGCAATGCGACAACGCATACAAGCTCAGCGAGTATTAGCAAAGTTTGGTCGTTTTCCAAATCAAGCTTCTCAAGAACTTGCACTATCAATGTCTGAAGATAAGATCAAATCCCAATCTTTGCAATCACAACCTGTTTTTACTGAAGTTTGTCCTAAAGAAGAACTGGATTTGCAAACTGCTATTACTTCAGAACCACAGCAATTACCAATGCCATCATCTTCATCTCGATTACATATTCAATTAAATGATATACCTGGTGTCACAGGATTAATCAAAGATAACAGTTTACAGTCGATGCCAAAGCCTACAGTACAAAATAATCTTGAAACGGCTATACTATCAACAAATGAATTGCACATTGAGCATCTCAAATCAAAAGTCGATGAATATCATACTTCAGTAAATGTCGAAAATAAAATAGAACACCAGTCTGAATCTGTTTCAAAAGTTAAATCAGATTTACCGCAATATCAGGTATATGGAGATAGTCTTATTCATCCTGCATTACAGAAACGTGCAGAAATATTAGAAAAACCAACTACACCATTACCAATGATCGAATTATTAGATAAACATCCAAGTGCCACACAGAATATTACTGAAATGGCTTTACAACAAACTTCGGCACGGATTGAACATTTATTGAAAGATTTTGGTGTAAAAGCGACAGTTGAAGAAGTGCTAGTTGGTCCAGTAGTAACACGCTATGAACTAGCACTTCAACCAGGTGTGAAAGCATCCAAGATTACGAGCATTGAAAGTGATTTAGCTCGTGCATTGTTATTCCCTGCTATTCGCGTAGCAGAAGTTATTCCAGGCAAACCTTACGTTGGTATTGAAACACCAAACTCTGAACGCCAAACAGTCTATTTGCGAGATGTGCTGGATAGTGATGAGTTCCGTTATGCTAAATCACCATTATCAATGGCTCTCGGGAAAGATATTAGTGGTCGACCTGTTGTAGTTGATTTAGCATCAATGCCACATTTACTAGTAGCAGGAGCGACAGGTTCTGGGAAATCAGTTGGCGTGAACACAATGATTTTGAGTTTATTATTTAAAGTCAAACCTGAAGAAGTGAAATTCATTATGATCGATCCGAAAGTAGTAGAACTTTCAGTTTATAATGGTATCCCACACTTACTTACTGAAGTCGTAACGGATATGAAAAAGGCTTCAAACGCTTTACGTTGGTGTGTTGACGAAATGGAACGTCGTTATCAATTATTAGCCGTCCTTAGTGTACGTAATATTGAAGGTTATAATGAACAGATCGAAAAATATGAAAAACTAAATATGCCAATTCCAAATCCACTTTGGAAACCTGGTGATACAATGGACAAAATGCCACCACCATTAGAAAAACTGCCATATATTGTTGTTATTGTTGATGAATTTGCAGATTTGATGATGATGGTGGGTAAACAAGTTGAAGAATTGATTGCTCGACTTGCTCAAAAAGCACGAGCGATTGGTATTCACTTAATTCTCGCAACGCAACGCCCATCAGTAGATGTGATTACAGGCTTGATCAAAGCTAATATTCCTACTCGAATAGCGTTTTCTGTCGCGAGCAAAATTGATTCTCGTACGATTTTGGATCAAGGTGGTGCTGAAGCATTACTTGGACGTGGTGATATGCTTTACGCAGGTAAAAATGCTCTAGAACTTATTCGTGTCCACGGAGCCTATATGACAGATGAAGAAGTTGTAAGAGTTGCTAATGATTGGCGTGCACGTGGTAAGCCGAATTATATTGATGGCATTTTAGATTATGTCGATGAAGACGAAGAAAGTTCAACATATCATTTTGAAGATATGAGTGAGCTTGATGAACTTTTTGATGAAGTTGCGGATTTTGTGATCAATACAGGCACTACTTCAGTATCTTCTTTACAACGTCGTTTTAGAATTGGATTTAATCGTGCCGCTCGCATAATGGAACAACTTGAAGAACAAGGTATTGTTTCTTCTGCCCAAAATGGGGGCAAACGAGAAATTCTCGGACGTCCAACTGATTACTAAACTCAATTAAAAATATGAAAGGAGCCACAGATGAAATTAAAGAAATTTTTTTCGAATTTGGGAGCCTGTTTTACTGTTTTGATCTTTAGTATAAACACTGCTTATGCAAATGTGCAAAGTGAATTACAACAACGTTTAAGTAAACTTCAAAACCTAACTGCAGATTACCAACAACAGCTTAAAAATCCTGCTGGAAAAGTGATGCAACAAGGTTCAGGTAAAATTCAGCTCAAACGTCCAAATTTATACTTAGTCGAAAGTCAAACACCGCAAGAAAATATCATCGTCAGTGACGGTAAAACGACTTGGTTTTATGATCCTTTCGTCGAACAAGTTACCGCACGTAATAGCCAAAGTCTATTAATTAATACACCATTTGTACTGTTAACCAGCACTAATCCTGGTCAATGGCAAAATTACTATCTAAGCCAACAAGGTAACCAGTTTGTGTTGATCCCAAAATCTCGCAAAAGTATGATCAAAAAATTTATGCTTGAAATCACTGCTGATGGCAAATTGTTAAGCTTTGCTACTACAGAAAAAAGTGGGCAACAAAATATCTATCGTTTAAGTAAGCAAAATTATGTTAATTTAAAAAACTCTGTGTTTGACTTTAAAATGCCCGTTGGGGCGACTCTTGATGATCAAAGAAAATAATGCGTAATTTCAATCTTGATTTCTCTAATCAAAATTTACAACCCCTTGCGGCTCGTATGCGTCCTCGCAATTTAAGCGAATATTGGGGGCAATCGCATTTGCTCGGCGAAGGCAAGCCATTACGCAAGGCTATTGAAGCTGGCAATGTGCATTCAATGATTTTATGGGGTGGGGCAGGTTGTGGTAAAACTACGCTTGCAGAAATTATTGCAAATAAAATTGATGCTAAAGTCGAACGTATTTCAGCTGTTACAGCAGGTATTAAAGAAATTCGCGAAGCTATTGAACATGCTGAACAAAATTTTCAGCTTGGTGATACTACGATTTTATTTGTTGACGAAGTGCATCGTTTCAACAAAAGTCAGCAAGATGCTTTTTTGCCTTACATTGAAAATGGCACAATTATTTTTATCGGAGCGACTACAGAAAACCCTTCTTTTGAATTGAATAATGCATTGCTTTCAAGGGCGAGAGTCTACTTGCTCAACCCGTTGACTACTGAAGAGACTTTACAAGTTTTAAAACAAGCTGTAGTAGATGAAGAACGCGGTTTGGGCAAAGAAAATTTAATATTTGAAGAAAATACGCTCAAAATTCTCGCTGAATACGCTACAGGCGATGCACGTTTAGCTTTGAATTTTTTAGAAATTTTAAGCGAACAAGCAGTTGTGACTGACAAAGGTAAAATAATTGATCGCATTTTACTTTCAACCGTTTTAGGCGAACGGCAAGCTCGTTTCGACAAAAACGGCGATCGCTTTTATGACTTGCTTTCAGCATTGCATAAATCCATTCGTGGTTCTAATCCTGACGCTGCTTTGTATTGGTATGCACGTATCATCACTGCAGGCGGTGATCCCTTAGTAGTGGCAAGGCGATTATTAGCAATTGCTAGCGAAGACATCGGCAATGCCGATCCTCGTGCAATGCAATTAGCGATTAATGCTTGGGATTGTTTCACTAGAGTAGGTGCTGCCGAAGGTGAGCGAGCGATTGCACAAGCTGTAATTTATCTTGCTTTAGCACCGAAAAGTAATGCTGTTTATTTAGCATTCAATGCTGCTAAAAAACTTGCTCAAGAAGCACCAGATTATGATGTTCCGTCTCATCTACGCAACGCCTCAACTAGCTTGATGAAAGAATTAGGTTATGGTGCAGCATATCGCTATGCCCATAATGAGGATCAGGCTTATGCCGCAGGTGAAAATTATTTTCCAGAACCACTTAAAGATACTCAATTTTATTTTCCTGTTGAACGTGGCTTGGAAATTCAACTCAAACAAAAACGTGAGCGTTTGCAAGCTTTAGATAAGATGAGTTTAAACAAACGTTATAGCGATTAACAATTGAAAGCAACTAACCAATTCAATACAATGCTAAGAATTTTTTATAAACGAGGTTAAAAATGATTGATCCAAATTTATTGCGTAATAATTTAGCTAATATTGCTGCATTACTCAAAAGCAAACGTAATTTTGATTTAGACGTGACAACTGTTGAAAAACTCGAAGCCCAACGCAAAATTTTACAAGTGGAAACGGAAACATTGCAAGCAACTCGCAATGAACGTTCTAAAATTATTGGGCAAGCTAAATCCCGCGGTGAAAACATCGTTCCTTTATTGCAAGAAGTAGATGATCTCGGTATTAAGCTTGATCAAGCTAAGACCCAATTAAATGAAATTCAAACCGCTTTAAATGACATTTATTTAAACATTCCAAATTTACCAGCAGAAGAAGTGCCATTGGGTAAAGATGACAGCGAAAACCTTGAAGTGAGTCGTTGGGGAACACCGAGAAGCTTTGATTTTGAAATTAAGGATCATGTTACTCTTGGCGAAAATATCGATAGTGGTTTAGATTTTGCTGCGGGGGCAAAACTTGCAGGAGCAAGATTTGCAGTAATGAAAGGTAAAATTGCCAAATTGCACCGTGCCTTGGCACAATTTATGTTAGATTTACACACTGAGCAACATGGCTATCAAGAAATTTACACACCTTACTTGGTTAATCATGCCACACTTTTTGGTACAGGACAATTACCGAAATTCGGTGAAGATTTATTCCACACTAAAGCTCTTGAAGGTGAACAACCTTATGCCCTAATTCCAACTGCGGAAGTGCCAGTTACTAACCTCGTGCGTGATGAAATTTTAGAAGAAAGCCAATTACCTTTACGCATGACGGCACATACCCCGTGTTTCCGTAGTGAGGCAGGCTCTTATGGACGTGATACTCGTGGTTTGATCCGAATGCATCAATTTGACAAAGTCGAGCTCGTGCAAATTGTCGAACCTGATAAATCAATGGATGCTTTAGAAGAACTCACCGCTCAAGCTGAAAAAGTCTTGCAACTTTTAAATCTCCCATATCGTAAAGTTTTGCTGTGCACAGGTGATATGGGCTTCGGCTCTTGCAAAACTTACGACTTAGAAGTCTGGATCCCCGCTCAAAACACTTACCGTGAAATCTCATCTTGTTCTAACATGTGGGATTTCCAAGCTCGCCGAATGCAGGCACGTTACCGAGTGAAAGGCGACAAAAAACCACGCCTCGTTCACACCTTAAATGGCTCAGGTTTAGCCGTCGGACGCACTTTAGTTGCCGTCCTTGAGAACTACCAAAATGCCGATGGTTCAATCACAGTACCTGAAGTTTTAAAACCTTATTTGGGCGGACTTGAAGTTATTAAATAAGCAATTATTACGCCTGTAAAATCGAAAAAAAAATTCAAATTTGCAGGCGTAATTTATTTTTAAGTTGCTTTAATCTGAAAAAATGAAAAAACTAGCGTTAAACTCAGTTACAAATCTGAGTTTAAGTTTGATCTTTTGTGTAATCAATATCTCTGTGATGGCATTTAACAATCCTAACTATTGGATTATGGAAAAGTAACTCTGTATGGAGTTATTAAAAAAGAATTTATCTAAACTGAGACTGACTTTCCTGAGATAACCTCATGAATTCATTCATTTTTATATTTAACTACGATAGTAGATGTTACGGAACCATACTCGAATGTTACATGTGAAATATGTCCAGAAATTACAGTTTTTCCAGCGACAGATTTGGAGAAAAATACACGACTATCAAGCTACCGACAGGCTGTTATATAGTCATAGGAGAGATCTTTCATGGACATACTGCTCATCATTTCATTGAGATAATTATGACGGCTAAAGGCTATAAACCTTGTGCTAATTAAGCAAATTCATTACAACGAAACTCATGCCCTCAAATTCGGGAAATTTTTTCTGATTTTGAGGGCGTTATGTTTCAAGATTAAAATAAACCTGTTATTTTTCCATTTTTATCAATATCAATTTGTTCTGCGGCGGGCTTTTTTGGTAAACCCGGCATTGTTAACACGCTGGCAGTTAAAACGACAATGAAACCTGCACCTGCACGTAGTTCCAAATCAATAACTTCGAGAGTGGCGTCTTTTGGTGCACCAAGAAGACTGGCATCACTAGAAAAACTGTAAGGTGTTTTAGCAACACAAATAGGTAAATCACCAAAGCCTTGTTTTTCAAAGAGTTTCATCTTATCCAATGCTTTTTTAGTAAAATTCACTTTTGGACAACGATAAATTTTTTGAGAAAGTTCGACGATTTTATTGGCGATTGGTTGCTGATATTGGTAAGCAAATCGGCATTCTACTGGCTGTTTGCACAGCTCAATTACTGCTTTTGCTAGATTAATTGCACCATCGCCACCTTTTTCCCAAGCGTTGCAGACAATAGTTTGGACACCTTGTTGCAGACAAAGCTGATGTACTAACGCTAATTCAGAAGGTGTGTCACTAGGGAAAGGATTAATCGCGACGATAGTTGGAAGACCGTAGACATTTTTTAGATTGTCTAAGTGACGCAAAAGATTATCGATGCCTTTTTGAATCGCATCGATGTTAGCATTATCGAGTTCATTTTTTGCTACGCCACCGTGATATTTCAAAGCACGAAGCGTAGCAACTACTACACAAGCATCAGGTTGAATATTCGCTTGATGGCATTTTATATCTAAAAATTTTTCAGCACCGAGATCGGCACCAAATCCTGCTTCAGTAACTACATAATCGGCAAGGGTTAATGCTAATTTAGTGGCGACAATTGAATTACAACCATGAGCAATATTTGCAAAAGGTCCACCATGAATGAATACGGGAGTGCCTTCTAGAGTTTGGACAAGATTGGGCTTAAAGGCATTTTTTAAGAGTGCAGTTGCCGCACCTTGGCAATTGATTTCGTGAGCTCGCACAGGCTCACCTTCAAAAGTGTAGGCAAGCACAATATTGCCAATTCGTGTTTTTAAATCAACAATATCTTTGGCAAGACATAAAATTGCCATAATTTCACTTGCTACAGTAATATCGAAGCTATCTTCACGAGGAGTGCCATTAGTTTTGCCACCCAAGCCGTCGAGGATGTGGCGTAATTGGCGATCATTCATATCTAGTACACGTTTCCACGTAATTGTTCGTGGATCGATATTGAGTATATTTCCTTGAAAAATATGATTATCAAGCATTGCTGCGATGAGATTATTTGCTGCACTAATGGCGTGTAAATCGCCTGTAAAATGGAGGTTAATTTCTTCCATCGGGATAACTTGTGCATAACCACCGCCTGTTGCTCCACCTTTCATCCCAAATACAGGACCAAGAGAGGGTTCACGTAAAGTAGCAATAGTAGATTGATTAAGCTTTGTTAAGCCATCACTAAGACCAATAGAAATTGTAGTCTTACCTTCGCCAACAGGAGTTGGTGACATTGCCGTTACTAGAATTAATTTGCCGTGGGGGTTGTTTTGAGTACGTTTGATGAAATCATAATGAATTTTAGCTTTATCATTGCCATAAAGTTCTAAATCTTGAAGCTCGATATTTAGCTTTTGTGCAATGTCGACAATCGGGCGAGTTTGACAGTTGTGTGCAATTTCAATATCAGTTTTCATTCAATAAACTCTCATAAAATCAATGTATTATCATATTGTGCTTGAAGTGATTCTTCACTATATAACGATGAACTTATCTATACAAGTTAAAAAGATATTTTTTTATAAATAGTTTGAAAATTAGGTATTTTACTAAAAGACGTTGTCGTTGTGATAGATGCACTTTTTAAGTACAATGCCAGCGATTTTGAGAATGAAAAATATAAAGAGCAATAAATTATGACAAAGAAAAAAGTAAAAGTAGCTTCTAATACAATTGCTTTAAATAAACGGGCAAGGCACGATTATTTTATTGAAGAAGAAATTGAAGCAGGGCTAGCGTTGCAAGGTTGGGAAGTGAAATCTATGCGAGCAGGTAAAGCTAATATTAGTGATAGTTATATCATTTTTAAAAATGCAGAGGCTTATTTGTTTGGAGCGAGTATACAACCTTTGAATGTTGCCTCAACGCACATTGTTTGCGATCCTACTCGTAGTCGCAAACTTTTACTCAATAAACGCGAACTCGATAGTCTGTTTGGTAAAGCTAATCGTGATGGATTTACTATAGTTGCACTGTCTCTCTATTGGAAAGGAGCTTGGGCAAAAATTAAAATTGGTGTGGCGAAAGGTAAAAAACTACATGATAAACGTGATTCGATGAAGGATCGTGAATGGCAAGTGACAAAACAACGGATTATGAAAAATGCACAGCGAAATAATTGATTAAGTAAAATACAATAGCTTATCAATATACAAGCAAATTGATTAAAAAATAAGGGAATGATAGAAATTATTAAAATAATGGCTTGACCTCATTAGGAAAAGCCATTATCATTCGACACGCTTTCCACGGAGGAATGGTCGAGTGGTTGAAGGCACCGGTCTTGAAAACCGGCGAGGGTTTACGCCCTCCGTGAGTTCGAATCTCACTTCCTCCGCCAAATTAATTTTTAAAAGCTGTCTTAAAGACGGCTTTTTTCGTTTCTGACCAGTAATCAGCCTCAACATACATAAAAATGTCTCTTAAAGAAGCCTTGAATTTTTAAATTAATCCCATATTTTAAGCGAAATTGTAGATATAATAGTATCGAGAAAAAAATGACAGAAAAACAAATGCAAGAAAAACGCCTACCCGTCTTAGCGTTACGAGATGTAGTAATATTTCCTCATATGGTCATGCCACTTTTTGTTGGACGTAAAAAATCTATTAATGCATTAGATGCTGCGATGAAAAAAGATGAACAAATTTTCCTCGTAACTCAGAAAAATCCTGAAAGTGATGATCCTAAATTAGAAGATTTGTACTCAGTTGGGATCGTAGCGAATATTATTCAACATTTAGAAATGCCTGATGGTGCGGTAAAAGTATTAGTGGAAGGAATTGAACGAGCTTATTTTCGTGATTTTTTAGATGAAAATGATTGTTTAAGTGCCGTTATTGATCCTTTAGAAAATGATTTTACAGTATCAACAGAAGATATGCCCGTGCTCGCTAATTTAGTGATGCGAGAATTTGATAGTTATGCCAAATTAAATAAAAAAATTCAGCCTGATGTGATAACAGCATTAACTAATATTGAAGAATATGACCGTCTTGCAGACACGATGGCTGCTCATTTACCAGTTGATGTGAAACTTAAGCAACAATTATTAGCACAACCTAGCGTTTATGAACGTTTAAAACATCTTTTGGGGATAATGCTTGTTGAAAAAGATATGTTGCAAATTGAAAAACGTATCCAAGATGAAGTAAAAAAACAAGTAGAGAAAAATCAGCGTAATTATTATTTGAATGAACAAATTAAAGCATTGCAAAAAGAGCTTGGACAAGATAGTGAACACGGTTTTAGTCCAATAGAAGAAATTGAACAGCTGAATCATAAAATAGAAACAGCTAAAATGCCTGCCGAAGTAAAAGAAAAAACTTTAGCAGAAGTGCAAAAACTTAAGATGATGCAACCAATGTCATCTGAAGCTACTGTTATTCGCTCTTACATTGATTGGATGTTACAAATGCCTTGGCATAATCGTAGCAAAGTAAAAAAAGATCTTATTAAAGCACAAGAAACGTTAGACAGTGAACATTACGGATTAGAGCGAGTTAAAGAACGTATCTTGGAGTATCTTGCTGTTCAAGCACGTTTAAATAAAATTAAAGGTCCTATCCTTTGCTTAGTAGGACCACCTGGAGTAGGGAAAACATCACTTGGTCAGTCTATTGCCAATGCAACAGGACGTAAATATATTCGTATGGCATTAGGTGGAGTGCGTGATGAGGCTGAAATCCGAGGACATCGCAAGACTTACATTGGTGCGTTACCAGGTAAACTTATGCAAAAAATGGCAAAAGTAGGCGTAAAAAATCCATTATTTTTGTTAGATGAAATTGATAAAATGGCTTCGGATATGCGTGGCGATCCTGCAGCTGCATTACTTGAAGTATTAGATCCAGAACAAAATACTAACTTTAATGATCACTATCTTGAAGTTGACTATGATCTTTCTGATGTGATGTTTGTTGCAACTTCTAATTCAATGAATATTCCAGCACCACTTTTAGATCGTATGGAAGTAATTCGACTTTCAGGATATACCGAAGATGAGAAACTCAATATTGCGACTCGTCATTTAGTAAAAAAACAAATGGAACGCAATGGCTTGAAAGATAAAGAACTAACGATTCATGAAAATGCCATTTTAGATATTATTCGTTATTACACCCGTGAAGCAGGCGTTCGTGGTTTGGAACGTGAAATTGCTAAAATTTGTCGCAAAGCAGTAAAACATTTGTTACTTGATAAGTCACTTAAACATCTCAACATAAATAGCGAAAATATTTCCGATTATCTTGGCGTGAAACGCTTTGAGTTTGGACGTGCAGATACTCAAAATCGAATAGGTGAAGTAACTGGGTTAGCTTGGACAGAGGTCGGTGGTGATTTGCTTACTATTGAAGTCGCTTCTGTTATCGGCAAAGGTAAACTGACTTTTACAGGATCACTTGGTGATGTAATGAAAGAATCTATTCAAACTGCAATGACTGTGGTGCGAGCTCGAGCCGATGCTCTTGGCATTAATCCTGACTTTCACGAAAAACGTGATATTCATATTCACGTACCAGACGGAGCAACACCAAAAGATGGACCAAGCGCAGGTATTGCAATGTGTACAGCATTAGTTTCTTGTTTAACAGGTAATCCTGTGAAATCAGAAGTTGCAATGACGGGAGAGATTAGTTTACGTGGTAAAGTTTTACCAATCGGCGGATTAAAAGAAAAATTGCTGGCTGCACATCGTGGTGGAATTAAAACTGTATTGATACCAAAAGAGAATGTGAAAGACTTAGAAGAGATTCCAGAAAATGCAAAAGCGTCATTGACGATCTGCCCTGTGGAAACTATCGATGAGGTTTTAGCTTTAGCATTACAAAATATTTAATTCATTTTTAAAATAAGAAATAATAAGCCCCAGAAAATAGGGGCTTATTATTTTTATTTAATTGCATTAGTGTAGAAATAAACTAATTAAAAATCAGTTTGTTTTTAGATTTACATCAGTTAGCAAATTTACATCCAATTTATTGTATGGGATTTCAATATTATGTTCATCAAGTGCTATCTTGATATTCTCTAATAAAGCTACTTTGACGGAAAAATAATCGCTAGTATCTACCCACCCACGCACGAATAATTGAACACTGCTGCTTGCAAGAGAATTTACACCAATAGAAGGTTCAGGTGATTTTAATAAACGCGTTTCAGTTTCGAGTACGCTCGAAATTACATCACGTGCTTCTTTGATATTAGCGGTGTAAGCAATATCAATTAATAAATCTACACGGCGTTGACCAGTCATACTGTAATTAGTGATATTACCGTGGAAAATATTACCGTTTGGTACGATGACAAGTTTGTTATCGGGAGTTTTTAGTTTTAATGCAATAAGCCCAATGTCTTCTACTGTCCCTGATACACCAGCTCCTTCAATGAAATGCCCTTTAGTGAAAGGACGGAAAAGTAAAATCATAACGCCAGCTGCGAAGTTTTGTAAAGAATCTTTAAGCGACATACCTACTGCTAAACCTGCAGCACCGATTAAAGCGACAAGAGAAGTTGTATTTAGACCTAATTGTGATAAAGCCGCTGCGATAACGATGATAATTCCAACAAAATCAAAAACAGATACTACAAATCCAGCTAACATCGGATCACTACCTGACTTATTCATTGCTTTACGAATAAGTTTACCTATCAAATGAACGATCTTACGACCAACGTAATAAATAAGAATGGCAAAGATAATTTTGATTGAGTAAGGAATAACATAGTCTGTTAAAAGATGATTAAAGTCTGTTGTTTTAATTTTTTCAAAAAGATTATTCATTATAGATCTCCAATAGTTTTTAATAAAATTTTCTCCAAAGAGTGTTGAAGTATAGTGATAAAAGAAATACTGTGCAATATAGCGATAAAAAAGTTATGTTAAAACTAAATTTTAAAAAACAGTATTTTTGAAGATTTAAACTATCAAAGGATCATGCGTAATGATAAGTTAAATAAGTTATTACACTTTCGGAAAAACGGAATAATAAAGTATAGAGTTTGAATAATAAAAGCAAAACCTCGTTATAGAATAAATTTTTCTACTTGAATCAAGTTCACTTATTTAAATTTGCGGTTTATTCAATAATAAATAGTTATCCTATGTTAGGTATTCGTATTTTAGTTAGAAAAGTTGCTAAAATTAAGTCACAGTTCGTAAAATATTCACCACTTTCCTTTGTTTTTTTCCTTTTAAATCATCTATTTTTATTGTGTAATTCAACTTTATTGCTAATTTTGACTTATCAATCTCATAAATATACAAAAGCACTTTACTATTGTTTTTATCTAATAAAATTGCTTTAAATTGCTGTAATTTATTAGGTAAAACTTCCCGAAAAGAGATAGGAATATTAAGACCTATTTTTTGTTTATGTTCCCTAATCGCATGCATCAAATCGCCTTTTCCCATTGCAATAATCGCACTTTGTGGAGCTTGTCCTAGTTCTTCTAGTCTAGCGAGTGTTTGGTTATCAATTGTCCCTATTAAGCGTTGATTAGTTGCTTGTTGTAACAAAGCTTTATTTCCACTAGCTAAATCCTGTATGATGACTTTGAGACAATAACGCCTCGTTATCTCGTTTCGTTAATTGTAAAAATGGACGAGCAGGAATAGTAATATTCTTCCCACGCCCCGCTTTATTCGTTCCGAATTGATGAACAGCTGCATATTCTTCGTTTGTTCCTACTTGAGCTGTTTTTTTAGTTACGGCGGTATTAATACTATCCCACAACGCCCCAGTATCTCGTAAAGCCTTACCTTCACGAGATCTAAGCGGCACCCATTTTGGTCGCCCTTCTTCTTCGAAGTTTCGATCTACAGCAAATCGCATTGTTTCCGCAAGCTTTCGCATTAAAGGCTTAGCATCGCTTAAATCACTGCTGATTTTTTCTAATTGCTGAACAACTGAGTCAGCATCTAATTTAATTTTTATCATATGATTAGCCTTGGAATAATTAAAAACACTTTAAAATGATTTTAAAAACAGTTATATTCAAAAAGTGGTTTGAGAAAAGCGGTGAATCTCCCAGCCGCAGGCGTAGGATGTGAAATAGAATCCGAAAGTACCGTGTGTAGATGACGGGAGCTCTACCTCAAACCACATTACTTACTATCTAGCCTAAAAGACTGTAAAAATATTTCTTTATCGAGTGCTTTTAAAATTGCTCTATATTTTTTCCCATCAATTATTTTCGTTAGTTCAAAATGTTTAGAAATTTCGCTTGGTATAATTTCATCGGGCTGATTAATTACTTCGGGTAACACTGCATAAGTTTCCACATCAAAATACTTATCCCCAACTCGGCTATTAAGTTGTTTAATCAAAGTATCATCACTTAACCAAACTGTTTTTGTCTTAGTTCCGATTTTGGCTAGATTTTTTTCATCAATAACCCCAGCAGCAAAAGTAAACTCACGGTTGAGTTGGTTGCGAACTTGTAGCATTTCTTTCGAAGAAAGTTTTGTCTTGCCGAGTTTTGCCAAGCTCTCATCAACTGCAGTTTTAACTTTGCCGTACGCCCATTTAAAATCACCGCCTGACATTTCAACTTTGGCAAAAGCATGAGCAAGGGGAGTAGGGTATTCATCTAAATTAGGTTTATAAACGGATCTACCAGCGTTCCAATCAAAGCCCCTATCTGCCGTTAAAACATTGCCCAAAGCGGTTTTAAATCCCACTGTTTTTTGCGAGGGTTTATTGCTAGTGCTTGGGTAGTCAACTTCCACTAAGCGACCATCGCTCTCAGCCACTTCCCAACCTTCGTCTTTTAAATCTCGCTCACTCACGGCTTGCACAATACAACGACATTGCAATTACTTTCTAAGCCGCCTATACGGCGGTTAACAAATTTATAAAATATTAATATCAATCACAAAATTTCTAAGCCGCCTATACGGCGGTTAACCCAATGTGGTTATTTTGTGCTAGAATTGGGTTTTTCTAAGCCGCCTATACGGCGTTTAACAATGGTGTATGGATGAATGCAACATCTGTATGATTTCTAAGCCGCCTATACGGCGGTTAACTGCTAGCTACGTGAGTCCAGAAAAGACGGATTTTTCTAAGCCGCCTATACGGCGGTTAACGCTTTATTCATTAAAAATGGACAAAGTGCTTCGTTTCTAAGCCGCCTATACGGCGGTTAACTGCACGGCAGTAAATATTTCAGCCAGTGGCGATTTCTAAGCCGCCTATACGGCGGTTAACTTGGTTTAAAAGCAGTGGGTGGAGCTGTTTCTTTTCTAAGCCGCCTATACGGCGGTTAACCTTTCAAAGAAGCGGCAGAGAATGGCTGGGTTGTTTCTAAGCCGCCTATACGGCGGTTAACCTCTAATCATTGCATAGCCTTCAGGGTTATATTTTCTAAGCCGCCTATACGGCGGTTAACCATAATAGTCTCTCTCTTCTTATTTTTAAAATTTTCTAAGCCGCCTATACGGCGGTTAACGCAATTGGGAACGGGCAAGACTCAGTTGTGATTTTCTAAGCCGCCTATACGGCGGTTAACAAATGTTTACTGGTCTATTTTCATTAGCAACATTTCTAAGCCGCCTATACGGCGGTTAACTGTCGGTTGTTGCTACCTGCCCCAATTTTGCTTTTCTAAGCCGCCTATACGGCGGTTAACTGCCAATTGGTGCAACAGGATTAAAGCAATTGTTTCTAAGCCGCCTATACGGCGGCTAACCAAAGCGGTATGCTCAGAAGTATCCAAATTTTTTTCTAAGCCGCCTATACGGCGGTTAACCTGAACACATATTAATCGTCAATCTCAATATGTTTCTAAGCCGCCTATACGGCGGTTAACTTGTAAAAACGCACACGCTACTACAGCCAAATTTTCTAAGCCGCCTATACGGCGGTTAACTGGCTGTCTAAGTCTGGGCAAGCCAAAATGCGTTTCTAAGCCGCCTATACGGCGGTTAACTCTACATTAACGGCGAAAACAAATCCTCATTATTTCTAAGCCGCCTATACGGCGGTTAACGTCGCCAGTAGCCATTCACTGATGGCGGATAATTTCTAAGCCGCCTATACGGCGGTTAACGACACTTATATTTATTAAAATCAAATATATATTTTCTAAACCGCCTATACGGCGGTTAACCAGGCATATGTGCTTTTATGTAGATTTCGCAATTTCTAAGCCGCCTATACGGCGGTTAACATTGCTAAACCGAAAAAAACGCACAGCGGGGCTTTCTAAGCCGCCTATACGGCGGTTAACGTCTTTTTCTTCCATCATTTCCCCTTGATTTATTTCTAAGCCGCCTATACGGCGGTTAACTTTTCTCAATCTCCAAAACGTCTGGAAAGTGCTTTCTAAGCCGCCTATACGGCGGTTAACAAAAAAATACCATGGCAGACCTCAATACGGTATTTTCTAAGCCGCCTATACGGCGGTTAACTATCTTTTTTGCTTTCTTTTTGAGCAATCACTGTTTCTAAGCCGCCTATACGGCGGTTAACTGCAAATGGCGTTGCTTGCAGGTAGGGCGAAATTTCTAAGCCGCCTATACGGCGGTTAACCCGCTGCCTTTTCAAGGGCAAAAGAGATTTTGTTTCTAAGCCGCCTATACGGCGGTTAACAGCTTTTTTTATTGTTTGTGATGTGCCAAAAATTTCTAAGCCGCCTATACGGCGGTTAACTGAAAAATATGTTTTATAACTTCCAACTTTACTTTCTAAGCCGCCTATACGGCGGTTAAC
>JAHHRA010000016.1 GCA_020026055.1 Actinobacillus sp.
TTATCACAGTGCCGTCAGTTAAACTTGTCGCTTCGACAGATTCTAAACCTGACAAGTTTTTAGCTAAGCGAATATCTAATGCATCACCATTAATGACAACACCAAGATTCTTATCTGTGAGTTCTGTAAGTTTGGTTGCATCCTCTTCTCCGCCTTTAAGCGTAATGGTTTCGTTTAATTTACGAACTAATGTTGTTCCAGTTTTATCACCTGCAAAAGTTAAGCCATTAAACGGTGCTCCACCGCCACCTGTGATAGCATCAAGCTTGTTTTGCATATTTTCAAAACCTTTCGCTACACTTCCTGCTTGAACAAGGCTTGTGTCATTTTGGTCGTGACCATCTGTTAAAGCAACGCCAACATTTGTACCAAAAGTTTTCTTCGCCGCAGCATCACCTATGTTTGTACCATCTTTTTTCAAGAAGTTTTCAAAAATAAGTCCTTTAGTAATATTATGTTGAGCATTATTAACATCATCGCCAACTAAGCCTGTAAAAGTATCTTTGAGTTGTTTAAGGTTAATAGCATCAGTAGGATTTACCCCTTCTGACACATGAATTAATCTGGCGTTTTGTGATATCCCCGATAGTTCTGATGGTAGTGATAATCCAGAGCTACCAAAAGAAACTACTCTTTCCTCGGGATTTCGTTTATCTATTTCCAAGACTAATGCACCAGGACCAATTGCAGTGCCAAATGAAGTCTCAGCCCTTGCATGATAACCAATCGCAGTACCAGCAACAGCTGAAACTCTTGAAGCAGAACCTATTGAGATAGAATGGTTTGCCACAGTAATTATATTGCTTCCCATTGCTATATTGTCATGACCTCTGATCTTTATATTATGTGAACCAAACGATATGTTTTCTTTGCCATTAATTATAGTATCTGACAAACCCATAGCAATATTGCCATAGCCCTCTGGACCAGAGGCTAATAATTTTTGACCATAACCAATAACGATAGAGTTAGATCCCTCTACTTTATTACCGAAACCTATTACAAAATTACTGGTCCCTCTTAACGTAAGATCTTGACTAATTATTATGGAGGAGCCAGTATTTGAAAGATTGTTACCAATCAAGATAGGTTTATCGTAAGAACCACTATCCATAACATTAAGTTTGCTACCTATAGCAATGCTTCCCGAGGGAATATTTCCAATATCTCTACCTATAGAAACATAGGGGGATGTTATAACATCACTGGAAGCTAGAGTGGACTTAGCAGATTTACCAATACACTGTGCTTGAGCTGTATTTTCTGGTTTTGAACAATCAACTTCTATTTCTGTTGCAAACGTAACATCTGTTGCAACTGCAATAATACTTAATGTAGTAATAGTTTTTATTATATTGTTAGTCAGTATTTTTTGTTTATTTTTCATTTCTAAGATTTTATCCATATAATATATCCTTTATATAATTATTAGGCTAAATTAACATCATGTTAACTTATAATTAACTTAATTGTAATTATTTTTTTTTATAAATTAATTTATTTTCTTAAGTATTATTCATATCAATCATATTGATAATATTGGTTTTTTTTATGATGCAAACTCATCTTACATTAATGCCTATTGCTGTTATTCATACACCCTATAAAGAAAAATTTGCAGTGCCTCGGCAACCTAATTTGGTTCCTGATGGGAAAGGAAAAATTGAATTGCTTTCACCTTATAATACGGTTGAATGTGTGCGAGGTTTGGAAGCGTTTTCACATATTTGGCTTTTGTTTCAATTTCATCAGATTGAAATGGGTAAATGGCAGCCGACAGTGCGTCCACCACGCCTTGGAGGGAATAAGCGAATTGGTGTGTTTGCATCGCGAGCAACACATCGTCCAAATCCCATTGGGCTTTCTAAAGTTGCTTTAGAGCGAATAGTATATGAGCGTGGGAGAGTTCTTTTGGAAGTAGGTTCAGTTGATTTAGTGGATGGTACGCCGATTTTTGATATCAAACCTTATTTGGCTTATGCTGATAATGAAGTAGCAGCACATTCTAGTTTTGCACAAGAAAAGCCTCATGTATCGTTGGATGTTATTTTTAGTGAAAAAGCTTTGTTGCAGATTCAAAAAATTTCCGTAAAAATTCCTAACTTTCAACGTTTTTTAGTTGATGTTTTAGCTCAAGATCCAAGACCTGCTTATCAAAAAAATAGAAGCCAAGGGCGGATTTATGGTGTGAGACTTTATGATTTCAATGTGCGTTGGCACGTGATTCAAAATACGCTTCTTAAATCGGCAGAAATTATCGAAATTCTAACTGTGGATAAAATTAAGTAGGCTTGAGCTGAGGCAATAAATTTTAAGTAGAAAATTTTTATGAATTTGAAGGCGTGATTGACGAGGTGAAACAAAAATCCAGCAGTAGCTGGATTTTTATTAATGATTTTAGAAATTAATCTATACAAATGGTTGGCTCAACAGAAACGTAACTTATTGCACGACTACGTCCAGCACTACCATCTCCGTAGAAATGATAACGAGAATTTTGCCAAACTTGAATTGGGCGGTGGAATGCCATCTTATTTGTTTCTGTTGCTACTGCTTGAGTTGGTTGTGATGTCGTGTGTTTGACTGCTGAAATAGTTCCTATACGACCATCAAATATGTAATTGGATTGATATGGTGTGACGTCAATAACTGCCTGAGTAGCAATATATTTCGATGCAACACATTGCATTGCTGCACTGTGACTTAGGCGATCTAATGATGCTTGGATTTTCTTTTCTACTGCCTCATTAGCTATTTGAGCAATCATATTTTCTACAGGCTTGTTGATTTGTGTTTTCTCAGTTGCAATCAAGAATGCGTCCATAGGTTCAGGTACAATTCCTTGTTGAGTATTTTCTTTCAATAGCATTTCATCTACTGATAAGAAAGGTACTGCTATTTGCATTTTTTTTACGTTCTCAGGTGCAACTGATTGTTGTACCCAAACTTTACCTATTGCAAATTCTGGTGATGCAACTCCAGCAGAAAGTGGCATTGGTGCTTTATTTTCATCTAATCGGTAACGACGGGAATTATTCAGACGCAAATGGCGTGCTACTCGGCGTTGGCGATGACTATTTTTACTCTCATGTTTTGTTGTTTTTCCTTCAATAAGTGTTGGTATTTCAATGTTAGTAGTAACTTCTTTTATTTTTGAAGATGTGTTTTTATTGGATGTATTACGTTGATTTTTATCCAATTCAGAGAGAGGCATTTGTTCTATAACTGTTGTTTGATTATGCTTATTCTCGGTTGTTGAAATGAGATGTTTTTCCATTGCAACTTCAGAATGGCGCGTTTCAACAGGTTGTTGAGCTGAGCGAGTAACCGTTTTAGTCGAGTGTGCTTTTTTAGCTAATTCACGATTAGGACGGTGTTCTTGTTTTGTTTCAGCTTCTTTTATGATTTTTGCTGTATTTGTTTCTATGATATTTGCATTCTCTAATTCAGCGTTGAGTCGAGCGTTTTTTTCTTTCCGCATTCTTGTTTTAAACTCTGCACGCTCTTTTCTTTCTTTAGATTCAGCACGTTCTGTATAGTTTTTGGAGTGACGACGTTGCGTACGAGTGTCATTAGTACGTCGTGTTTTTTTATGTGAATGTTTTTTCGATTTCTCTTGTTTTTTTTCTGTTATAAAGAAGTCATAGATTGCTTTAAAGAAACGATTGAAGAGAGAGGAATATTTAGCCTTTGTTGGGGCTGGAGTATCAATAGTTAAACAAACTGCGGCATTTTCTGTGGAATTATCATTATTACAATGATTTGTGATGTCAATTTGACGAGATGCTAAAGTTTCTTCTTGAACAGTCATTTCATCATTTTTTTCGTGGTACTTTGTTAAATGGTAGCTTAACGTATTAGATTCTTCACCATTACGAATACGTAAAACATGGAAATGTGGTGTTTCCATACGTTCATTCGGTACAATAATAACGTTAACACTATGACGTTGTTCAATTTTATGAATTGCTTTACGTTTTTCATTAAGTAAATAAGTTGCAATTTTTACTGGTGCAATACAATGTACTTGTTTAGTATTTTCTTTTAATGCCTCTTCTTCAAGTAAACGGAGGATAGATAAAGAAAGTGATTCATTGTCTCGAACTTTGCCTGTTCCTTGACAACGAGGACAAATGTGGGAAGAGGAATCACCAAGCGATGCACTCAAGCGTTGGCGTGACATTTCTAATAAGCCAAACTGTGAAATACGGTTGATTTGAATGCGAGCACGATCTTGGCGTACAGCATCACGCATACGGTTCTCAACTTCGCGTTGGTTACGCACAGATCCCATATCAATAAAATCAACTACAACTAATCCGCCTAAATCACGTAAGCGTAATTGGCGAGCAATTTCATCTGCAGCTTCAAGATTAGTATTAAGTGCTGTTTCTTCAATATCACTTCCTTTAGTCGCACGAGCAGAGTTTATGTCGATCGCGATTAAGGCTTCTGTCACATCAATTACAATTGAGCCACCAGAAGGCAAACGTACTTCACGTTGAAAAGCCGATTCAATTTGAGATTCAATTTGATAATGACTAAAGAGAGGGACTTCACCTTGATAAAATTTTACGCGGTTAAGAAAATCTGGGCGGACAAGTTTAATGTGATGTTTTGCTTTTTCAAAAACTGTTGGGTTATCAATCAAAATTTCACCAATGTCTCGGCGTAAGTGATCACGAATTGCTCGTACAATTACATCACTTTCTTGATGAATAAGGAAAGGTGCGGAGCGATTTTGAGCCGCTTGTTTAATGGCTTCCCAATGATGGAGCAGAACTTTTAAATCCCATTGTAACTCTTCTGGAGATTTCCCTACACCAGCTGTTCTGACAATCAACCCAACACCTTCAGGGATATCTAAACAGCTCAATGTTTCTTTTAATTCGGCACGTTCATCTCCTTCAATACGACGTGAGATTCCACCTGCTTTAGGGTTGTTTGGCATAATAACTAAATAGCTACCTGCAAGTGAAACTAAAGTAGTTAAAGCCGCACCTTTATTTCCGCGTTCTTCTTTATTTACTTGAACGATCACTTCCTGACCTTCAGTAAGTACGTCACGGATGTTTGGACGACCTTGATAAGCATAGTCTTTGGGGAAATATTCGCGAGCAATTTCTTTAAGGGGAAGGAAACCGTGTCTTTCTGCACCGTAATCGACGAACGCTGCTTCTAAACTTGGCTCAATACGAGTAATTCGACCTTTGTAAATATTAGCTTTTTTTTGTTCGTGGATAGTATTTTCAATATCAAGATCAAATAAAGATTGACCATCTACAAGTGCAACACGAAGTTCTTCTCTTTGTGTTGCATTAATTAACATTCTTTTCATTACATTTCTCTTTCTAATTGTGAAAACTGTATCACAGTGGTGTTGGTTTTTTGACCTCGTGTCTATCGCAAGATGTCAATCTCTCGACTGTCAGTTGCTGGGTGCTTTAAAACTATTGATGAAGATTTGAGACAAATTCTTCTTTAAGTATTAGGAACACACATCTGTGATTTGGAAAATATTGGAATCTTTACGTCTTATGCTACTTGCTGCACTAAAGAAACCAACAGCTTTGGTGTTTATTTTAACTCCAAAGAACGTTGTATTATGTTCTTTCTAAATAAGTTTCGCAAGGGCTTGATAAACTTATTTATTGATTCAAGATAACTTGCAAAACACTTGAGCATCTTGTTGATATGCTGAACATCAGAAGGGCAATGTAAAAAAACGTAATTTGAGCGTTGTTAAACTGTTTCAGAAATGAGTTTGAAATCTTTTTCGACTTTGGCTTGTTTGACCATATTATCGCCAACTTCAAGAACAGTAATTTTTAAACCGTCTATTTTAAAGACTTGCCCTTCTTGAGGAATCTCTTCTAAATGTTCAATAATCCAGCCATTAAAAGTTCTGACTTCTTCATTATCTAAATGCCAATGGAACATTTTATTCAAATCACGTAAATTGGCACTGCCATCAATAATAATAGAACCGTCTGACTGACATTCTACTTCTTCATCAATAGAAGGTGCTGTTGACGTTGTAAACTCGCCAACAATTTCTTCTAAAATATCCTCAAGAGTGATCAATCCTTTTATGTCTCCGTATTCATCAATCACGAGACCGACACGTTCTTTTTTTGTCCTAAAATTTAAAAGCTGAGTATTGAGAGGGGTACCTTCAGGGATAAAGTAAGGTTCATCTGTAGCACGAATGAGCATTTCTTTTGTAAATTCATTTTTATCTAGCATTAAACGATAAGCCTCACGGACTCGTAAGATACCAATAACTTGTTCATCAATACTTTCTTTATAAAGGACAACTCGACTATGTGCTGCGTGATTGAGTTGTCGCATAATAGATTTCCAATCGTCTTCAATATCAATACCACTAATGTCATTACGTGGCACCATAATATCGTCGATTGTTATTTCTGCTAGTTCAAGAATAGAAAGAAGCATTTGTTGATGAGAGTCGTGAATATATTTACTTGATTGCATTACAATAGAACGTAATTCTTCAGTGCTTAGGTTATGGATTTTTGTTTCATTTTTTAAACCAAATAAATGCATTAATCCTTTAATGATTAAATCCATTAGAAAAACAATGGGCATTAAAAATTTTGATAGCAAGATGAGTAAATGGCTTGAAAAAAATCCGACTTTTTCAGGATGAAGTGCTGCAATTGTTTTAGGTAAAATTTCCGAGAAAATAAGCATCACGAAAGTAAGTAACCCTGTTGCTATTGCAACGCCTAAATCACCCGAAATTCGCATGCCAATAATCGTAGTAATTGCAGAAGCAGAAATATTAACTAAATTATTACAGATAAGAATGAGACTCAATAGACGGTCAGTTCTAGTGAGTAGTTTTTCTGCTTTTTGGGCACCCTTATTGCCTTTTTCAGCAAGAAAACGCATGCGGTAACGATTGATAGAAAGTAACCCAGTTTCAGAACTTGAGAAGTAAGCAGAAAGGATAAGTAAGATAATTAAAGTAATAAATAAGGTACTCAGAGGAATACTGTCCAAAATAAGATCCTTTGATAATTAAAATGAGCAACCATTATACAATATTTTGTCATTAATGAAAAAATCTTTAACTTTGAGTATAATCACTCGCGATTTTATGCATGAATTTAGGATGAATAATTATGTTTGAGAACTTATCGGATCGTCTTTCCCAAACTCTAAAAAATATTACTGGGAAAGGACGTCTAAGCGAAGACAATATTAAAGATACGTTGCGTGAAGTACGAATGGCATTGCTAGAAGCGGATGTTGCTTTGCCTGTTGTCCGTGAATTTATGAATCATGTTAGGGAAAAAGCAGTTGGCGAAGTTGTCAATAAAAGTCTCACACCAGGGCAAGAATTTTTAAAAATCGTACAACGTCAATTAGAAGTTGCAATGGGGGAGTTTAATGAACGCCTCAATCTTGCTTGCCAACCACCAGCAGTAATTTTGATGGCAGGTTTGCAAGGTGCGGGAAAAACGACTAGCGTTGCTAAATTAGCTAAATTTTTACACGAACGTGAAAAGAAAAAAGTGTTAGTAGTCTCGGCTGACGTTTACCGTCCTGCTGCGATTAAACAGCTCGAAACTTTAGCGAATGAAGTTGGCGTGGACTTTTTCCCATCAACGACGCAACAAAATCCGCTAGAAATTTCTCGTGCTGCACTTGATGCCGCTAAACTGAAATTTTACGATGTATTGATTGTAGATACTGCAGGGCGATTGCACGTTGATGAAGAAATGATGCAAGAAATTCAACGCTTGCATGAAATGCTCAACCCGATTGAAACACTATTTACTGTTGATGCAATGACAGGGCAAGATGCGGCAAATACTGCAAAAGCCTTTAACGAAGCCCTGCCATTAACGGGAATTATTTTGACTAAAGTCGATGGTGATGCACGTGGCGGTGCTGCACTTTCGATTCGTCAAATCACAGGAAAGCCAATTAAGTTTCTCGGAGTAGGTGAAAAAACTACTGCACTTGAACCTTTCCATCCTGATCGTGTTGCGTCGCGAATTTTGGGGATGGGCGATGTGATGTCATTAATCGAAGATTTGCAGCGGACAGTCGATCAAGAAAAAGCGGAAAAACTTGCAAAGAGATTTAAACAAGGTGATGATTTCACTTTAGAAGATTTTCGCCAACAGTTGAGTGAAATGAAAAAAATGGGAGGACTGACTTCAATGTTGGATAAGTTGCCAGGAATGAAAAATTTACCTGAGCATTTGAAAAACAAAGTTGATGAGAAAATGTTTTCGAAAATGGAGGCGATGATCAATTCAATGACATTAAAAGAACGAGCATATCCTGATATCATTAAAGCCTCTCGCCGTCGTCGGATCGCCGAAGGGTCAGGAACAACGGTTCAAGATGTCAATAAATTGCTTAGACAATTTAGTGATATGCAAAAAATGATGAAAAAAATGCGTAAAGGTGGAATGGCGAAAATGATGCGTGGAATGAAAGGTTTGATGGGTGGTGGCTTGTCAGGGTTTGGTCAAAAATTTTAAAAGTGTAAAAGGAGAATTTTACAAATGTCAGCAATGAATTCTTTTCAATCTTATTGGCAACGTGTAAAAGTGGCGTTTCAATACGTGATGCCACAGCTTTATATGACACGTATTGCTGGTTATTTTGCTCAAAAAGAATGGGGTATTTTTACTCATTTAGTGATTAAACTCTTTGCCAAAAAATATAAAATCGATATGCAAGAAGCTGCTCAGCCGAAATTTGATGATTACGCAAGCTTTAATGCATTTTTCACGCGCGAGTTAAAAGAAAATGCGCGCCCAATTGTAGAAGGTGATGAGAAACTCTGTTTTCCAGCTGATGGGCGGATTAGTGAATGTGGAAATATTGAGCAAAATTTACTTATTCAAGCTAAAGGGCATTATTTTACTTTAGAAGATTTGTTAGCAGGTAATGAAACATTAGCTAAAACTTTTGAGAATGGTGTTTTTGTTACAACTTACCTTTCGCCACGTGATTATCACCGTGTTCATATGCCCTGTGATGCAACTTTGCGACAAATGACTTATGTTCCTGGGGCGTTATTCTCAGTTAATCCATTTTTAGCAGAACAAGTCCCTAATCTTTTCGCACGTAACGAGCGCTTAATTTGTGTCTTTGATACTAAATTTGGTACTATGGTACAGATTTTAGTCGGTGCAACTATTACTGCAAGTATAAAAACAGTGTGGGCAGGCGTGATTAATTCACCTCGTCATCAATCTGTTTTTAATTGGTTTTATGATAGTGAACAAAATGTAAGCCTTAAAAAAGGACAAGAAATGGGAGCCTTCCAACTGGGTTCAACAGTGATCAATCTTTTTGTCCAAGACAGCGTAATATTAGCACCAAGTTTAAGTGTGACTCAGCCTGTGAAAATGGGCGAATTACTTGGTAGTCTAAAATAGACGTTTTATTTATCACATTTGTCTACAACATAAGGATATCGTATGACAGAGAACTTCTTCCAACATATTGATTTAAGTACTGTTTCTGCGAAAGGCAGTTATGGTATTGGCTTACAAATTGGTCAACAACTACGCGAAAGCAAATTAGACATCACGCCTGCTGCCGTTGGGAAAGGTATTTATGATGTATTAACTCAACAAGTACCTGCACTTGAATTGATGGATGTCCAAAAAGCTTTGTCTATTCTTCAAAAACAAGCATCTGAGCAACTAAAAACAGAAGCTATTGCGATTCAAAAAGAAGGTGAAAAATTCTTAGCAGAAAACGCGAAAAAAGTAGGTGTTATTGTTACAGAAAGTGGCTTACAATATGAAGTTTTAAAAGCAGGTGACGGTAAAGTGCCAACAAAAGATGATCAAGTTCGTGTGCACTATACAGGTAAATTACCTAATGGTCATGTATTTGATAGTTCAATACAACGTGGTCAGGCAGCTGAGTTCCCAGTAAATGGTGTTATTCAGGGTTGGAGCGAGGCTTTGACGATGATGCCTGTTGGTTCTAAATGGAAATTAGTGATTCCTGCTGAATTAGCTTATGGTGAACGTGGTGCGGGAGCCGCTATTCCACCAAATAGTCCGCTAGAATTTGAAGTTGAATTGTTAGATATTCTTTAGTTTATTCTTCTTATTGAAGGAGCCCTGTTTAATTGATTAAGCAGGGCTTTTAATTTTGTTAGGTGTTAGTGAGCTTCGTCCCAATTATCGCCGATGCCAATATCCACGATCAACGGAACGTCTAACACGGCAGCATTTTCCATTAATGTTTTAATTTTTTGTGACCAAAAATCAACTTTGTCTTTTCGTACTTCAAACACTAATTCATCGTGCACTTGCATTATCATTCGGATGTCATCAGTGTCTTGAATGGCATCAGCAATCGCAATCATCGCCCGTTTAATAATATCCGCTGCCGTACCTTGCATTGGAGCATTAATGGCAAGACGTTCTGCTGCTTTACGTGCTATCACATTGCCAGTCGCTAAGGCGGGTAAGTGTAGGCGACGATGGAAGAGTGTTTCTACGTAGCCTTTTTCTTTGCCACTTTCAGGAATCTGATGCATAAAATCTTGTACACGAGGATAGCGTTTGAAATAACGTTGGATATAGCTCTGTGCTTCATTGCGTCCAATTCCGAGTTGTCTTGCTAGTCCGAATGCACTCATACCATAAATTAAACCAAAATTAATTGCTTTTGCATTGCGACGTTGAGTTATCGTAACTTGTTCTAATGGTAACCCAAAAATTTCAGCCGCAGTGGCACGATGAATATCTTGCCCTGTATTAAAGGCATTGATTAGATTTTCGTCTTTTGAAAGATGTGCCATAATTCGCAGTTCGATTTGTGAGTAATCAGCCGCCATAATTTTAAAGCCTTTTGGTGCGATGAAAGCTTGGCGGATACGACGCCCTTCTTCATTTCTGACAGGAATATTTTGTAAATTAGGATCACTTGAAGAAAGACGTCCTGTGCTTGTAACGGCTTGGTGATAGGAAGTATGAATACGACCATTTTTATCGACTAGTTGCGGAAGTTTGTCGATGTAAGTCGATTTTAATTTGCTTAACATCCGATGTTTGACGATGATTTGTGGTAATTTGTGTTCAAGTGCAAGTTCTTCTAGTACATCTTCGTTAGTTGAAGGTGCACCTTTTGGCGTTTTTTTTAGTATAGGTAACTGGAGTTTTTCAAAGAGAATTTCTTGTAACTGCTTAGTTGAGTTTAAATTAAAATGCGTACCTGCTAGCACGAAAGCTTGTTGTTCAAGTTGTTGTAAATTCGCTTCGAGCTCCTTTGATTGTATAAAGAGTGCTTCATTGTCGATCAAAACGCCTGTACTTTCCATTTTCTGTAAGATTGGCAGCAAAGGCATTTCTAATGTTGTATATAACGCTTCAATTTTCGGATTTTTTTTCTGTTTTTCAGTTAGGAGAAGATGTAAACGCATTGTAATATCGGCATCTTCGGCTGCGTATTCTGTCGCAAGCTCAATAGGAATTTGATTAAACGTTCGCTGTTTTTTGCCCTTCCCTGCAATTTCTTCAAAAGTAATAGTTTGATAATTAAGGTATTCTTTAGCTAAATCATCAAGATTATGTTTGCCTGTGCTATCTAATGCATATGCTTCTAACATCGTATCAAATGCAATGCCTTGCAGTTGAATGCCAGCACGCTCAAAAATATGGGCATCATATTTGAGATTTTGTCCGACTTTCCTAAGTTTAGGATTTTCTAAAATTGGTTTTAGTTGTTGCATCACGCTTTGAAAATCGAGCTGTTTGGGGGCGTCTAAATAGTCGTGATGTAAGGGGAGATAAGCCGCTTTACCATTTTCTAACCCAAACGATATCCCTACTAGATTAGCGTGCATATAATCAAGGGCATCAGTTTCAGTATCAATTGCAAAGAAATTCGCTTGCTGTAATTTTTGGCACCATTCATCAAGTTGAGTTTGGGTTAAAATGCATTCATATTGGCTACGATCAATGTGGATATGAATGCTCTCTTTTGGAATATCGCTAATGAGCGGTTTTTGTGTGACTGCTTTGTGTATAGCAGTACTAGTTTTAGGTTTAATGATTGTATTATCTTCATTCTCTTTATCTTTGCTCATAAAAGAAATGCCAGCTTCGGCTTCTTTTAACCAGCGACGAAAACCATAATATGCAAAATATTTAGTTAATGCATTAAAATTGGCAGGCTTTAACTTGAGCTCATCAGAAGAGATATTTAAATCAACATCAGTTTTGATAGTCGCTAGTAAGTAAGACAGCTCAGCATTTTCTTTTTCAGCTGTTAATTTCGCTTCTAATGTCCGAGCTCCACGAATGTTCAACGTTGCTGTTTTGGATAAATTAGCGTAGATTTCTTTTACACTTCCAATTCCTTGTAATAATGCAAGTGCTGTTTTTTCGCCGACACCTTTTACTCCTGGAATATTGTCTGAGCTGTCGCCCATTAATGCAAGAAAATCAATGATAAGATGTGGAGGAATGCCATATTTTTCTTTTACTCCTGTTTCATCTAATAAAGTATTATTCATTGTGTTGATCAACATAATGTTTTCATCAACAAGCTGTGCCATATCTTTATCGCCCGTACTGATAAGGACTTTTTGTCCTTGTTTAGAAGCTTGAGCAGCAAGTGTGCCAATCACATCATCTGCTTCTACACCATTAATAACTAAAAGTGGAATACCTAGTGCTTTGATTATGTTGTGGAGTGGTTCAATTTGGCATTTTAAATCATCTGGCATTGGTGGACGATGCGACTTATATGCTTCAAAAAGTACATCACGAAAAGTTTTGCCTTTGGCATCAAATATTACGGCTAAGTGAGTTGGTGTAATTTGTGAAATTAAGCTTCTTAGCATATTGAGGACGCCATACATCGCTCCAGTTGGTTCGCCTTTGTCATTAGTAAGTGGTGGAAAAGCGTTGAAAGCACGGTATAAGTAAGAGGATCCATCAACTAAGACGAGGGGGTTGTGAGGAATTCGTGTCATAAATTTAATCTCTCATCAGTTTTAATATGGAGGAATTATAGCGGAAAAGCGTTGACCTCCCAAATTGCTCAATTTACAAGATGTTTAAATATGACAAATAACGCCTTCAAAAACGTAAAAATTTTCTCAGCAAAAAACAAAGAGAGTGAGTCATACCAAGAGAATAGATTCTAACAAAACAGTGCTTATGTGTTTAGTGAATTAAAGTAAGATGTGAGGCAAAATGTAATAATGTTTACTTCAATAAAAATAGGTTAGAATAGCAAAGCAAAATTTAAATTGTAAAAAGGAGAGCGTGAATGAAACCAATAAAACAGATCATTGCAATATTATTCTTAAGCACGCTGTTTTTATTGCTAACGGCGAAAGCAGAAAATGAAGTTAGAATTGTTATTGATGGTGGTTCTGTCTTTGCTAGACCTATTGCTATCGTGCCTTTTCATTGGAATGGACAGGGAAATAAACCTATTGATATTTCAAGTATAGTAGTTGCTGATTTAACAAATAGTGGAATGTTTCAAGCTGTTCCTCCACAAAATATGCCACAAGAGCCTATTTCTGCAACACAAGTAAATTCAGCACAATGGGCAAAATTAGGTATTGGTAATGTTGTTGTTGGGCAAATTACTCCGAGTGGAAATAATTATGTTGTTGCTTTTCAGCTTATTGATACATTAGGTATTTCTGGTAGTGCTGGTCGAGTGTTATTACAAAAACAATATTCAATTCCAAGTTCAAAAGTGCGAATTGGTGCACATACTATTAGTGATGATATTTTCAAACAAATAACAGGTCTAAGAGGAGCGTTTAGAACAAAAATTGCTTATGTAATTCAAGAAAATAGCGGAGATCGCCCTTATCAATTACGCATAGCAGATTATGATGGACATAATCAGCATGTTATTTTCCGTAGTGCAGAACCAATCATGTCGCCAGCATGGTCTGCCGACAATCGAAAAATTGCTTATAGTGCTTTTGAAAATCAACAATCAAAATTGATTTTACAAGATTTAGCCAGCGGACAGCGTGATGTGATTGCACAAGGTTCAGGACATTATGGTGCGCCGTCTTTTTCTCCTGATGGTACTGTTCTTGCCTTTTCATCTTCAAAGGAAGGGAAATTAAATATTTATCTGTATAATTTGAAAACACATCAAATTACTCAGCTCACGCAAAATGTTGGGAATAATACTGAACCATCTTGGAGTGCAGATAGTCAACATATTATCTTTACTTCAGATAGGACTGGTAATCCGCAAATTTATATGATGAATCGTGATAGTAGTAATGTACAACAACTTACAAATCAGGGGTTAAATTATAGTGGGCGACTAACATCTGATAGTAAAGATCTTATTCTGATTTCAAATGATCATTTAATGAAAAAAAATTTAGAAACAGGCAAAAAGCAATTCCTTACAACAACTTTTCTAGATGAAACACCAAGTTTATCGCCAAATAATTTAATGATTATTTATAGCTCTACTCAAGGTTTAGGAAAAGTGTTACAATTAGCATCGGTAGATGGTCATTTTAAAGCTCGTTTACCAAGTGGTGATGGACAAGTGAAATTTCCATCGTGGTCACAGTATTGAAACTATCCTTAGGAGTTCGTGATGAAAAAAATCGCAAAAGTATTTACATTAGCTACTTCTATTGCAATATTAGCTGCATGTAGCTCAACAACTGGAACAGCACCAACAACATTTGGTGGTTTTACTGTTGAACAATTGAAACAAGATCAAAGTGCAAATACTGTTTACTTTGCATTCGATCGTTATGATATTGAGCCTGAATATATGCCTCGTTTGGATGCTCAAGCAGCATATTTAATGTCTAATACTGCTGAAGCTGTGCAAGTGCAAGGTTATACTGATGAACGTGGTACACCAGAATACAATATTGCATTAGGTCAACGACGTGCTGAAGCTGTAAAAGCTTATTTGCTTGGTAAAGGTGTAAATCAAGCTCAACTTTCTACTATCTCTTACGGTGAAGAAAAACCAGCCGTATTAGGTCATACTGCAGCAGATTATGCAAAAAATCGTCGTGCGATCTTAGCTTACTAATCAGTGAAAATTAAGATCTAAAAAAATAAAAAGCGAAATATCGCTATACACCCCAAAAGTTAGACATAACTTTTGGGTGTTTTTTAGGAGTAAAATTAACTCGTTGAATGTATTAAAAGCAATGAAAAAATATTGCTCATTATCATATACAAAGAACTAAATAAAAAGGACTGAATTTTCTGAATATAGAAATCAGTCCTTGTTTTTTGCTCTAATAAGGCATCTAAATTTTAGCGTATAAATTGTGTGATTTTTTTAAGATGTTAATGTAGTATCACGCTAACGTTTGTTCTGGAATTAAATAACCCTGTGGTGCTTCAACTTTATCTTCGAAAGTAACAAATTCCCAAGCTTTTTGATTTGCTAATAATTTACGCAGTAATCTATTATTTAAACCATGTCCCGATTTATATGCTTTGAATGAACCAATAATGTTAAATCCTGCCATATATAAGTCGCCAATCGCATCTAGCATTTTATGACGTACTAGCTCATCTTTAAAACGTAGACCTTCTTCATTAAGAATACGATAATTATCGAGCACAATTGCATTATCCAAACTACCTCCTAAAGCTAAACTTTGAGATTGGAGGTATTCAATATCTTTCATGAAACCAAAAGTTCTAGCTCGGCTAATTTGTTGAATGAAAGTTTCCGTTGTGAACTCAGTGGAATAATGACATACGTCTTTACTAATTGCAGGATGTTGGAAATCGATCGTAAATTCCAAATGCAATCCGTTAAATGGCTCAAACTCTGCCCATTTATCGCCATCTTCAACTCGTACTTTTTCTTTTATGCGGATAAATTTTTTGGGTGCATTCTGCTCTTCAATACCAGCGTCTAACAACAGATAGATGAATGGATTAGCACTACCATCCATAATTGGAATTTCTGGGGCATCTACTTCAATAATAACATTATCAATTCCCAGTCCTGATAGGGCAGCATTTAAATGTTCAACAGTAGAAATACGGACACCATTTCTATTAACTAATGCAGTGCAAAGCATAGTGTCTTGCACTGCTTCAGCGTTTGCTACGAAAGTGACAGGTGGATTGAGATCTGTTCGGCAATAAATCACTCCCGTATTGGGCATCGCAGGACGGAGCGTCAGGGTTACTTTATTACCACTGTGTAATCCTACACCTGTGACTTTAATACTTTGTTTTAAAGTACGTTGTTTGATCATTGTATTATATTCTTCTCAATTATTTATTAGTAAAATGATTCACATTGAATTGACTCAAATCACGCTTACGTTCATAAGTTGGCGTATCAAGTGTATCTTTTGGTTCTTTGGAAGCATCTTCCGTTGTAGTTTCAGTTGTTTCTGTTAATGATTTTGCATTGTGATGGTTAATTTCATTTAAGCTTGTATTGCGAATACGAATATTTGGCTCTTCACGTTCACCGATACCTGTAGCTACTAGTGTAACTCGAATCTCATCCTCTAATTCAGGTAGCAAAGCAGTACCTACTTTAATGATTGCATCTTCAGAAGCAAATGCGTGCACAACACTTGCAACAGTATCTAATTCACCAAGAGTAAGGTTAGGACCAGCAGTTACATTGATTAAAATACCTTTAGCACCTTGTAAATCAACGTCTTCAAGAAGTGGACTTGCAATGGCTTCTTGAACTGCTTTTTCAGCACGATCTTCTGATGCTTTACCTTTTGCAAATCCTGTCCCCATCATTGCACGTCCCATTTCTGACATTACAGTTTTTACGTCTTCAAAGTCAACGTTAATAATACCTGGTGAGGTGATCATATCAGAAATACCAGTGACAGAATTATGTAGAACTTCGTTCACAGCTTTAAATGCATTAGGAATAGTAATATTTTTTCCTAATACTTTAATTAGTTTTTCATTAGGAATAATGATTAAAGAATCAACATATTGAGATAGTTCTTTAATTCCTAATTCTGCAAAATACATTTTTTTGCGACCTTCATAAGAGAAAGGTTTTGTGACTACTGCAACAGTTAAAATTCCAAGTTCTTTTGCAATTTGTGCGATAACAGGTGTTGCTCCAGTACCAGTACCTCCTCCCATACCAGCAGCCAAAAATACCATATCTGCCCCTTCTAGCAATTGACGCAAAGCTTCGCGATCTTCTTCAGCAGCTTTACGACCAACATTTGGGTTAGAACCGGCTCCAAGTCCACGTGTTAGTGCACCACCAATTTGAATTGTTTGAGGTACTTTACTTGTACGCAAAGCTTGAGCATCAGTATTAACTGCATAATATTCTATTTTGCCGAATTCATCATCAAAATTTGGATAAAGAAACCCTTCATTGATAGTTGAATGTGCTTGAGTTTCAGCGTATTCGGCGTCCCTTGAAAATTGAGGGTTTAATTTATTTTCTTGTTCTATCATATGGTTGACTGCATTACAGCCACCGCCACCGACACCGATTACTTTAATAAGTGAGCCAGAATCTTCATATTCATAGTCAACTGGTTCGATAGTCATAGTTAATCTCCGTAATATGATATGCTACTTCCAAACAGGTAACATTATTATAATCGCAATTTTCCCTATTGTAGATGAAAAACGCACATTTTAAAACTCTGACCTAACTTTATTGACAAATTTTTTTAATTTAAAATAGAGTTTTTTAGATAAACTATTTTCGTCTTTATCTTCAATATCATTATCTTGATTTTTGTAGCATCGCAATAAGCCAAGCACAGTGGCACAAGAAGGGCTATTAACGTAGTCTGTCATCCCTGAAATGTTAATTGGATAACCAATGCGAATTGGACATTGAAATACTTGTTGCGCACATTGTGTTAAATCTTGAGTTAAAGCAGCTCCACCTGTAATGACAATACCTGATATAAGTTCAGAATTGATTTTTTTAGCATCTAATTCTTCTTTCAATTTATTTAATTCAATATTGACCAAATTAAGTAATTCAAAGTAGCGTGGTGCAATAATTTCTGCTAGTTCAGTTTTATTACAAGTTAATATTTTACCTGGTGTTGCACTTTTAATTTTAATTTCTGCATTTGGTTGTGTGCGAGGAGGTAAAGTTGCACTACCATATTGAATTTTAATTTCTTCAGCTTCATGGAAGGGAGCTGAGAAATAGTGTGTAATATCATTAGTGACACGATTACCTGCATAAGCAAGTGATTTACTTAAACGTAATTTACCTTGTGTATAGACAGCGATATCCATTGTGCCAGCTCCAAAATCAATGACACAGACTCCAAGATTTTTTTCATCTTCTGTTAATACTGCTTCGGCAGATGCGTAACCAGAATAAAATACACGATCAACTTGAATTGGAATATTTAGTTCAGAGTGACATAGACCTACTGCTTTTTTTAAGTTAGCGAGTGATATTTGTTGACATGCAATTAAGTGAGCTCTTGCTGTCAAACGTATACCTTGTAGACCTAAGGGATCAGTAATGTTCATTCGATCATCAAGAGCAAACTCTTGAGGGATAACTTGAAGTAAAGTGAGACCATCGCCCATTTTTACAGAGCGGGCAGTCATTACAGCTTGAGCAATATCTTCTTGTGTTACTTCTTCATATTCACCAATAGCAACGACACCGCTCTCATTTAAAGAATGAATATGACTTCCTGTTATTGCAATAATGACACTTTCAATTTGACAATGTGCTATATCTGCAGCTGATTCAATCGCACGTTGAATAGCGTTAGTGATAGCATTCAAATCTGTTATCCCACCTTGACTTATTCCCTTTGAAGGATGAGAACTGTAACCATTTACTTCAATCATTCCATTTGGAAAGATTTGACCTACTACAGCGGCTACTTTCGAGGTCCCAATTTCAAGACCAACGATAAGATTTTGTTCATCAATATTTTTCATTTTTTATTCTCGCTTTGATTTGAATCGCTATCAATCCACTTCACTGCAGCACCAGAGGAATAACGTAGATCAACATAGGCTAATTTTTTATTTATTGGAATTTCAATATTAGGGTAGATCTTAAAGAAAATGGCTAATTTATCTTCCCAATTTGAGCGTCCTAGCTTTAGCACCATACCATCATTGATCACTGCAGTCCACGCCCCACGATCCGTTAAGTATAATTCTTTTAAAGTTAAATGTTGTTGTTGGAGTCGTTTATACATCGCATCCCATACGGATAATAACAATTGAGTTTTATGATCAGGTCCATTTAAATTTGGCAAATTTTTAGGGTAATTTTTATGAGCAGGTAATGAAAAAATCACGCCATCTTTTGATAAAAAATTATTGCCATTCCACATAGCGACAGGGATGTAATCGCGTACCCAAAAATACAATTTATTCGGCCATTGCTTATGCACGACTAAAGATCTTATCCAAGGTAATTGTGCAATTTGATTTTTTACTTGTTGTGTGTCTTGAGCTAAGAAACTTTTTAGTCCTCCCATTTTTTCTAAGGCATCTTGAATATCCTCAGAAGTAGTATAAATAGGATCTCCTTTTAACGTAATGCTATCTAATGGTTCTTTATTTAGACTCTCAAGTATAGATTGCCAAGGGGTATTCATCACCGCTATAAGTGCTAGTATAAATAATAAGCTGGTAAAGAACCATTTTTTAAAAATAGTGTTTTTAACCAAATACCAGTATTGTTTGATGATTTGGAAGGTTTTTATCATTAACGCGTTGACTCCAAAATTTTCACAACTAATTGTTCAAAAGAGTATCCGAGTTGAGCCGCTGATTTCGGGAATAAGCTATGGCTTGTCATTCCAGGACAAGTGTTAGCCTCAACTAAACGAAATTCACCTTTAGCATTGCTCATAATATCAATACGTGTCCAACCACGGCAACCGAGAGCGTCGAAAGCTGCTTTTGCTAGTTGACGAATTTCTTGCTCTTTTTCATCACTTAGACCAGCTGGACAAAAATATTGCGTATTGTCTAATAAATATTTTGCTTCGTAATCATAAAATTCATTTGCTGGAACGATCTTCACTGCAGGTAGAATTTTATCGCCTAAGATTGGCACAGTAAATTCTTCACCATCAAGCCATTCTTCGATAATCACTGTCTCATCGTGTTTTAATGCAGTCGCGACAGCAGCTTGGAGATCATTAATTTGCTTGACCTTAGTCAGCCCGACACTTGAACCCTCTAATGATGGTTTCACCATTAATGGTAAACCGAGTTGTTGCTGAATAGCAATTGAGTCAAGACTGTTAATATCTTTAACTACGACCATCTTAGCAACGGGTAATCCACAGGCTTGCCAAATTAATTTACTACGCATTTTATCCATCGCTAGTGCTGATGCTAATACTCCGCAACCTGTGTATGGTATTTTTAGCTGTTCTAATAAACCTTGCATACTGCCATCTTCACCACCTCGCCCGTGAAGAATGTTGAATACTAAATCAAAGCCATCATTTTTTAATTGAGCGATGTCATAACACTGTGGATCAACGCTGTAGGCGTCAAAACCTTGCGATCTTAGTGCATTTAACACTGCTTCTCCTGATTGCAACGAAATCTCACGTTCTGCGGAATTTCCGCCCATTAATACGGCAATTTTTTGTTGTTTTAACTCTTTCATTTTTTCTTTTTACTTCTTTATTCACATTAAAAATTAAGCTGACCATTTTTCTGCTAATTGGCGAGAAAGATGACTAATATCACCTGCTCCTTGAGCAAGGATTAAGTCGTTATCTTGTAAAACTTGTTCTAAAGTTGTGGCGAGTTGTGCTTTGTTCGCCACCAAGATCGGATCAATTTTTCCAAAATTACGAATTGAACGGCAGAGACTACGGCTATCTGCTCCTGCAATAGGTGCTTCGTTAGCAGCATACACATCTAACATAATTAATACATCAACTTGTGATAATACTTGCACGAAATCATCAAACAAATCTCTCGTTCGAGAATAACGATGTGGTTGAAAAATCATCACTAATCGACGATCCGCCCAACCTTGGCGAGCAGCTTGAATTGTTACTCCAACTTCTGTTGGATGGTGACCATAGTCGTCTACTAACATAACGTTTTTAGTGTTGACACAAAATTCCCCGAGTTGATCGAAGCGCCGTCCTGCACCTTGAAACTGCGTTAGAGCAGTGAGAATCTTTTCAATAGCGATCCCTTCTTCTTTTGCTACAACAAAGGCAGCTGTAGCATTGAGAGCGTTATGTTTGCCAGGAACATTGAGTTGAATTCTAACTATTTCTTTATTTGGACAGCACACTTCAAAACAACCAATAAAACCTGTTTGCTGATAATTTTTGATTTGGTAGTCCACGTCATCATTAAACCCATAAGTCAAAGTTGGACGAGCAATTTGATCGCGTAGCCCCATTAATTCAGCATCATCACCACAAAGTACAGCTAAACCATAAAATGGTAAATTATGTAAGAAATTAACGTAAGTTTGTTTCATTTCTTCAAAATTACCGTGATAAGTATCCATATGATCAGGTTCGATATTTGTAATGACTGATACCATTGAAGTTAAATGTAAAAACGATGCATCGCTTTCATCTGCTTCTGCAATCAAATAACGGCTTTTTCCGAGGTGAGCATTCGTGCCGAGTGATTTTACTAAGCCACCATTTACAAAAGTAGGATCTAAGTCAGCATGAGCGAAAATTGTTGCTAGCATTGCAGTAGTCGTAGTTTTGCCGTGAGTCCCAGCTACTGCAATGCCATAGCGAAAACGCATAATTTCTGCTAGCATTTGAGCCCGTTGAATAACAGGAATATGTTTTTCAATAGCTGTCGCAATTTCGATATTTTCTTTCTTAATCGCACTTGAAATGACAACAACATCTACATTATCAATATTTTCAGCTTGGTGAGCGAAAGTTATTTTAGCACCTTTAGCTAGAAGTTGAGCAGTTGTTGCATTCGCTTGTAAATCAGAACCACTAATTTCGTAGCCTTCATTTAGTAAAACTTCTGCAATCCCTCCCATACCGGCACCACCAATACCAACGAAATGAATACGTTTAATGCGACGCATTGCAGGGACAAAAATATTTGGATTTTTATGTTGCATTGAAAAACCTTTATTTTTGTTGATTAGTTATCTGAATAATTTCATTAGCTACTTTTTTCGCACTGAAAGGAGTAGCTTGTTCTTTGGCAATATTTGCCATTTCTAAAAGTTTTGTTCGGTTAAGAGAAACAAAAGTTTTTGCTAAATTTTCTGACGTAAAATCTTTTTGTTCAATAATAATTGACGCCCCAATTTTTGCTAAAAATTTCGCATTTAGATATTGTTGGCGATCTTTATGTTGGAATGGAACAAAGATCGCACCAACACCAACAGCTGCTATTTCAGATACTGTTAATGCACCTGCTCGACAAATGACTAAGTCTGCCCAAGCATATTCGTTAGCGATATCATCAATAAATTCAAAGAGTTGAACTACATCTTTTGGCACTTGATTAGCTTCATAAAGTGCTTGAACAGCATCTAAATTATTCGCTCCAACTTGATGATGGATAATAATTTGTGCTTTAAATTGTGCTGCAAATTGTGGCATCACTTCATTTAAAATCTTAGCACCTTGGCTGCCACCTGCGACAAATATCTGCAACTTGTCTGAACGTGAAGCTAGCCGAACATTGGGTAAAGGATGTGCGAAAAAAGTAGCTCGCACTGGATTACCGACTGTTTCTGCGTCTTTAAATGCATTTGGGAACGCTTGCATTACTTTCGTTGCAATTTTACTAAGCCATTTATTTGTTAAACCTGCGACTGCATTTTGTTCGTGTAGGATGATCGGAATGCCACATAATTTCGCCGCGACACCACCTGGTCCTGAAACATAACCACCCATTCCTAATACTGCATCTGGCTGAATTTTTTTCATTATTTTTTTTGCTTGAATGATGGCTCGTAAAATAATAAAGGGAGCTTTCAATAAGGCTTTAGCACTTTTACCACGTAAACCAGAAATTTGGATAAATTCAATCGGAATGCCGTACTTAGGCACTAATTGAGCTTCCATTCGATCTTTTGTCCCCAACCAAAAAATCTCCCAGCCTTTAGCTTGCAATTCTTGAGCGACTGCAATCGCAGGGAAAACGTGTCCCCCTGTACCACCTGCCATTATGAGCAATCTTTTCTTTTTATGCTGTTGCATATTATTCTGATCCTTGTTTTGTATTTTGTTGTCGAATTTGCTGGCGATTTTCATAATCAATCCGCAACAATATGGCAATTGTAGTTGACATAATTAATAAGCTTGAACCACCATAACTTATCAATGGGAAAGTTAATCCCTTAGCTGGAAGTAAGCTAAGTGCTGTGCCTAAGTTTACAAAACCTTGGCAGAAAATGAGTGTAGCGATACCACAAGCAAAAAAGCCACCAAAGCGATTTTCTAATTGTAAAGCGTCTTTAGAGATTTTTAATGCTTTCCAAATGAGTGTACTAAGCAATAAAATGATAAAGATAATTCCGATCAATCCAAACTCTTCTCCCCAAACTGCCATAATAAAATCAGTGTGTGGTTCAGGTAAATATGCCCATTTCAAAATAGAATTTCCTAAACCTTCACCAAAAATTTCACCTCGTCCGAACGCCATAAGTGAATTGCTTGCTTGATAACCTTTATCATAAGGGTCACTAAAAGGATCGATGAAGTTGGTTACTCGAGCAAGTTTATATGGATTTTGTAAGATAGTCGCTGTAAACACAATTACTATAATGATAGCTGTCGCAAAGATCTGTGCTATTTTGATGCCAGCCATAATAAACATTGCTAACATCACGATGGCGAGTACAAAAGCAGTTCCTGTATCAGGTTGGCGGAGCAATAAAGTACCAAAAAGCAAGACAACGCTAGCAGGTTTGACTAGGCTGAGTTTTTTGTTTCTCACTTCTTCGTAATGCCTTGTAATATAGCTTGCAAGGAAACAAATCAGTGCTAGTTTAGAAAGTTCTGCTGGTTGAAAATTCATAATACCTATCGGAATCCAACGTGTTGCACCATTAATTTTATGCCCAATGCCAAAGGCAAGGAACAGTAGCATAATAAGCGTAATAACAAAAAGAGGAGCATTAAGCCTTTTTTTCCAAATTCGCATTGGAATGCACAGCACTAGACAAAATAAAGTAAAGGCTAACGCTACGTTTTGTAGATCACTTTTTAAAAAGCGAAACATATCAGGATGTTGTGTTGCTCTTTGAGCAGGTTTCATAGCAAGATAAGCAGGATCAACTACTGAGGCAGAAAAGACACTAATTAAACCGATGAATAAGAAAAAGATAAAAAGCAATAAAAGCCCACGATCATAGCGGGCATTTTGTGGAGTGATTTGAAACCACTTTTCATATTTTCGACATAGGTTAAGCAACATCTTTTTTCCTTATTGTTTGGCTAATGTAGTAAAAATATCGCCTCTTTCTTCAAAAGATCGGAATTGATCTAAACTTGCACAAGCAGGTGAAAGCAACACTATATCACCTGCTCGTAACTGTGGTTTAATTAAGTAAATAGCGTCTTGCATCGTAGGGACAACTTGGCTTTGTGGGCTTAAAGTCGCTAATGTTTTGCCATCTCGTCCAAAACAATAGCAATAAATATGAGCTTGGTTTAAATAGGGTTTTAATTCGCTAAAGTCTGCTCCTTTGCCGTCACCTCCGAGTAATAAATGTAATCGACCAGCTACAGCAGGCAGACTTGTGAGTGCAGCAATAGTGCTACCGACATTTGTAGCTTTGGAATCATTGATCCAATTTACGCCTTGTGCACAGTGAACATATTGAAAACGATGGTTTAACCCCGTGAATTTACACAAAGCTTGACGTATTGCCTCTCGAGGAATATTGACACTGTCTGCTAATGCAATCGCTGCCAAAGCATTCATTTCATTGTGACGTCCTTTAATACCCATGTCAGTACAATGAAGAATCTTTTCGTCTGCAGCCATTAAATAACGTTGTTTACCTTCAGTTTTGATCCAGTAATCACTGCTACTTGAAATCGAGAAAATTTTTTCGTAATGAGGGGCGTGAGGCATCGTTTTATCCCAAAAAGTTTGATGATCATCACCATTTACAATTCCGTAGTTAGCGTTAGTGTAAATTTTTAATTTGGCTTGACGATAAGCTTCTAAGCTTGAATAACGATCAAGATGATCTTCACTGATATTCAATACTACTGCCCCTTGTGCTTTGAGGCTATGAGTTGTTTCTAATTGGAAGCTAGATAGTTCCAGCACATAGAGATCACAATCTTGCTCCAGGAGTGATAACGCGGGGATACCGATATTGCCACCCATTCCTACTTTTAAACCTGCCGCTTTGCCCATCTCAGCGACTAAAGTTGTTACAGTACTTTTACCATTTGCTCCTGTGATTGCCAAAATAGGTTTGTCGGCAAAACGAGTAAAAATTTCAATATCACCAATGACTTCTATACCTGCTTGAATTGCGTTTTGAATAGCGGGTGTTTGCAAAGATAAGCCAGGACTTAATACGATCATATCAGCATCTTGTAGCCATTGTTGGTTCAATTTGCCAGTGCAAAGCTTGATGTTTGCAGGTAATGTGATTGGCAAATTGACTCGAGTATCAAGAGCAAAGAGTTGAGCGTTGTGATTTTGCAAAAATGCAATCACTGATAGTCCTGTTTTACCTAATCCAACAACACAAATTTTTTTGTTTTCAAATTGATTGCTCATGGCAATATTCCTGATATTCTAACGCAATTTTAAAGTAATTAAGCCTAATAGTACGAGGATAAAAGATAAAATCCAAAATCGTGTGATAACACGCGTTTCTGGCCAACCTTTTAATTCAAAATGATGATGAATAGGAGCCATGCGGAAAATACGTTTTTTGCGCAGTTTATAAGAACTGACTTGCAAAATCACGGATAAAGTTTCGATTACAAATAATCCTCCCATAATTACTAACAGTAATTCCTGACGAACCATTACTGCAATTGATCCTAATGCACCACCGAGAGCAAGTGAACCGACATCGCCCATAAAAACTAGAGCAGGGTAAGTGTTGAACCATAGAAAGCCTAAGCCTGCACCAACAATTGCTGTGCAATATACAGCAAGTTCAGCATCATACTTAATGTAGGGAATATAGAGATACTTTGCCCATTCTACATTGCCTGTTGCCCAAGCAATTAAGCCGAAAGCTGCAGCTGCAAAGACAACAGGGACAATGGCTAAACCATCCAAGCCATCAGTGAGGTTGACGGCATTACTTGTGCCAACGATGACAAAATAAGCAAAAATAATATAAAACCAACCTAACTGTGGCATTAAATTCTTGAAAAAAGGCACTATTAAAGTTGTTGCACTACTGTCTTTGCCAAGCCAATACAATAAACTCACGGCTACTAATGCTACGATTGAAAGCCAAAAATATTTCCAACGAGCAATTAAACCATCTGTATTTTTACGCGTAATTTTACAGTAATCGTCAACAAAGCCGATAGCACCGAATCCTAATAACACTAAAAGTGAAACCCATATATAAGGATTATTGAGATTTGCCCAAAGGAGAGTTGTTACAGTAATAGCAAACAAGATCATAATTCCACCCATTGTTGGTGTACCTTGCTTGCTTAAATGGCTTTCTGGACCATCATTGCGCACTTCTTGACCAAATTTTAAAAGCTGTAGATGTCGAATAACTTTAGGACCTATCCAAATAGAAATCAGTAATGCGGTGAGGAGTGCCATAATAGCCCGCACAGTAATATACTGAAATACGCCAAATCCTGTGTGATATTGTTGTAAATAACTGCTTAACCAAACTAACATCTTAATTTATCCTTAATGCGTTAATGACATCTTCCATATGCATAGATCGAGATCCTTTTGCAAGTAACGTCACTTTTTGTTGTTGAGATTTTGATTGAATAAAAGGAACTAGGAAAGCCAACAACTCTTTTGTTGTGAAAAAAGCTTTTCCGTTACAATGATGAGCAATGGATTGGCTTTTTTCACCTAAACTAAACACAAAATCTAATTGTGCTTGTTTTGCGAAATCTGCCACTTGTTGATGGCAAACAGAGCTATTTTCGCCTAGTTCGTGCATATCGCCTACTACTAAAATACGTAAACCCACTTGTTTTTTTAACACAGAAATTGCCGCCTGCATTGAAGCGACGTTCGCATTGTAAGTATCATCTATCAGAGTTAAGTTATCGTGGACTTTCTCAAAATAAAGACGCCCTTTCACTTGCATTTTTTTTTGTAAACCTTGTTTTACATCGTCTAAATTTGCACCCAGTTTCATAGCTAAAGCTGTCGCTGCTAATGCATTAGCAACATTATGTTTCCCTGCATAGGGGAGTGAAATTGCAGTTGAGCCTGCTGGAGTATGCAAATTGAAATTTGTACTTTGTGGCAAAAATGTGAAATTTTTTGCGAAATAGTCGGCGTCTTGATTCTGTAAAGAGAAAGATCGAAGTTCACGGCCATTAATATTTTTTGCCCACAATGCTAAAGTTTGACAATCCAAATTAATGATTGCCGTTCCCATTTTTTTTAAACCAAGAAAAATTTCACCTTTTGCCTGAGCAACACCTTGGATAGAACCAAATCCTGCTAGATGAGCTTGTGTAAAATTGTTGACTACGGCGACGTCAGGCTTGACTAATCGTGTAGTATATGCGATTTCATTAAGGTGATTAGCACCTAATTCAATGACGGCAAATTTCGTCGCTTCAGTTAAGCGGAGCAATGTTAATGGGACGCCGATATCGTTATTGAAATTGCCTTGTGTGGATAACACAGCATCTTTACTGAATCCTAGGCGACGGGCAGTTTGTTGCAAAATTGCAGCAGTCATTTCTTTCACTGTCGTTTTGCCAGATGAACCTGTAATAGCGGCAGTTTTGGGCAATAAGCTTGCCATTAACCATTGTGCGAGCTTACCTAAAGCCAGCTTAGTGTCTTTGACAATAATTTGAGCTACGTCCATATGTTTAGGCAATGCACAAAAGCAGTCGACGACCAACGCAATGCAGCCTTGTTCAAGGGCATTAATGACATATTCATGGCCGTTGAAATTTTCGCCTTTTAAAGCGAAAAAGATAGCGTTTGTAGAGGGTTTTCGACTGTCGGTACTGATTTGCGTCAGGCGAAGATCATCACGACCTAGCAATTCCCCGTCTAAAATCTCAGCTAATTTTGCAGTGGTAATTTCAATCATTTTGCCTTCTTTTTTGATAATTTTTAATCACTTCCTGATCAGAAAAATGAAAATATTCGTTGCCGATAATTTGATAATCCTCATGACCTTTGCCTGCTACAAGTACAACATCATTCGGTTTTGCGTTTGTTAATGCGTATTCAATTGCAGCTTGGCGCTGGTGAATTTTTTGCCAATGCGGATAAGAGCGAGGGATCCCTTTTTGAATATCTAGTAAGATTCGTGCTGGATTTTCAGTGCGTGGATTGTCGTCAGTTAAAATAACGTGATCCGCAAGTCTTGCCGCGATGGTGCCCATGATTGGGCGTTTGCCTGCATCGCGATCACCGCCACAACCAAAAATACACCATAAATTGCCACGACAATGGAGGCGTGCTGCTTCGAGAGCTTTTTGCAAGGCATCTGGTGTATGAGCGTAATCCACAATTACTGTCGGTAAGCCTACTTCAGCAAACATTTCCATTCGTCCGCAAACGCCTTTGAGTTGGCTTGCGGTAGTGCAAAGTTGGTCGAGAGGATAACCTAGACTTAATAAAGTTGCTAATGCTAATAGCAAGTTGTTGACATTAAAAGCACCAATCAAAGAACTTTGCAGATACCCTTCTCCCCAACTTGAACGAAAAGCAATCTCGACGCCATTTGCATTGAATTGTGTTGAAGTTGCGTGAAGCCACTGCAAATGTGTTGGCGTGAAATCCGCACAGCAACTGACGGCTATTGCATCGGCAAATTCAGTCAACCATTGTTTCCCTGTTTCATCATCGGCATTAATAATTTGACGTGGGCAGTTAAATTCACAAAATAAGCGTTTTTTTGCCTTGGCGTAGTTCGTCATCGACTGATGATAATCCAAGTGATCTCGTGTGAGATTGCTAAAGATTATCGCTTGAAAGATAAGTCCCTCTACGCGGTATTGATCTAACCCATGTGAGGAAACTTCCATACAGCAGAATGTTGCTTTCGCGTCGACAAAATCGGCTAAATTTTTCTGAATCTGTAATGGTGATGGCGTAGTATTCGTACTGGTTTGCAAATGTGGTAGCAATCCATTGCCAATCGTACCTATTACGGCAGCTCGTTCATTCAGCAAATTTGCCCACTGAGCAAGAAGTTGGCTAATAGTTGTTTTGCCATTTGTTCCTGTGACGCCAATAAGAGTTAATTTTTGTGCTGGATTTTGATAAAAATTCGCAGCGAGTTTGCCTATGGCTTTATATAGTTGGTAATAAGCTATGCAAGGGATACCTTTTTCAAGGTGGCATTCAAAATGTTTGTTGGCATCGTTAGTTTCAAACAACACCGCACTCGCACCTTGGAGGATAGCACTTTTGATAAATTGACGTCCGTCGACAACTTGCCCTTTTACCGCCAGAAACAGCGAATGTGGTCGCACTTGGCGGCTATCTGTGCAGATTGCGTTGAAATTTAATGTTAAATACGCCTCAATTTTTGGAAAATTTTTTCCGTAAAATTCAGTGGCATTGTGTGAGTAATATTCAAGCTTTAAAATTTGTTCAAGCGTTGCCATTTATCATTCTCTTTTCTTGCAAATAAGCTTAGTTTTGTTTAGCTACATTATTTTTATTAAAATCACTTGTTAGGTTATTCTTGTGATCGTCGCTAGGACGATCAGGTGGAATATTCATTTCATGTAATACATTTCCCATAATTTGTGAGAAAACGGGGGCAGCGACAGCACCACCGTAATATTTTCCTGCACTGGGTTCGTCAATGATAATAACGAGAGCAAATCGTGGCTGAGATAAAGGAGCAATCCCTGCAGTGTAGGCAAGATATTTTTCACCATATTTTTTACCCACTAATTTTTTAGCCGTCCCTGTTTTGATTCCTACGCTATAACCATCGACAAGGGCGAGTTTGTTTTTTTCTGCGACTTTCTCTAGCATGTTAACAACTTCACGAGTGACTTTTTTCGAGAAAATCCGATTACCTAAAACAGGTGGATCGACTTTTGTAATGGATAAAGGGCGATAAGTTCCGAAACTGCCAAGCATAGTATAGGCACGAGCTAATTGGAGAGGTGTTACACTTACGCCATAACCATAAGCAAGAGTGGCTTGTTCTATTTTTGACCAATGTTGACGTCCATCACTGGGGTGCATTGGTAAACGACCTGAAGATTCTCCGATTAAGTTAAGTCTAGTCGGTTGTCCAAAGCCGATTTTTCGATAAGTTTCACGCATAAGCTCTTCAGGCATCCTTAAAGCAATCCGGCTGATTCCACGGTTGCTTGAATTACGCAAAATGTCATCAAGGCTTTGACGATTGCGAGGAGCAACGTCCGTAATAGGGAAGCCATCTACAATTAAGGGTTCAGTATTGATAATTTCGTTGCGTTTTACATAGTTATGTTCTAATGCAGTAAGTATGACAAAAGGTTTTACTGTAGAACCTGGTTCAAAAGTGTCCGTAATGACGCGATTACGTAGAGTTTCAGGATCTAGCGTACTACGATCATTGGGATTATAGGAAGGAGCATTTACCATTCCTAAGATTTCTCCTGTATCAATATCAACTAAAATTGCAGAACCCGATTTGGCTTTATTCAGTTTGACAGCTTTTTGTATGATATCGAACATCATAGATTGTAATTTTCCGTCAATACTTAAAACAAGTGTTGGTGCATTGTGTTTTTGGATATCAGCAACATCCTCAATAACTTTACCGAACATATCTTTACGATAAGTACGTTTACCTGCTTTACCACGCAAGAATTTATCAAAACTTTTTTCAACGCCATCAATACCAATCCCATCAATATTGGTATAGCCAAGAATATGAGCTGTTTTTTCGCCATCAGGATAGAAACGACGTGAAGTTTGCTCAAGTAGTACACCTTTTAATTTTAAGCTTTTTATATAATCTGCCATTGTTTTTGAGATTTGGCGTGAAACGTAGATAAAACGAGAAGTTGAATGGCGTTTTATATTTTTTTCAATATCACTGTAAGAAGTATCAACGGCTTTTGCAAAAGCTTGCCAATAGTGTTCTTTTTCATTTAATTCATTATTTTCAAGAATTATTTTGGGATCGATAATAACTGCATACATAGGAACACTAACAGTTAATAATTTACCGTGACGATCAACAATTGCACCGCGGTCTGATAATAAACGTTGTTCACGTAATGATCGGTTGTCAGCTTCTTGGTTTAAAAATTTAGCATTAAAATCTTGAATATAAATAGCACGAAGAATGACTATTACAACACTAATGATGAGAATCAAAATGATAGAAAGAAAACGATTCTTCAAAAAAGATGAAGTAATGAGATCTTTTTTTTCGTTAAGCTTTGCTCCAGAAGCTATTTTTACTGCTTTGAATATCGGCAATTTTTGTTTTTTACGTTTTTTTTTATTTATTTTTGCCATAAATCAGTCCATTAATATCTCAGTATAACGTTCTATTTTTATATGATTATTTGCTTCAAAATTTATAGAAACAGTTGAAGTTATATTTAGTGAATACTAATAAGTATGACATCTATTTCACCTCAACTTAATTTCTTTAAATTCAAATTAGTTATAAACAGAGTACATGAATACTCTTTGTGAATGTGCAATAGGTTGCATATGTAAGTTATTTGTCGCGATGCTTTCTATACGACTTTTATCGGAAAGTGTCGTTTCTTCAAGTGTCAAGTTTACGGCTTCATTTTCAAGACTTTGTAGCTGAAAACTGAGGTTGTCTTTTTCAATAATCAATAAGCGAGTGTTATGAGTGATCCAAACACTTCCAAGTCCTGTTATAAAAAGTAATAAAGTCAATAACAAAACAAATTTGAGCTTTTCACTAAGATCAGAAAACAAAGCATTAAATAAGCCGAAAGAGAACCAGTTATGCATTTATAATTTTTCTCCAATACGTAATACAGCACTTCGGGAACGAGAATTTTGAGCAATTTCTTGTGCTGTTGGTTTTATTGCTTTTCCAATGACTTTTAACTTTTGTTGTCTATCAATATCGCTTTCTCGAATTGGTAAGTGTTTAGGAATTTCAATGCCCTTAGCATGTTTACGCATAAAATGTTTAACCATCCGATCTTCAAGAGAGTGGAAACTAATGACGGATAGCCGTCCTGTTGGTGCCAAGACTTTAAGGGCTCCCTGAAGCACTTTTTCAAGCTCATCTAATTCTGCATTAATAAAAATTCGAATGGCTTGGAAGGTACGAGTTGCAGGGTGTTTGTGTTTATCTTTGAATGGAATTGTATCTGAAACCAGTTGTGCCAATTGCAATGTGCGATTGAGTGGAGAAGTATTATTTTGTAGAGCTTGTTGATTAAAATAGACAATAGATTGGGCAATACGTTTAGCAAAACGTTCTTCACCAAAAGTTTTTAAAACCCAAGTTAGGTCTTCGACAGAGACTTTTTGTAGCCATTCAGCAGCTGACTGCCCTTGTGTTGTATCCATACGCATATCTAAAGCACCATCTTTTGTAAACGAAAAACCACGTTCAGCTTCGTCTAATTGTGGTGATGAAACGCCAAGATCGAGTAAGATCCCATTGATTTTACCAAGAAGATTTTCTTGTTCACAAATTTGATAAATTGCGGAAAAAGAATGATGTTTAATAGTAAAACGGGGATCTTGAATACATTTGGCTTCAGCGATAGCACAAGGGTCACGATCAATTCCAATAAGGCGTCCATTTTTTCCAAGTTTTGAAAGAATTAAACGAGAATGACCACCACGACCAAAAGTAGCATCGATATAGATACCATCTGGGATAATTGCAAGCCCGTCAACAGCTTCTTCGAGAAGAACTGTAAAGTGTGATAGAGAAGAAAATTTTGCTTGCAAATTCATAGAAACCGTCGTCATACCATAAATCACGCTCGCAAATTTGGAAAATTTTTTCGAAATTTAAGGCGTGAAAACTTAATTAAGTGTTATAGCGAGAAATTAGACAGCCCCTCATAGTTTGTTAGGTTAGTGCTTGTTGCTAAATCAATATCTGCTTGAATTTGAGCATTCCAAAGTGCTTCACTCCAGATTTCAAATTTATTGAGCTGTCCAATAAGCATAATATTTTTTTCTAACTTCGCATGTTGCCGTAAAGGGGCACTTAACAAAATACGTCCTGCTGTATCCAATTCACATTCAGTTGCATAACCTAGAGTAATTCGTTGCAAACTACGTTGGACGGGGTCGAGATTCGATAATGTCAGTAACTTTTGTTCAATGATTTCCCATTCGTTTAATGGATAAAGCAGTAAACAAGGCTGACGAAAATCAACAGTACAGATACATAAACCTTGACACTTATCAATAATTTCAGTGCGATAGCGTTTAGGAATAGCTAATCTACTCTTTGTATCTAAATTAATTGCTGATGCACCACGAAACATGATCTTACCTTTGACCTTACACAAAAAGACAAGATGAACAATATCCTGCTTCAAATGATAAAATATTTCCCACAAAACACCACTTTAAAACACTCTTTAGTTTATTATGCCCATAAAAAAATTGCAAATAAATTCCCACAAAATGAGTTTTTAGTAGAAAAATAAGTAGATTTAATCAGAGTTTTGTAAAGCTATGCTAAAATGCATCGCCTGATTGTTTATTTAAGAAATTTTTATGACATTAGAACTCGCTCTAAAAGATATTTGTATTCGGCGTGGCACTAGAACGTTAATCGCTGCTCTCAATGTAGTATGGAAATCAGGTGATTTTGTGCAGATTGAAGGGGAGAATGGGATTGGTAAGACGAGTTTGTTGCGCGTTATTGCAGGCTTAGCTATGCCTGTTACAGGGAAAGTTTATTGGCAAGGCGAAGAAATTCACCAACAACGTGAGATTTATACTGAAAACTTGCTTTATTTAGGACATCTTAGTGGGATCAAACCAGAATTAACACCTTGGGAAAATTTGAAATTTTATCAACAAGTTACACCTTGTAAGACAGGTAATGATATTTTGTGGGAAGTGTTAGATAAAGTCGGACTTTTAGGATATGAAGATTTGCCTGCTGGGGAACTTTCTGCAGGACAACAAAAACGTATTGCTTTAGCACGATTATGGTTGAGTAAAGCACCTCTTTGGTTATTGGACGAACCTTTTACAGCGATTGATAGACAAGGAGTTGAGAATTTAGTTACTCTTTTTGAAAACCAGATTGCTAAGGGTGGCATCGTTTTATTAACTAGCCATCAAGAAATTTCAAGTCATAGGTTACGTTATTTAAATTTGAAAAATTATCAATTTTGGGGTGATGAATGATATTTTGGCAGATTGTAAAACGTGAACTCAAAATTGCATTTCGCAAAAAAGCTGAAATTTTAAACCCATTATGGTTTTTTTTGTTGGTTATCACATTGTTTCCATTAGTGATGGGACCAGAACCGAATTTACTCAGAAAAATCGCAACAGGAGTGACTTGGGTTGCCGCTTTGCTTTCGGCGTTGTTATCTTTTGAACGCTTGTTTCGAGATGATTTTATTGATGGTTCACTTGAGCAGCTCATTTTGCTCCCGCAACCCTTGTATTTCACGGCATTAGCAAAAGTAATTGCTCATTGGTTGCTAACAGGGTTGCCACTAATTTTGCTTTCACCCATTGTGGCTTTGCTGCTCTCATTGGATAGCCAAGTTTTATGGGCATTAGTGTTAACTTTATTGCTCGGTACACCAGTTTTGAGTTGTATTGGAGCGATAGGTGTTGCGTTGACTGTGGGATTACGCAAAGGTGGTGTATTGCTGAGTTTGTTAGTGATGCCATTGTTTATTCCCATCTTAATTTTTGCTTCCGCTGTTCTTGAGGCTGCTAGCTTGAACTTGCCTTATCCAGGGCAGTTGGCAATTATGGGAGCATTATTGATGGGGAGTTTGAGTTTAGCTCCGCTTGCTATTGTCGCGTCATTGCGTTTGAGTTTAAATCAATAAATTTTATTAAAAAAGGAATAAATAATATGTGGAAATGGCTTCATCCTTATGCTAAATCAGAAACTCAATACCAGATTTGTGGCAAATTTTTGCCGTGGTTTGCAATTTTTGCAATTTTACTGATTAGCGTCGGCTGGTTTTGGGGATTGGTTATTGCACCGACTGAACGCCAGCAAGGTGATGCTTTTCGTATTATGTATGTTCACGTGCCAGTTGCAATTTGGTCGATGGGTGTTTATATATCAATGGCGATTGCTGCTTTTATCGGTTTAATTTGGCAAATTCGCAATGCGTATTTAGCAATGATAGCAATGATGCCTGTTGGAGCAGTTTTCACTTTTATTGCTTTAGCAACAGGTGCTATTTGGGGAAAACCAATGTGGGGGACTTGGTGGGTATGGGATGCTCGCCTTACTTCTGAGTTGATTTTATTCTTTCTTTATCTCGGTGTGTTAGCTCTTCACGTGGCGTTCAGCAACAACGAAACAGGGATGAAAGCAGCCGCTATTCTGTGTATTGTTGGAGTTATCAATATTCCTATTATTCATTATTCAGTAGTGTGGTGGAACACGCTTCATCAACCAGCCAGCATTTCAGCTTGGAAGAAACCCGCTATTGCTACACCGATGTTGATTCCATTAGTAATGTGCATCTTCGGCTTTTTATGCCTTTTTATTTGTTTTACGCTAATACGTTACCGTACTGAATTATTAAATAGTGAACAAAAACGCCAATGGGTTAAGGCTTTATTATTAACAAATACGAAAGGAGAGAATTAAATGTTTTTCCAAAGTTGGTCAGAATTTATTGATATGGGAGGCTACGGTTTTTATGTGTGGCTATCGTATGGAATTACAGTGTTAGCGATAGGAGGTTTGCTATTTGAAAACTACTTTCGTCGCCGTAATTTGTTGAAAGTATTGCATCGCCGTACTGAGCGTGAATTACGTCAGCAAAATTAGTAAACTCAAGACGGAGACTCTCAATGAATTCAAGACGCAAGTCCAGATTTTTAGTTGTAAGCGTGATTTTGCTTGGAGCAACGATCGCTTCAAGTTTAGTGTTGTACGCTTTACGCCAAAATATCGATCTTTTTTATACTCCTTCAGAAGTGCTTGCTGGGAAAAACAATGATCCTGCAGCTAAACCTCAGATTGGGCAGCATATTCGAGTTGGTGGCATGGTAGTAAAAGGCTCTGTGATAAGAGATAAAAATACGCTGAAAGTCAGTTTCAAAGTTAATGATATCGGTGCTCCGATCACAGTCAATTATGAGGGAATTTTGCCAGATTTATTCCGCGAAGGACAGGGTATTGTTGCTCAGGGGACATTAGTGAAACCTGATGTTCTTGATGCTAATCAAGTATTAGCGAAGCACGATGAAAATTATGTCCCGCCTGATTTAGAGAAACAGATGCAAAAAATCCATCAAAACTATGGTGTTTCAAGCGATGCTTTAAAAGCGAATCTGCAGAATTATCAACCGCAGGAAGTGCACTAATGATTGCTGAACTTGGAAATTATGCATTAGCACTCAGCTTTGCTATCGCAATTCTATTAGCATTTTTAGGATTGTACGCCGCGGAAGTAAAGCAACCGTGTTTAATCGCACTAGCACGCCCTCTATCTTATAGTCTTTTTTTTGCACTCTGCTTTAGCTTAGGGACATTATTTTACCTTTTTGCAATAAATGATTTTTCTGTGCAATATGTCGTCAATAATTCTAATACTAATTTGCCATTAATGTATCGTCTTGCTGCTGTTTGGGGAGCACACGAAGGGTCGCTACTGCTATGGGTATGGTTATTAAGTTTATGGACAGCAACTGTCGCCATTTTTAGTCGTAGCTTACCTGATGATGCAGTAGCTCGTGTACTTGGTATTTTAGGGTTACTGTCAATTGGCTTTATTGCATTCGTTATCTTTACTTCCAATCCGTTCTTACGCACTTTTCCTGATTTTCCTATCGAAGGACAAGAACTTAATCCAATGTTACAAGATATAGGATTAATTATTCATCCGCCATTGTTATATATGGGCTATGTAGGTTTTTCTGTTGTTTTTGCTTTCGCTATTGCTTCACTGATGACAGGGCGGCTAGACACGGCGTGGGCAAGATGGTCACGACCTTGGACGCTTGCAGCTTGGATCTTTTTAACTCTCGGTATTGTGTTAGGCTCTTGGTGGGCGTATTACGAACTTGGTTGGGGTGGTTGGTGGTTTTGGGATCCTGTTGAAAATGCATCGCTGATGCCATGGTTGGCGGGGACAGGACTCATTCATTCTTTAGCAGTAACGGAAAAACGTGCGAGTTTTAAAGCGTGGACAGTGTTGCTTGCGATATTAGCTTTCTCTTTAAGCCTAGTCGGCACTTTCTTAGTTCGTTCAGGGATATTAGTCTCTGTTCATGCTTTTGCTTCTGACCCTTCTCGTGGACTTTATATTCTCGCCTATTTAGTGTTAGTGATTGGTAGTTCGTTCATTTTATACGCTTGCAAAGGACATCAAATTCGTTCTCGCCAAAATGCTGAACGCTTCTCGCGCGAAACAATGCTATTACTGAATAATATTTTATTAATGGCTGCGTTAGCAGTCGTCTTTATCGGTACGATTTTCCCATTAGTACATAAGCAATTAGGTCTCGGCACAATTTCGGTCGGCTCGCCATTTTTCAACCAAATGTTCCTCATCATTATGGTGCCATTTGCTTTGCTACTCGGTATTGGTGTTTTAGTTAAATGGCGGCGTGATACATTTATACGTTTACGTCAACCTGTGATTATTAGTTTCATTATTATGTTGATTGCAGGTTTTGTATTGCCTGCTATGCTTGGTAATCGAGAAAAAATCAGTGCCGTTATTGGCACAATGATGGCAGTGTTTATTTTTATTTTGAACTTTTACGAGCTTATTGAACGAATCGGATATCGTCACTCTTTCTGGCGAGGTATTCGTCAAATTTCTCACTCGCATTGGGGAATGGTATTGGCTCATATTGGAGTAGCTGTAACTGTTTTTGGGATTGCGTTTAGTCAAAATTATAGTGTAGAACGTGATGTGCGAATGCGGATTGGCGATGATGTTGATGTTGCAGGGTATCACTTCAAATTTGAACGAATTGAGAATGAGAATGGTGCGAATTACATTGGAGGATTTGCAAAATTGATAGTGACGAAAAATGGACAATATATTACCACGTTACGTCCTCAAAAACGCTTTTACACTGTTAGCAAAATGACGATGACAGAAGCGGCAATATCGCCAAGTTTAACTCGTGATCTTTATGTTGCTCTCGGTAATCAATTTGACGACGGTAGTTGGGCTTTTCGCATATATTACAAACCATTCGTGCGTTGGATTTGGCTGGGTGGAATATTGATGGCACTTGGTGGTGTTTTGTGTATGCTTGATGGGCGTTATCGATTTGGGCATTTACTAAAACGCTGTGATTAAACACTCAAAAAGAAGTACAGAGAATTATAATGACGCCTTAGAATTCAATGAAAATTTTCATTCTCTGAACACGAGTTAAATTGATGACATAAAATGTGAATAGAACGTTCTAGCATTTTATACATAAGAATTTTTTAGATTTTTAGGATATAAGTATGAAAAAACGTTATATACCCTTAGTGTTATTTTTGATTGTTGCAATGGCTTTCTTTGTGCAACTTTTACGAAATGAACGAGGCGATGATCCACGGGCATTAGAGAGTGCATTAATTGGGCAACCAATGCCGGGCAGTAATTTACAAGGGCTTTGGGGCAATAAGTTAAATTACACAAAGCTTTTTAAAAGTGGTGAACCTGTATTAGTAAACGTTTGGGCAACTTGGTGTCCAACTTGCTTTGCTGAACATCAATTTTTAACTGACTTAGCGAAAAGCGGTGTATCAATCATCGGTGTAGACTATCGAGATGGTACAGAAGAGGCTCGTGATTGGCTACGTCGACACGGCAATCCATATCAAGCTGTGATTAAAGATGAGAATGGTGTATTAGGATTAGATCTTGGTATTTATGGTACTCCTGAGACGTTTTTAATTGATGGTGATGGCATTATTCGTTATCGTTGGACAGGGAATTTGGATGCTGAAAGCTGGAAAAATAAACTTGCACCGCTTTATAAAAAATATAGAACAAGAGAACATAAATAATGAAAAAAATATTAATGCTTATTTGTGCTTATTTTAGTTTTGCTAGTTTAAGTTGGAGTGCTATTGATGTGCTTAATTTCTCAAGCCCACAACAAGAAGAAACATATCATCGTTTAACGCAAGAATTGCGTTGTCCACAATGTCAAAATAATAATATTGCCGATTCTAATGCTTTGATTGCACAAGATATGCGTAGTAAAGTTTTCGCTTTATTACGAGAAGGCAAAACTGAACAGGACATTGTGCAGTATATGGTGGCACGCTATGGTAACTTTGTTACTTACGATCCGCCACTCACATTTTCGACTATCGTACTTTGGGTTGTCCCTCTTGGGATCTTAGTATTAGCGTTATTTATCCTATGGCATCCGCATTTTTTATTTAATAAATTGGATAATAACTTTAATAATAGTTCTCAAAATTTCTCAGAAATAGAAGGCATACTTCAAAATGATGAAATAAGTCTCTCGTCAGAAGAGCAACAGCGGTTACAGACATTATTGGAGAAAAAAGATAAATGAAATTTTGGATAATTTGTGGTGTGATAACTTTACTTGCAACACTCGTTGGATTTTATCCGCTTTTGCGAAAAAGTAAGGAAAATTTATTCCGAAATCATCGGCGTGATGAACTAAATAAAGCCTTTTACTTAAATCGGTTACAAGAAATTCAAATAGATGAAGAAAATGGGTTACTGGATAATTTAGAACAATCCAAATTAGAGCTCCAACAAAATCTTCTGCAAGATATTCCTAAAAGTGATGAAGCTATTCAAAATGAAAACAATAAAGACTCGAAAAAACGATGGGTTTTAGGAGGCTTTTTATTACTGTTAGCGATTGCTGTGCCAGTTTATTTGAAAATAGGTTCTTGGCAACAACAAGAAAAGTTAGATAAAGTTACTCAACAATTACCTTATTTTTATCAACGTTTACAAACTGTAGAAACTAACGTGCTTAATAATAGTGAATTAGAACAATTTATTTTTGCATTACGTGTCAAATTACAAAAGGAGCCAAAAGATGCACTTGGTTGGTGGCGTTTAGGTGAGCTTGCTATGCAACAATCGAAAATGCGTTTAGCAATGAATAGTTACGCGAGAGCTTATCAATTACAACCACAAAATAATATCTTCGCTCTGTCTTATGCACGATTCTTAATTTTTTCTAATAGTGATGCCGATAAAACACAAGGTATTGCATTAGTGCGTGGCATATTACGTAAAGATCATACGAATATGGAAGCATTAAGTTTGTTAGCTTTTCGATATTTTTCCGAGCGAGACTACCGTATGGCTGCGGCTACTTGGGCATTGATGATTAAACTTCTTCCTCCCGATGATCCACGTCTGCCTGTGTTAGAAAAAAGTTTGATGACTGCACAATCACAACTTCAATCACAAAAGATAAGTAATAAAAAATAATGATTACACTGTTTAATGGGATTTCAAAAATACTTCTGAAGGGATTTTTTAGTGAAAAAATTAGTTTCAATGTTCGTGATCATCGTGTTTTTATCTACTAGTTGTTCGATATCTACTCAAACGCAAAATATCGATGAGTTTGCCAATGAGTCTGATCCTATCGCTCAGCTTGCATTAGCCAAAGCTTATTATCTTGGGCAAGATGTTTCAAAATCCGAACAACAAGCACTGAAATGGTACGAAAAAGCAGCACGACAAGGTAATGCTGTGGCACAGTATAACCTTGCTACATTGTATAAAGATGGGAAAGGAGTAGAACAATCTTATTTACAAGCAGTGAATTGGTATAAAAAAGCAGCAGAACAAGGAGTAGCTTATGCACAATATAATCTTGGCTTGATGTATTACAGAGGAGAGGGTGTTTTTCAATCTTATTCTCAAGCAGCTAAATGGACTGCGATGGCGGCAAAACAAGGGCTTGCTGAGGCAGAATCCAATTTAGGTAAGATGTATTTTGCTGGATCGGGATTATCACAATCTTATGTCCTTGCTTTCTTCTGGACTAAAAAAGCAGCAGTGCAAGGGTTGAAAACCGCACAATTTGATCTTGCAACGATGTATTATCAAGGAAAAGGAGTTAAAAAATCTTATGTAAAAGCAATTGAACTTTATCGTGATGCTGCACAACAAGGATTAGTTGAAGCTCAAAGTGCTCTAGGAGATATGTATTATTATGGGAGGGGAACTTCTCAATCTTATATAGAAGCTATGAAATGGTATACTAAAGCAGCCAAAGCGAATTCAAGTCGTGCTCAAAATAATTTAGGATTAATGTACCTTTTAGGGTTAGGTACGCCTAAATCTTACCGAAAAGCTTTTATATTGTTTAAAATTGCAGCACTGCAAAATAATATTCAAGCTCAGTATAATCTAGGTTTTCTTTACCAACAAGGTAAAGGAGTAATGAAGAATAACATCATAGCCTATGCTTGGTATAATCAACTGTTAATTCATGGTGTGAATCATAAAACATATGAAGTATTGATTACAGAAACAAAAAATAAACTTTATCAATTAGAACAACTATTGACGGCAAAACAAGTGGCAGAGGCACAAGCTTTGACATTATCCGATTTAAATAAACTCGATCAAGTTCGCCTTTCAGACATTTAAATACGCCACGATTTTCAGAAAAATTTACGAAAATTATGGCGTGAAATGGTTAAGGATGAGCAAGTAGATGACGTTCAATTGTAATACCAATACTTTGTGCTTCAGGAATAGCAGTTGGTTTATGAAGAGTCAGTTTTAACCACGGAATTTGAAATTTCTCTAAAAGCATCGTTGCAGTTTCATTTGCTAAAGATTCTAACAATAAAAAATGCTGCGTTTGGCAGAATGTGATGATTGCTTGGCTTACGTCAACGTAGTTTAAAGCGTATTGAATATCATCAGTTTCAACTGCTTTACGACAATCCCATGCGATATCTAAATCAAAAATAACTCTTTGTCGAATTTGCTGCTCCCAATCATAGATACCAATTTGAGCAGTAGTAGTGAGTCCTGTAATAAAGATGTGATCCATATATTCTCCTAAAATTATAGTGGCGATATGCTAACAATTTTGAGTAAAATACACGAAGTTTTTTTAATTTGAGGATAAAAATGACATTATTTGCCTTATTTTATATGTTTTGTGCCTATTTATTAGGTTCGATTTCCAGTGCAATTTTATTATGTCATTTCTTTGGATTGCCTGATCCAAGAAAATCGGGCTCAAATAACCCTGGTGCGACGAATGTATTGCGACTAGGGGGGCGCTGGGTGGCTTTATTCGTGTTTATTTTTGATGTTTTAAAAGGACTGATACCTGTATGGGGTGGCTATTATTTCGGACTTACACAATTTGAACTTGGTATAGTTGCACTCTGTGCTTGTTTAGGGCATATTTTTCCAATCTTCTTTCATTTTAGAGGTGGAAAAGGTGTTGCGACTGCTTTTGGTGCTATTGCTCCAATCAGTTGGAGTGTTGCTTGTTTTACTTTCAGTACATGGCTTTTAATATTTATTGTTACACACTACTCATCATTAAGTGCTGTCATCACAGCATTAGTTATACCTTTCTATGTTTGGTACGTAAAACCAGAGTTTACTTTTCCTGTTGCTATAGTTTGTTGTCTAATCATTTATCGTCATCACGACAACATCCAACGATTATGGCGAGGTCAAGAAAATCGATTTTCTTTTAATAGATATAAAAAGTAATTTTTAAATTACAAAAAAACGCCCTTTTTGATCTGCCCCCAAAAAGTTGGACTGGCTTAATTTAAGGACTGAGTTCCGTACTCTACAGGGCTTAGTCCTTTTAATTTCACTGAATACGCTCATTGTTGTAGTAATGAATGTAGCGGTGAATTTGGTATTCAAGTTCGGCAAACGTTTCAAATCGTTTACCAAAATAGCATTCTGTTTTGAGA
>JAHHRA010000017.1 GCA_020026055.1 Actinobacillus sp.
TTTGTTGTTTTTGAAGAATAAAAAACTAGAGCAAATAATTGAGATTTATTTTATTTAACTTGAAGAAATGGGGTATGATTCGTTATTATTTCACCTTCAGTAAATAATGTGCTGAGGATATTTTATGAATAAAATTTATACACTTTTAAATTGTACGACTTGTCAAAAAATTATCGATCAAATTAAAGATAGTGCTCGTTTCGATATTCAAAATATTAAAGAAAATCCTTTGACAGAGATACAGCTTGATGAGCTTTACCAATATACAAAAAGTTATGAAAAATTATTTAGTAAACGGGCAAGGCTTTACCGCCAGCTTGATTTAAAAAACAAAAAATTAACAGAACAAGACTATAAGCACTATTTATTAGAACACTACACTTTTCTTGCACGCCCTGTTGTTTTGTACGATGGACAAGTTTTTATTGGAAATGCACCTAAAAAAGTTCAGTATATGTTAGATGTAGTGAATGAAAATTTCTGAACGAATCCTTGATTCATTAACGTTAACAATTTCAATTTTTCATCAATTTATTTGACAGAGACCTTTTCGCCTTTCTGTTATAATGTGCAAATTTAATCTTATTTGTTTAAAATTATGAGAGTTCCTAGAATTTATCATCCTGAACCGTTGCAGGGTATTGTGCAGTGTTGCCTTAGTGAAGAAGCAGTAAATCACGTTGCACGTGTGTTACGAATGCGAGTAGGTGAGCAGCTTTGTTTGTTTGATGGTTCGAATTGGACGTTTAATGCTTGTATTGAATCACTTTCTAAAAAAACAGTCATTGTCAAAATTTTAGCTTCACAGCTTGAAAATAAAGAAAGCACATTGGATTTGCATTTAGGACAAGTTGTGTCACGTGGCGAACGAATGGAATTTACTATTCAAAAATCAGTTGAATTAGGTGTAAAAATGATTACACCTTTGTGGTCAGAACGTTGTGGCGTGAAGTTAGATGAACTTCGAATGACGAAAAAAATTCAACAATGGCAAAAAATTGCAATTGCAGCTTGTGAACAATGTGGGCGTAATGTTGTGCCAGAAATCCGTCCGATAATGAAATTAGAAGAATGGTGTCAAGAAGATCCAAATGCCCTTAAACTTAATTTACATCCTCGTGCCAAATATTCGGTAAAAACTTTACCGAAATTTGGTGCGTTACCGGTACGATTACTTATTGGTAGTGAAGGTGGATTATCCGCAACGGAAATTGCGAAAACAGTTGAACAAGGGTTTGTCGAAATTCAATTAGGAAAACGCGTGTTGCGAACGGAAACTGCCGCTTTAGCGGCTATTACAGCCTTACAAATTTGTTTTGGAGATTTAGCTTAACTTTATGATGCAACTAAAAAACTATTTTTTAATCGCAATGCCGCAATTAGATGATCCACTTTTCAAGCAAAGTGTGGTTTATTTATGTGAACATAATGACCAAGGAGCGATGGGGATTATTATTAACAAGCCGTCTGACATCAGCGTTGCTGAAGTTTGCAGTCGAGTGAATTTTATGATGGCTGAACCACGTTATTTTTCAACGCAAAGTGTACTTGCGGGGGGACCTACGCATTTAGAAAATGGATTTATTTTACACCCTAAAACGCAATACTCGTTTAACCACAGTTATGCACTTGATGGTGATTTGATGTTATCAACTTCTATTGATGTTTTAGAAGCTATTGGAACAGAAAAAGCTCCTGAAAAGTTCCTTGTGGCACTAGGTTGTGCAAGTTGGTCACCACAACAATTAGAACAGGAAATTGCCAATAATGATTGGTTAGTTACGAAAGCAGATCAGGCAATTTTATTTGATACTCCTTATCCTGCACGTTGGACAAAAGCAACAGAATCTTTGGGCATTAAAATGGAAAATCTTATGCCGTACAATGGGGCGTGTTGATGACAGGTTTCACAGCGTTAGCCTTTGATTTTGGTATACGAAGTATTGGGTGTGCAGTTGGGCAAAGTATCACTGGTACCGCACAAGCTTTGTCTGCTTTCAAAGCTAAAGATGGTATTCCTAATTGGCAAGCGATTCAACAATGTTTACGTAATTGGCAACCGCGAGTAATAGTTGTTGGTTTGCCACTAAATATGGATGGCACAGAACAAGATCTCAGCTTACGAGCTAAAAAATTTGCTCAACGATTACATGGACGTTTCGGAATTGAAGTCTTTTTGCATGATGAACGCTTAACGACTTGCGATGCAAAAGCAGAAATTTTTGAACGAGGAGGATATCGAGCATTGAATAAAAGTAAAGTTGATGGTATTTCAGCTTGCCTTATTTTAGAAAGTTGGTTTGCCACTAACCCTGAATTTTATTAACTCAGCTTCAAGTTAGATCATGCCAGCAAATTACTTATAAATATTAAAACTTATGCTCTGTAAGTTTTATTAATGTTCAAAAAAGATAGTTTTTTGGGAAAAATTTTTCGATTTCGCGAGCGTTAGCACAAGGAAAACTTATGAAAAAAATACCTATTTCTGTCACAATGATGATAAAAGATGGTGAACGTTATTTAAATCAATGTTTACAAGCATTGCAAGATTTTGATGAAATTGTGATCTTAGATAATGGTTCGACTGATAACAGTGTTGCCATTGCAGAAAGCTTTCCGAACGTCAGTTTATATAAGAGTAGTTTTTTTGGTTTTGGTCCCATGAAAAATATGGTAGCAGAAAAAGCAAAGTATGATTGGATTTTGAACATCGATTGTGACGAGATTTTTAATTCTGAACTTGTAGAGGAAATTCGACAGTTAGATTTGTCACAAACACAGAAAGCTTATGCAATTTTACGTATCAATCATTATCGTGGAAAACCTATTAAAACGTGTGGCTGGTATCCTGATTTCGTGAAACGTCTTTATCATCGCAAAGAAGTGCATTTTAATGATAAACAAGTTCACGAAAGTCTTGATATTCCAAAGAAAGTAACCTTAATTCGCTTGAATGGTTATTTTAATCATTATTCTTTCGAAGGTGCAGCAGGGCTTATTAGTAAAATGCAAAAATATACGACGCTATTTGCAGAACAACAATGTGGTAAACGACGTGCTAGCATTTGGGGAGCAATTGGACATGGCGTAACTGCTTTTTTTAAAAGTTATATTATTCGTCGAGGTTTTTTGGATGGTGCCGATGGCTTTGTGATTTCAATGGGGAATGGAACAGGTGCTTATTATAAATACGTAAAACTTTATGAGGCTAACCAAGCTAAATTAATGCAAAAGAATAGTGTAAGATAGATTCTTGCTTGCAATAAATCATGTTTTCGGTATAATTTTGCTTCTTTTTAAGTCGCCTAACGGCATAACATTAACAACACTCGGTGCTAAATTCAGTTTTAGAGAGCGGAGTGGCTTCTTAAGAGGTTTTCTATGAAACAAGGTATTCATCCAGAATATAAAGAAATGACGGCAACTTGTTCTTGCGGTAACGTGATCAAGACTCGGTCAACTATGAGTAAAAATTTGACTCTAGACGTTTGTGGTAAATGTCACCCGTTTTACACAGGTAAACAACGTGTAGTTGATACTGGTGGTCGTGTAGAACGCTTCAACAAACGTTTCGGTATGTTAGGTGGTAAAAAATAATTATTTCATACAACATACAAAGAAAAACCTGCGATATGCAGGTTTTTTTATAGAAAATGATACTGTTTTTATCAAATGACTCTTGGTATTATGAGTACTATTTTTAATCAATGAGATATATGTTATGTCACAATTTCCTTATTCAACGATTATTTCGGATTTAGATGGCACTTTACTGATGCCAAATCATCATTTGGGACAGTTTACAATCGATACATTGACCAAATTAATGCAAAAAGGTGTGCAGTTTGTAGTTGCCACAGGTAGACCTTTTTTAGATGTTCAAGCTATTTTCAAAGCCGCTGGATTAGAAGATTTGTATCTTATCACTTCGAATGGAGCACGTATTGATAAAATGCATGATAAAAATTTGTATTTAAATACGTTAGATGATGATATTGCAAGTGCTTTAACTATGTTAGAGTTTGATGCTGATAATATTTGTGTCAATACGTATGAAGATAATGGATGGTTTATTAGTTGTGATGTACCAGAATTGGCTAAATTTCATCAAGATTCTGGATTTGACTATCAAGTTGTAGACTTTACAAGGCACCGCTTTCAACAAGTAGAAAAAATCTTTTTCTTAGCACGAGATGGGCATCCATTAGATCCAATAGAAGAGAAAGTTAAGAAATTAGTAGGCGATGCCGTAAAATGCACATATTCTGCACCGCATTGTTTAGAGATAATGAATGCAAATGTTTCTAAAGCATCCGCATTACAACACATCTTTTCACACGAAAAACTTGAAAATAGTATTGCTTTTGGTGATGGTTTAAATGATTTAGAAATGCTATCATTAGTTAAAACAGGTTGTATTATGAGAAATGCAGATCCTCGATTGGTATCGCAATTAACGCACTTGGAACAAATTGGGAGTAATGCTGAGCAAGCAGTTGCGAATCATCTTATAAAATTATTTGAGAAATAAAGGTTGTGGAACTATGAATTTATTGCAATCCATCGGTATCGTGAGTTTAGGGGCGATGTTTGGTGCAAGTTTACGTTTTTTAATAAGTTTAGTCTTAAATCCACTCGTTACTTTTCTAGCTTTTGGAACATTAATTTCAAATTATTTAGGTTGTTTTATTATTGGATTATTGCTTGCTATTTTTGCCCACTTTCCAGAAATTTCACCGCGATGGAAATTATTATTAGTCACGGGTTTCTTGGGCAGTTTAACTACTTTTTCTTCTTTCTCTGCGGAAGTTTTTCAATATTTAAATAGTTCAAAATGGTTGCAAGGTTTTGGCATAATTAGCTTGCATTTAATCGGTGGGCTCGTTTGCACTGTAATAGGTTTTTATTGTTACCGTTTTATCAATGTACATTAATTTTTAGCGAAAAAATCAAAAATTTCTGCAAAAACTTGCTCACGTACGGCTTTTTTTTCGAATAAAATTTCGTGTTTTGCATTTGCTATTTTTCTTAATTCTCCTTTAGGCAATAAAGCAACGAGTCTAACAAGCTGGTTGTTATTTACAATCTGTTCTTTTTCAGCCTGAAGAACGTTGATAGGAATTGTAATTTTGGGCAAAATTTTTGGTAATTGATGTTGAGCTTGCCAACATAAATATAACCAACGGAAAGTTGCACCCCCTAAAATTAAAATAGGATTTTTTTGTAGAATTGCGTTAAACCAAGCTTGACGAGATTTGGAGTGAGTGAGTGGTGTATTGTGTGGGATACGAGGTTTGTAGTCGCCATAATTGAAAATATAACGTTCTCCTTGAGAGAGTAGTACCATCAAACGAGTAATCAGGAAATCACGGCGTGGATATTTAGTTGGGACCCCATAAAAGGGTGCACTTAACACGGCTTTTTGTACTTGATGGTCACAGTTTGCTAGATAATAAGTGCTAATTAAGCTTCCCATTGAATGCCCGAGTAAAAATTGTTGTTGATAATCAAAGGATTGAGTGACTGTTTTCACAATTAAATCTAAATCATCAACATAATAACGAAATTCATCTACGTAACCTTTTTGTGGATTTATCAATAAACGTTGCGAATATCCTTGTCCACGGTGATCCATGACTAATACGTCATATCCTTGTTGATAAAATTGCCAAGCAGGCTCAGTCCACTTCAAGATATTTTCTTCACGTCCATTGACTAAAATCACTAATTTATTCACAGCAGAAGAATGTACAAAGTGGCGATATGAAAGCTGGCAATTATTTTTGCCTCGAATAAATTGGATCGGAAACTGTTCTGCAAAGGGCAGTAGAATTTTTTCTGCAAAATGGTTGAACGTATTTGGCATTGCTATTCCTAGATAATCAATAATGTGGAGGGAGAGTTTCTTCTGCTAATGTAGCAATGTTAGCGTTTTGCATACCTTTAAATTTATCTGCTAAATAACGAAGTTGTAAATACATTTTATCTAACATAAATTGCTGGTGGATTATCATTTCATTTAACTCTTCAATTGTCTTTTCTTGGAAAGCTATTTTTGTTTCAAGCTCAATGACTCGCATATTTAAGTTATTTTCCATTATGTTTATTCCTTCATTAAAATAAAGATTGACATTTGTATAATCCGCTTTAATCTAAAACTCTCATTTTCTTATTATAAGGGATATTAAAAATGAAAAAAATCACTGTGATTCTAGCAACAACAGTTCTTGCAACGACATTCTTAACTGGATGTAACGAAGAAACTAAAAAAACTGAACAACCATCGCAGCAATCGCAACTAGCAAAACCATCAGAGTTTAACGACCAAGCATCTTATGCGATAGGTTATGCGATAGGTCAGAATTTTTTAGCTGGAGTTCTTGAAAGTCAAAAAGGAGTGATGAATTATAACCAAACTTATATTCTGCAAGGCATTAAAGATGCGCTCGATAATAAACCAGAAATGACTGATGAACAAATTCAATCGACGCTACGTAAGATACAAGAGACATTAGAACAAACTCAAGTAAAAATAGTAGCAGAAGACAACAAAAAATTAATAGATTCTTTCTCTAAACAAGAAAATGTGAAGAAAACAGAATCTGGAATTTTATATCGTATAGTGAATAAGGGTGAAGGTGCTGCCATTTTACCAACGGATACTGTGAAAGTAGAATATATGGGTAAACTTGGTAACGGCGAAATATTTGATAGTTCTGAAAAAAATGGTGCTGTTGAGTTTCCGCTCAACCAAGTTATTCCTGGTTGGACAGAAGCATTGCAACTCATCAAAAAAGGTGGTGAAATTCAAATGGTTATCCCAGCGAAGTTAGCTTACGGTGATCGGGCAATGGGTCCAATTCCTGCAAATGCTGATCTTTACTTTGAAGTAAAAGTATTGGATGTTGTTGCGGAAAAATAACTTTAAATTAAATATCGCATTATTTTTTTGAGTAATGCGATATTTTTTTGAAAAATAGAAACGAATATGCGTTATGTATTAGCCATCAGTGCTGCGAATTATGGGAAACAAGCCGCTTTTATAGCATTACAATTTGCTGAAGTCTTAATTGCAAAAGGACATCAAATCCAGCAAATTTTTTTCTTCCAAGATGGGGTGACGAATGGCAATAGCTTAGTGTTACCAGCAAATGATGAAGTAAATTTATTAAAAGCGTGGCAAACATTCCATCAGCAGTATAATGTTCAACTCCATTTATGTATTGCCGCGGCACAAAGACGTGGGATCGTAGATCACAAGACGACAATTTCGACTGAAACGAATCTTGCTACCCCTTTTATCCTTGCAGGTCTTGGTGAGTTTATGTCAGCAGTTTTAACTTGTGATAGAGTGTTACAATTTTAAGGATAATGATGAAATTAGCATTCGTATTTCGCACGGCACCACACGGTTTAAGCGTAGCACGTGAAGGGTTAGACACTTTGCTTGCCGCAATGGCTTTTTGTGAACCAGAAGAAATAGGTGTTTTTTTTATTCATGATGGAATTTTAAATTTATTAGTCAATCAACAACCTGAAATCATTTTGCAAAAAGATTTTACTAAAGCGTTTAAATTGTTGTCATTCTATGGCATTGAAAACTGTTTCGTTTGTCAAGACTGTATACAATATCAATTGTTAAATAATCATTTGCTTATAAATGTGACTCCAATGCCTTACTCACAATGGCTTGCTCAATTGCAACAAGCAGAAAAAATTTTTACTTTTTAGCAACTCATTTGAGGAGAATAAAATGTTGTATACATTTTCGCAATCAGAATATGACTTAGCCACAATAACACAAATATGGCAGAATTTAGCTGAAAATGACGCCGTGTTGTTTTGGCAAAATGGCGTTACTTTTTGGTTTAAGCATGTGACTAATTTAAATCTAAATCAGGCTTACATTTGCTTACTAAAAAATGATGTTGAAGCAAGAGGGCTGATGCCTTTTATTACAAGCTTTAAAACTGATATACATTTATTAACGTTAACGGAATTAGTTGATTTAACCGAGAAATATTATCCGCAATTAGCCTTTTAATGTTCGCTAATTACTCACAAAATACAAAAACATTTTATGCAGTAATAGAAGAGTGTTTAAAAAATGATCTTTTTGTCATGAGAAATTCTCGATACAAGGACATAATTTATGAAAAAATTTAACAAAGCAACGCTATTTTTTGCTTTATTGAGTTGCTTTAGTTTCGCAGGTGTTGACTACGACACACTCCCAACGCGAGATTTCTTTGGTGAAAATCGTAAAGCTCCAGTTGATAGTTATATGCTTACTCTTTCTTATTCACCTAATTTTTGCGAACAACAACGTCAAAAACACGGCAGAATTCCTAAAAATAATCAATACCAATGCGATCCCAATAATCACTTTAAATGGGTAGTACACGGGCTATGGCCACAGAATTCGTATGCACAAAGTGTTCGAGAACAACCACGATTTTGCCAAGGCAATTTACCGCTACTACCAGAGAGTGAACTACAACCTTATTTAAAATACTCTCCGAGTAAAGCTCTTTTACAAAGCGAATGGGAAAAACACGGTGCTTGTGCATTTCGTACAGCACGCGATTATTTTAATATGGAAAAAGTTTTATATGAGCAACTTGTTCTCCCAGCTAATAAGCCGAATAAACGTCGCTTGATTGAATTCTTAAAAAAACATAATCCTCAACTACGCAATGTCTTTATTAAAGTCAATCATAATGAAATCAGCATTTGTTACGACAAAAAATGGAAGCCAATTGATTGTTTACGTGCTAAAAATACTCAAGATACTTTGCAGTAACTGATGTTGTATCGCTAAAGTTTACATTCAAAACAATCATTTTTTTGTTGCAAAAAATTTTCTTAGATCTCAAATATGAAAACAAAACCCACAAATTTTACTTTATTTTGGTTTGCCAGCTTGAGTATGCTTGGTTTTCTATCTACGGATATGTACTTACCTGCTTTTGAAACTTTGCGTACGACTTTCGTTACAACTCAATCAGCAATTGGCTTAAGCTTAAGTGTATTTTTATTAGGTATGGCAATTGGACAGTTGATTTATGGTCCATTATCAGATCGTATTGGGCGAATACGTATCTTGATTAGTGGAATGGTATTATTTTGCCTTAGCACATTACTTTGTGCATTTTCCAAAAGTATTCAAGTTTTTTTACTGGCAAGATTTTTACAAGCTTTAGGTGCTTGTGCTGCGACAGTAATTTGGCAAGCGATTGTTATCGATCGCTATTCAGAAAAAAGTGCAGGGCGGATTTTTGCTACAATAATGCCATTAGTTGCTCTCTCGCCCGCGTTAGCACCATTAATTGGTGCAGGCTTAGCTCATCATTTAGGTTGGCGAAGTATTTTTATTCTGCTAACAATTATTGGCATCCTAATAAGCTTGATGACTTTGTGTGAGTCTGAAAGTGCTCCACTTAGTAATGAATGTGAGAAATTATTCAGTCAGCTAAAACGTGATTACAGCACAATTTTGCGTTCTCCGAAATTTATTGGCAATATGCTTATTTTTGCTGCATGTTCAAGTGCTTTTTTTGCTTATTTAACAGGTTCACCCTTCATTATGGAAGCAATGGGTTATACGGGAGGGGATATTGGTTTAAGTTATGTACCACAAACGATAGCTTTTATTGTCGGCGGATTTTGTTGCCGAAGTTTGCTAGAAAATTATGCAGGGAAACATATTTTGCCTTGGTTGTTAGGATTATTTTTTATCAGCGTTTTAATAATGTTTATTATCCCAATTATGATTCCAGTAAACGATATTTTGCCGATCCTTATCCCATTTTGTTTTTTAGCTATCGCTAACGGTGCGATTTATCCTATCGTGATTAACTTAGCATTAAATGATCTCAAAGAATGCAGTGCAACGGCTGCAGGATTGTTAAATTTTCTTCAGACTTTGATGTGCTTTCTTGCCAGTAGCCTAGTTTCTGCCTTTACAGTATATGGCTTATGGACAGTTACTATTGCGATGCTTGTCTGTGGATTTATAGTTTTATTGGGCTACGGGATTTTTAGACGAATTTAACAAACAAAAAGCGTATTACGCTGTTAAAATCGGAAAATTTTTTTTGATTTTGATTGCGTGATTTTCCCTTTGCTAATCACGACTAATTTTTAGCAAAGAGACGTTTTCGTTTATTTAGCAATAAAGAACAGCTTGAAGTAAGCTCAAATAAAAAATAGCACTTCGTTTTGTAGTATTTTTCTTATGTTTAATTTGCTTACTTGGCATTTTCTGTCGTAAAAGTACAGAGTTAAGTGTGATCGGATGTTGAGTTTAAATCACGCTCGCGAATTCGGAAAATTTTTCCTGAATTTGCGGGCGTGCTCTTTGATGGTGGCGTTACAGTTTCGCTTTCAACATTGCTTCTAATTTTTCTTGATCGATAGCAAATTTGCGAATACCTTCAGCGAGTTTTTCGACTGCCATTGGGTCGCTGTTGTGTTGCCAAAGGAATTCCGCTTCTGTCATTGGTATAGGTTTTGCTTGGAGCTCGCCATCAAAGTTGAGTTGACGTGGTAAGGGGGCTACGTTGTCTTGAAGTTGTTTGAGTAGAGCTGGGGCGATAGTGAGGCGATCGCAACCTGCTAAGGCTTGAATTTCACCAATATTACGGAAGCTAGCACCCATTACGATAGTACGATAACCGTGTTGTTTGTAATAGTGATAAATTTTACTCACAGAGATGACGCCTGGATCTTCTGTCGGCATATATTCGCTTTGTCCGCCATTGGCTTTATACCAATCAAGAATGCGACCGACAAATGGAGAGATCAAATAAACTCCTGCTTCTGCACAAGCTCGTGCTTGAGCTTGAGAGAAGAGCAGTGTGAGATTACAGTTGATGCCTTCTTTTTCTAGTACTTCAGCAGCACGGATGCCTTGCCAAGTTGAGGCGATTTTGATCAAAATACGGTCGTTAGTAATGCCAGCGGCATTGTATAATGCAACTAATTTACGAGCTTTAGCAATAGTTTTTTCGGTGTTGTAAGAAAAGCGAGCATCGACTTCAGTAGAAACGCGTCCTGGAACAATTTTCAAAATTTCTAAGCCGATATTGACTGCTAATTTGTCTTCAGCATCAATAAGCTGTTGAACGGCATCATTGCTCTGTTGTTTGGCATAAGCAATAGCATCATCAATAAGTGGAGCGTACTGCGGTAGTGCAGAGGCACTTAAGATGAGAGAAGGATTAGTGGTTGCGTCTTGTGGGCGATAGGCTTGCATTGCTTCAATGTCACCAGTATCTGCGACGACGACAGTCATTGCTTTTAAAGCATCTAATTGAGTTGTCATATTTTTTTCCTCTTAAAAATGGGCGTAACAAACGAAATAAGTTGAAGAAGAATATCATAAACCTATTGCAAATAATATGCTGATAATTAAGTAAATCCCAAGAGATGAGTTAGAGATGATTTCACGAAAAAAATATAAATTATATTGATAGTCATATTTGTCACTATATAATGATGAAAGTTATTTTTTGGGGAAAACAAATGAAATATACTTTTAATGAACAAGAAGCCCTTATTCGTGGGACGCCGAATCATTTGTTGGCAAAGATGCCAGTTGAAGATCTCATTCTTGTAAGATTAATGACGAATTTTACAACGATTTATAAAACACATCGTGCTGTATTGTTACAAGAATATGGTTTTAGTGAAACACAATTTTTAGCATTGACTTTAATCTATTATCAAAAAGATCGTGCTATTCAACCTTCGGTACTGAGTGAAATGCTAGGTTCATCACGAACTAATATCACACGCGTGTCAGATGAGCTGGAGCAAAAAGGTTGGATTGAACGTCAGTCAGTCCTCAGTGATCGCCGTGCATACTTATTAAAGCTCACTTCAGCAGGCATAAAATGTTTAGAAACATTTTTGCCACATCAATGGCAATTCATTCGTCATATTTTCTCAATTCTTACGCCTGAAGAAAATCAATTTTTACAGATGATTTTACGCAAGTTAACAAACCACATTGAACACATTAAATAGGAGGGAACGATGTCAGAACAAAATGTACAGTCTGAGCAGGGATATAATTCTTCTAGTCACAATAAGGTCGCTGATGAAGCGATGATTGAAACAACAACAACTAAAGAAGAAGCTCGTAAAAAATCAATGTTTATTTTTAGTGCAGTAACTTTAGTAGTTGCTCTACTTGCATTATTTTATTGGTTTTTCTTTATTCGTGGCATTGAAGAAACGGATGATGCTTACGTACATGGCAATCAGATCGCCGTATCTTCACAAGTAGCAGGTTCAGTGATGCAAATTAATGTTGGCAATACTGAATATGTGCGTCAAGGGGATGTATTAGTAGAACTCAACCCTATTGATCGCGAGATCGCTTTTACTCACGCCAAAGATCAATTAGCACAAACAGTACGTCAAGTTCGTAATTTGATGTTTAGTGAAAAATCCTTGCAAGCTGCAGTAGAACAGCAACAAATTGTAGTAAAACAAACGAAATCAGATTACGATCGCCAGCTTAAGCTAGCTAAAACGAATTCCACTTCTAATATCACGGTTGTACATAGTAAAGATGCTTATGAATCTGCACTGGCGAGCTTGAAATTAACTCAAAATAAATTAACTGCAACTCAAGCCTTATTGCTCAATACACCTATTCGCCAACAACCAGAGATAAAAATTGCTGTCAGTGCAGTGCGTAATGCATGGTTAAATTTAAAACGAACTAAAATTTTAAGCCCCGTTGATGGTTATGTTGCGAAACGGAATGTACAAGTTGGGGAAACTATTGGCTCGGGTCAGCCTTTAATGGCAATTGTGCCTGTTACTCAAATGTGGGTCGAGGCAAATTTCAAAGAAACTCAGCTTAAAGATATGCGGATTGGGCAAAAAGCTGAAGTTACTTTCGATTTTTATGGCGACGATGTGAAATTTGAAGGTAAAGTACAAGGTATTGAAATGGGAACTGGTAGTGCTTTTTCACTATTGCCTGCACAAAATGCGACAGGCAACTGGATCAAAGTCGTACAACGTGTTCCCGTTAGAATCACATTATCAGCAGAGCAAATTGAAAAATACCCATTACGCTTAGGGCTTTCTACTTTTGTGCGTGTTGATGTGTCAGATAATAAAGGTGAGACCTTGCGAGCACCGCAAGCTTTAAAAGCACTTTATAAAACTGATGCACTGACTTACGACGAAAATGAAATTGATAAAATGATCGATCGAATCATTCAAGATAACATCAAGGATTAAGCCTTATGCAACAAACCCAAGTGAAAAATTATCCGCCGATCACGGGTATGACGCTCGTATTGATGACAATTTCTCTTGCATTAGCGACTTTTATGCAAGTATTAGATTCAACAATTGCGAATGTTGCTATACCAACGATTTCTGGGGATTTAGGGGCATCAAGCTCTCAGGGAACTTGGATCATTACTTCATTTGGGGTAGCAAATGCGATCTCTATCCCAATTACAGGATGGCTTGCTAAACGTTTTGGTGAAGTTAAATTGTTTCTTGTTGCCACAGTATTATTTACTTTTTTTTCGTGGTGTTGTGGTGTTTCTTCAAACCTTGAATTACTTATTTTCTTTCGCGTAATGCAAGGTATCGTTTCAGGACCTCTTATTCCATTATCACAAAGCCTATTATTAAATAACTATCCACCCAAACAACGCCCACTTGCTCTAGCATTCTGGTCGATGACAGTAGTTATTGCTCCTGTCATTGGTCCTATTTTAGGTGGCTGGATAAGCGATAATGCTCATTGGGGATGGATTTTCTTTATCAATGTTCCCATCGGAGTTTTTACTGTTCTCGTCGCTGGTAAAATTTTAAAACATCGTGAAACAGCGACAGTTCATACACCCGTTGATTTAGTCGGATTAGTACTATTGGTTATAGGTGTGGGAGCACTGCAATTAATGTTGGACAAAGGGCGAGAATATGACTGGTTTAGCTCAACATTAATAATCGCTCTCACTATTATTGCGGTGATAGGTTTAATATGGTTAACTATCTGGGAATTAACAGACGATAATCCTATTGTAGATGTCTCTTTATTTAAATTTAGGAACTTCTCAATCGGTTGCTTATGTACTTCACTTGCTTTCCTGTTCTACACAGGCTCAGTTGTTCTGATTCCGATCTTGTTACAAACCGTATACGGATATACTGCGACTTGGGCAGGGCTTGCGACTGCCCCAATTGGCATTCTTCCTCTTATCGTGATGCCAGTGATTGGTAAATATAGCCGTCTCTTTGATATGCGTGCCTTAGTCACATTTAGCTTTTTAGTTTATGCAGTTACTTTTATGTGGCGAGCTTATGTATTTGAAACGGATATGAGTTTTTATGATGTTGCATTCCCACAATTTATACAAGGTTTAGCTGTTGCTTGTTTCTTTATGCCATTAACGAACATCTCACTGTCAGAAATCCCTGAAAACAGAATGGCATCTGCCACTAGCTTATTTAATTTTACAAGAACACTCGCAGGCTCAATTGGCACTTCATTAGTGATGACGATGTGGCATAATAGAGAATCTCTTCACCACGAACGCCTAGTCGATGCTATTACACCTTATACGCCGAACGCCGTGGCTTATTATCACCAAATGGCGAGTATAGGTATGGATCAACAAAAAGCATCTGATTTTCTTTCCAACATCATTACTGCCCAAGGACTTATCATTTCAAGTAATGAAATTTTCTATGTTTCTGCTATCGCATTTTTGAGTATGATTATAGTGATTTGGATGGCGAAAATTAGAAAATAAACGCTTTTGCCTCTATCTTCACGCCACAAAATTCGGGAAATTTTTCCTATTTTGACGGCGTGAAAATGGAGGTGTCTTAATCAAGCAAATATCTAAATCGTGATCATATTCACAAAATGATCAAAAAACCCTAACACTTATTTACGTTTTTTCTATAATCGAAAAATTCTTTAACAAAATTAATCAGATAAATTTATGTCTCAGTTCCAACCTTGGTTTGTTTGTGGCGTGGTGTTGCGTGTTCAACCTGCAAGGCTGGCAGCCGTTGTGCAGGCTCTGAAAGCGCTTCCCAACGCTGAAGTGCCTGCTGTTGAGGAAAGAACGGGAAAAGTGGTGGCAGTGTTGCAAGCGGCAGAAGATCAGGTTTTATGGCGCCAAGTCGAAAATTTATGCGAAATGACCGGCGTAGTAGAAGTCGCTTTGGTTTATCACCAGCAAGATATTGAGGAATTTCCGGACACGGAAAAAAGTAAGGAGGAGTGATGAAATTAAGCCGTCGTGAATTTATGAAAAATAATGCGATTTTGGCTGCGACCTCAGCCGCAGGGCTAGCTATCCCTGTCAAAAATGTGTTGGCGGTCGACAATAGTATTCGCTGGGACAAGGCACCGTGCCGCTTTTGTGGTACGGGCTGCTCAGTTCTGGTCGGGACGAAAAATGGCAAAGTCGTGGCATCGCAAGGCGATCCTGACGCCGAAGTGAACCGCGGATTGAATTGTATTAAAGGCTATTTTTTGCCCAAAATTATGTACGGGCAGGATCGATTAACGTCGCCGATGTTGCGGATGACGAATGGGCAATACGACAAGAATGGCGAGTTCACGCCCATCACGTGGGAGCAGGCGTTTCAAATCATGGCGAAAAAAATGAAAGCCGCCTTTCGTCAACAGGGTGCAAATGGCGCCGGCATGTTTACCTCGGGGCAGTCGACGATTTGGGAGGGCTACGCACAAGCGAAGCTGTTCAAAGCGGGCTTTCGTTCCAACAACATTGATCCGAATGCTCGGCATTGTATGGCCTCGGCTGCCGTCGCTTTTTTGCGGACGTTTGGCATGGACGAGCCAATGGGGTGCTACGACGATATCGAAAAAGCGGATGCGTTTGTGTTGTGGGGGTCGAATATGGCGGAAATGCACCCGATTTTGTGGTCGCGGATCAGTGACCGCCGCCTTTCCAATCCCGATAGCGTGAGTGTGACGGTGTTATCGACGGTCAATAATCGCTCATTTGAACTGGCGGATCAGGGCATTATTTTCACGCCGCAAGCCGACTTGGCGATTTTGAATTTTATCGCTAATTATTTGATCCAACACGACGCGGTGAATTGGGAATTTGTCAAACAGCATACCCATTTCAAACGCGGGCAAACCGACATCGGCTACGGACTGAGAGACGATCATGCGCGCGAATCGACCGCAGCGAACCGTAAAAGCGCAGGCAAGATGTATGACAGCAACTTCGAGGAATTTAAGAGCTTAGTTGCACCCTATACCGTGGAAAAAGCGAGCAAAATTTCGGGCGTGCCTGAAGCGCAATTGCTCAAGCTGGCCGCCCTTTATGCGGATCCGAACAAAAAAATCGTCTCCTTTTGGACGATGGGATTTAATCAGCACAGCCGAGGCGTCTGGGCGAATCATCTGATCTACAACCTCCATTTGCTGACAGGCAAAATTTCCCAACCAGGATGCGGTCCATTTTCACTCACAGGGCAGCCGAGTGCCTGTGGCACCGCGCGCGAAGTGGGCTGCTTCATCAACCGCCTCCCCGCGGACATGGTGGTGAATAATCCGACGCACTGCGAAATCGCCGAGAAAATTTGGAAACTCCCCGCAGGCACGATTAATCCAACCTTTGGCTACCACGCCGTTTTGCAAGATCGAATGCTCAAAGATCGCAAAATGAACGTGCTATGGGTGATGTGCAACAATAACATGCAAGCAGGACCGAATCTGCTCAACGAGCGGCTGATCGGCTGGCGCGATCCAGCGAATTTCATCATCGTTTCCGACCCGTACCCAACGGTCTCGGCACTGAGCGCGGATCTGATTTTGCCCACCGCCATGTGGGTTGAAAAAGAAGGTGCTTATGGCAACGCTGAACGCCGCACGCAATTCTGGCGCCAACAGGTCTCCCCGCCCGCCGGTGCAAAATCTGACTTGTGGCAAGTGATAGAGTTTTCAAAATATTTCACCACGGACGAAATGTGGGGCGAGGAAATTTTGGCAAAAAATCCGGCGTACCGCGGCAAAACACTGTACGAAGTTTTGTTCCGAAATGGGCAAGTAGACCAATTTCCACTTACAGAAACGGCGCTGAATGACGAATCTCACGCGTTCGGATTTTACGTTCAAAAAGGATTGTTTGAAGAATATGCACAATTCGGTCGCGGGCATGGCCACGACTTGGCACCGTTCGAGCTTTACCACAAAACTCGTGGCTTACGCTGGCCGGTGGTGGACGAAAAAGAAACCTTGTGGCGCTATCGCAAAGGCTTCGACCCTTACGTCAAAGCGGGCGACGGCGTGAAATTCTATGGCAAACCAGATGGCAAGGCGATCATCCTTGCCGTGCCTTACGAAGCACCCGCCGAAATGCCCGACCAAGAATATGACCTGTGGCTTTGCACGGGGCGCGTGCTCGAGCATTGGCACACTGGCTCAATGACGCGTCGCGTGCCCGAGTTGAACCGTGCCTTCCCAACCAATTTGGTTTGGATGCATCCCGACGATGCCAAACAACGTGGGCTTCGCAACGGCGATAAAGTCAAGCTCATTACTCGCCGTGGCGAAACGGTCTCCGTTCTCGATACTCGTGGGCGTAATCAACCGCCGCGCGGCTTGGTCTTTACGACGTTCTTTGATGGCGGTCAGCTAGTCAATAAACTCACCCTCGACGCGACCGATCCGATTTCCAAAGAAACGGATTTCAAAAAATGTGCGGTGAAGGTCGTGAAAGCCTAATCTCACTTTGACGCCCCCAAATTACTCACAAAACGCTAAAGCGTTTTGTTCGGGCTGAAGCCCCGTCGCAAGCGACGTTCAAAAAACCTTCGGTATTTTGTGGGAAAATTTTTCTGGAAATCGGGGCGTCTTTTAACAGGGTTAATCAATTATCTCATGAGTCAAAAATACAATGCTCGGCGCCAATTTTTGAAGCAAAGCTTTCGCAGCCTCGTTGGGCTTGGCGGCGTTGGAATAGTGCTCGGGCTGCAACAGCAACAAAGCCGTGCACAGGGCGTGCCATTGCGACCACCATTTGCGTTACCCGAGGGCGAGTTTGCGCAAGCCTGCATTCGTTGTGGGCAGTGCGTCCAAGCCTGCCCTTATCAAATGTTGCATTTGGCGAGCCTTGTCGCCAGCGTGGAAGCGGGGACACCGTATTTTGTCGCACGCGAGAATCCGTGCGAAATGTGCGAAGATATCCCTTGTGCGAAGGCGTGCCCGACGGGCGCGTTAGACGCACAGGCGACGGAGATTTCGCAAGCCAAGATGGGGCTTGCGGTGTTGCTCGATCACGAAAATTGTTTGAACTGGCAAGGATTGCGATGCGATGTTTGTTATCGCGTTTGCCCGTTGATAGACAAGGCGATTACGCTGGAATTGCAACATAATCCTCGTTCGGACAAGCACGCATTATTTTTGCCGACAGTGCACGCTGAAGCTTGCACGGGATGTGGAAAATGCGAACAAGCCTGCGTGCTGGAAACGGCGGCGATTAAAGTGTTGCCGCTCTCTCTCGCGAAAGGGCAGCTCGGGACACATTATCGTTTTGGCTGGCAGGAAAAACAGAAAGCTGGCTCGTCGCTTGCACCGCCAGATTTGATTAAGTTGCCTATTCGTGGCGTGGAGGAGTAAATGGCAAATTTGACTAAAGATGCGGGACGGGAGGCGCGGCAGGCGTTCGGATTTTGGCGTGCCAATCGGTTTTTGCTCTTGCGTCGCCTGACGCAATTGGCGATTGTGGCGATGTTTGTGCTGTCGCCAGTTTTCAAATTTTGGCTATTGAAAGGCAATTATTCGAGCAGTCTGTTTTTAAATCACCTTCCGATGACCGATCCGCTTATCGCCGCAGAAAGCCTCGCCACCGGTTATTGGCCGAACGCGACCAGCCTGCTTGGTGCGGGGATAGTGGCGAGCTGTTATGCCTTGCTGGGGAGCCGCATGTTCTGTGGCTGGGTCTGTCCGATGAATTTGGTAACCGATCTCGCCAGCTATTTACGCCGAAAATTCGGTTTCCGCCAAAGTGCAAAATTGCCAAAAAATACACGGTATTTTTTACTTAGCGTGGTGCTCGTGGGGAGTGCACTGACGGGGAGCCTGTTGTGGGAATGGATTAATCCCGTTTCGGCGTTAGGACGAGGGATTATTTTCGGAAACTTGGCTGGGCTATGGTTGGTGGGCACGGTTTTTTTGCTTGATTTATGCGTGATCGAACATGGTTTTTGCGGTCATCTTTGCCCGATGGGGGCGATGTATGGCGTGATTGGTGCGAAGGGGCTCTTGCGGGTGAAAGTACGTGACCGTGCCCAATGCACGCAATGTATGGACTGCTATCACGTTTGCCCTGAGCCGCAGGTTTTGCGCTCCGTATTACAGGGCAAAAACGGCGAGCCGTTGCGGATTTTAAGCCCAGATTGTATGAGTTGTGGGCGTTGTGTGGACGTCTGTGCTGCACGAGTTTTTGTGTGGACGCATAGGTTTAATACAAAAGGAGAAGAAAAATGAAACGAATATTAAGTGCCACTTTGTTTTTCATCGGGCAACTGGCGGTGGCAGGCAGCCCGACGTTAGGCGATGATTGGAATGCCTCGCCAGAAAATGTGAGCCCAGTGTGGCATTCGGTTGCTAAGGAACAAGCTATGCCAGCGTTAAATTACGTCAATCAACCGCCGCTGATTCCGCATAGTATTGAGAGCTATCAAGTGACGAAAAACGTGAATCAATGCCTTCAGTGCCACAGTCCGCAAAACGCAAAAGTGACTGGTGCACCACAGATCAGCATAACGCATTTTGCTGACCGCCAAGGCAATCTAAGTAACAGCTCTTCGCCGCGGCGTTATTTTTGTTTACAATGCCACGTGCCGCAAACGCAGGCAAAACCGATTGTCGGTAATAATTTTCAGCCAATGTAAGGATATGGCAATTAAATAGGAAATAAAAAATGAAAATTTTTTCGAAAATAGTGGCGTGGCTAAAACGCCCAAGCAAAGTCGCCGTGATTTGGGTGATTCTATTAAGTATTGTCGTTTGTTTGCTACTCGTCGCTGGGTTTAATCAAATGATGGAAAACACGACGAGCCTTGCTTATTGCTCAAGCTGCCACTTGAATGATATCGTGCCAGAATACCAGCGTTCAAGGCATTTCAGTAATCATGCTGGCGTGCGTGCGACTTGTAGCGATTGCCACGTACCACGAGAATTTGTGGCAAAAATGAAAATGAAAATTAGTGCAGTTGAACAGCTTTACGTTCATCTTACAGGTAAAGTGGATACACCTGAGAAGTTTGAGCAGAGGCGATTGCAGATGGCGGAAAAAGTGTGGGCGAGGATGAAAGCCGATAATAGTGCCACTTGTCGCAGTTGCCACGCCTTTGACGCAATGGATTACAGTGCACAAAAGAATGTCGCACAACGCATGCATCGGCTGGCAGAAACGCAAGGCAAAACCTGTATCGATTGCCACAAAGGTATCACTCATCAATTGCCGAATATGCAAACACAAGGAAATAAATTTGGAGAATAAACTCCCTAACGACTAAAATTACTTCCTATTCTCAGACAAAGAGTGATAGTGTTTTTTGAATGTTGATTTTGTGAGAGCTTTATCCTGAATATAATAAGTTAGCTTGAGTGCGAAAATTTTGCCGAAAATGAAGGCGTGATGACATAAAAAATGAGGCGTTTTGCCTCATTTTTGTGTCAGATTTGCTTATAATACATTCACACAGTTTAAATCGTGGAATGATTTTTCTAAGCGTTTAGACATTGACTCTTCGGCTTTGCGTAACCAGACACGAGGGTCATAGTATTTTTTATTAGGTGCATCTTCACCTGTAGGGTTACCAAGCTGGGATTGGAGGTAGGCTTCGTTGGCTTTGTAAAATTCAAGAATACCTTGCCAAGTTGCCCATTGAGTATCAGTGTCAATGTTCATTTTGATCGCACCATAGCCGATAGCTTCGCGAATTTCTTCTGTACTGGAGCCACTGCCTCCATGGAAAACGAAGTTCATTGGTTTAGTTGGAAGGTGGCGTTCTTTGGCGACGAAATCTTGAGATGCCCCAAGAATTGATGGTTTAAGTTTGACATTACCAGGCTTGTAAACACCGTGGACGTTGCCGAATGCCGCTGCGACAGTGAAATTTGGGCTGATTGGACTTAGTTGGTCATAAACGTATAATACATCTTCAGGTTGAGTGTAAAGCTTAGATTCGTCTGCGTTGCTATTATCGACACCATCTTCTTCTCCACCCGTGATGCCAATTTCAATTTCTAAAGTCATACCCATTTTCGCCATTCTTTCTAGATATTGGCGACAGATCGCCATATTTTCTGCCATTGGTTCTTCAGATAAATCCAACATATGTGAGGAGAAAAGAGGTTTACCTGTTTCAGCAAAATGTTTTTCACTTGCATCGAGCATACCATCAATCCAAGGAAGGAGTTTTTTAGCTGCATGGTCAGTGTGAAGAATCACTGGCACGCCGTATTCTTTGGCAAGAGTGTGAACTTGTTTTGCACCAACAATGGCACCGAGAACATCTTGACGGATACCTGATGCGGTTTCTTTTAAGCCTTTGCCTGCGAAGAAGCTTGCCCCGCCGTTAGAAAATTGAATAATTACTGGTGCTTTTACTTTAGCTGCAGTTTCCAATACAGCATTGATGCTGTTGGAACCGACACAATTCACAGCAGGTAAAGCAAAGCCGTGTTTTTTAGCATAGTTGAAAACTTTAGTGACATCATCGCCAGTCAAGACACCCGTTGGAACGATATCAAGTAATCTGCTCATAAATTCTTCCTTTTTTAAAATAGTGTGAAATGGGTTATTTTTTGTCAAAAGAGACGGAGATGGCGTGCCATCTCCGCACAAGTTTATTGATTTTTAGCACGTTTTTCTAAAATTTCGACTGCAGGCAAGACTTTTCCTTCAACAAACTCTAGAAATGCTCCGCCACCTGTTGAAATGTAAGAAATTTGTTCTTTGATACCGAACAAATCAATAGCCGCTAAAGTGTCACCACCACCAGCGATGGAAAACGCTCCTTTTTGTGTAGCTTCTGCAATTGCACGGGCGACTTTTTCTGTGCCCGCACGGAAATTCGGGAATTCGAAAACACCAACAGGACCATTCCACAAAATAGTTTTTGCATTTTTGATGATAGAGGCTAATTGGTCAGCTGTTTTATCACCAATATCTAAAATTTGCTCATCTGCTTGTATGGCATCAACTTTTTTCAAGTTAGCAGAAGCATGTTCACTAAATTCAGTAGCAACGCGGACATCAACAGGCACAGGAATCTGTGTGTTTTGGCTTAAAGTTTGAGCTGTTGGGATTAAATCTGCTTCGTAAAGCGAGTTACCGACGTTATAGCCTTCGGCAGCGATGAAAGTGTTCGCAATGCCACCACCAACGATGATTTGGTCAGCAATTTCAGAAAGTGAATTTAGTACTTCTAATTTAGTGGAGACTTTGGAACCACCGACGATAGCAAGCATTGGACGTTGTGGATTTTTTAACGCTTTGCCTAAAGCATCAAGTTCAGCGGCAAGCAATGGACCCGCACAAGCGATTGAGGCAAATTCAGCAACACCGTAAGTCGACGCTTGTGCACGGTGAGCAGTGCCAAAAGCGTCCATCACAAAAATATCACAAAGTGCGGCATATTTTTTGGCAAGTTCTGGATCGTTTTTCTTCTCACCTTTGTTCATTCGTACATTTTCTAGCACTACGATTTCACCAGCATTGATTTCGACACCATCTAAATAATCACGCACTAAGCGTACAGGTACGCTAAGATGTTTATTTAAATAATCAGCGACAGGTTGCAATGAAAACTCTTGGTTAAATTCGCCTTCGGTTGGACGACCGAGGTGTGAAGTCACCATCACTTTAGCTCCTTTTTCAAGGGCAAGCTTTAACGTTGGGATAGTTGCGACAATGCGAGCATCAGAAGTGATTTTGCCATCTTTAATTGGTACGTTAAGATCGGCTCGAATAAATAGTTTTTTACCATTTAAATCAAGATGTTGCATTTTGATAACGGACATAAATTCTCCTTCTATAATAGATAAAACTGAGAGCATTATACTGGCTTATTTTTATATTGTAATGATAATTTATTGACTAATTTGATTCTTTTCAAAAGCAGTTTTGATCTCTTTAGTTATAAGTTGAAACGCTTTATAATTGAAAATTTTGCAGATTAAAGAGAAATTGTATGATATGGCACTTTTAATTACTGAAAAATGTATAAATTGTGATATGTGTTTACCTGAGTGCCCTAATAATGCGATTAGAGTCGGTGAAAATATTTATGAAATTAATCCTAATTTATGTACAGAATGTGTTGGACATTACGCCACTCCAACTTGTCAAAAAGTTTGCCCTATCACGAACTGCATAAAACTTGACCCTGCTCATTTAGAAACGCAAGAAGCACTTTGGGAGAAGTTTGTTTTAATTCATCACAATGATAAAATTGAGTAGTTGTTTTTGAGAGAAAGGAAAGATCACGGCACTAAAATCAAAGAAATTTTTTCTGATTTTGAGAGCGTGAAAATTTGCTAAAAATAGTAAGGTTAAGCATCGTGCTTAACCTTATTTATTCATTTTATTTTGTGCCAAAAATTTTATCGCCAGCATCGCCTAATCCAGGAATGATGTAGCCATCTTGGTTGAGACATTGATCGACAGAAGCAGTGTAGACTTCAATGTCTGGGTGGGCTTTCTCGAGAGCTTTTAACCCTTCAGGAGCAGCAACAAGGACGAGGACTTTGATGTGCTGACAACCATGTTTTTTAAGGAGATCAATCGTTGCAATCATTGAGCCACCTGTTGCTAACATTGGATCAACAACAATAGCAAGACGTTCATTCATATCACTCGCTAATTTTTGAAAGTATGGAACAGGCTCTAAAGTTTTTTCATTGCGATACATTCCTACAACACTAATTCGAGCACTTGGAATATGTTCAAGTACGCCATCCATCATACCAAGACCCGCTCGTAAAATAGGTACCACTGTCACTTTTTTACCTTTAATCTGGTCTATTTCAACCATGCCACACCAACCTTCAATCACAACTTTTTTTGTTTCTAAATCTTGCGTTGCTTCATAAGTTAATAGGCTCGCAACTTCAGTTGCGAGAGTGCGGAAATCTTTAGTAGAAATGTTGGCAGCACGCATTAAACCAAGTTTGTGTTTAATTAAAGGGTGCTTGACTTCGATTAATTTCATATTTAAGGCTCCTACCAGATCTGACGAGGTTTAAAGTTAATAATAAATTTTTACAAAATCGTGAGATTTTAACATTTAATTTTTATAAAAAATAGTTTTCATTCAGAATGAAAAACAAAAAATTACCTAATTGATAGGCAATGAATAAAGATAATTTAAAACGAAAGAATGGATTTTTCAGTTTTTAATGGTCAATAAATAAATAAAGTGCTACAATTCGTCGCTTTCATTAACTTTTAAGAATATAGGCTAAAATATGGCGACAGAGAATCAAAAAAAGAAACAAAAACAATTAGCTGAAATTGAACAACTAAAATCTGCAAAATTTAACAAATTTTTGTGGGTGCTTGTCATTGTTTTCATCGCAGCTATTGCATTCTGTAATGTGTATTTTGCAGATAAAATAGCTACACCGATACGTGTTATCGCTGTAATTATTGCTTTAATGATTACGTTAGCTATTGCAATGATGACAAATCAAGGGACAAAAGCGCGTCAGTTCTTAAAAGAAGCGAAGATTGAATTACGAAGAATTACTTGGCCAACACGTTCAGAGACGACACAAACAACTTTAATTGTTATGGGCGTAACTGTTACTGTTTCTCTAATTTTATGGGGATTTGACAGTATTATCGTTTCAGCAATTAATTTCTTGACAGATTTAAGGTTCTAATATGACAGAAGAAAATAAAGTAAATAAGCAACGCTGGTATGTTTTACAAGCTTTTTCAGGTTATGAAGCTCGCGTGGCAACGACTTTACGTGAATATATCAAACAACATGAAATGGAAGATTTTTTCAGTGAAGTGCTCGTTCCTACGGAAGAAGTTGTAGAAAATGTCGGTGGGAAGCGTCGTAAAAGTGAACGTAAATTTTTTCCAGGTTACGTGTTAGTGAAAATGGAAATGAATGATCATACTTGGCAATTTGTGCGTAGCATTCCACGTGTAATGGGTTTTATCGGCGGTACGCCAGATAAACCAGCACCAATTAGTGATCGTGAAGCAAATTTAATCTTAAATCGTCTTGAACAAAACGCAGATAAACCAAAACCACGTACTATGTTTCAACCAGGCGAAAATATTCGTGTTACAGAAGGACCTTTTGCTGACTTTAATGGCACTGTTGAAGAAGTGGATTATGAAAAAGGTCGATTAAAAGTTTCTGTTTCAATCTTCGGACGAGCAACACCTGTTGAATTAGAGTTTTCACAAGTAGAAAAAAATTAAGTTGAACAGTGATTTTTGCAAAAACTTAAATAAATTTTACTTGAAATTGTGTTCGCATCTTATTAGAATGCATCTCTTTTTGTAACCAAGGGAAGCTAGCAATAGCGTTATCACCCAAATTTTGAGGTAATTAAAATGGCTAAAAAAGTCCAAGCTTATATCAAGTTGCAAGTTGCAGCAGGTATGGCGAACCCTTCACCACCCGTTGGTCCTGCTTTAGGTCAACAAGGTGTCAACATTATGGAATTTTGTAAAGCTTTCAATGCAAAAACAGAAAGTCTTGAAAAAGGATTACCAATTCCTGTTGTGATCACTGTGTATGCTGACCGCTCTTTCACTTTCATTACTAAAACTCCACCAGCTGCAGTGCTTTTGAAAAAAGCAGCGGGTGTTAAATCTGGTTCAAGTAAACCAAACAAAGAAAAAGTAGGTAAAATTACAAAAGCTCAAGTCCAAGAAATCGCTACTGTAAAAGCCGCTGATATGACTGGAGCTACTATCGAAACTAAAATGAAATCTATTGAAGGTACGGCACGTTCAATGGGTTTGGTCGTGGAGGAATAATCAATGGCTAAACTTACTAAACGTATGAAAGCAATCAAAGCTGGCGTTGACACAACAAAAGCTTATGAAATTAGTGAAGCAGTAGCTTTATTAAAGCAATTTGCGAGTGCAAAATTCATAGAAAGTGTTGATGTAGCAATCAATCTTGGTATCGACCCGCGTAAATCTGACCAAAACGTGCGTGGTGCAACTGTACTTCCTAACGGAACAGGTCGTGAAGTGCGTGTCGCTGTGTTTACTCAGGGAGCTAGTGCTGAAGCTGCTAAAGAAGCAGGTGCTGATTTAGTGGGAATGGAAGATTTAGCTGATCAAATCAAAAAAGGTGAAATGAACTTTGATGTAGTGATCGCATCACCAGATGCTATGCGCGTGGTTGGTCAATTAGGTCAAGTATTAGGTCCACGTGGTTTAATGCCAAACCCAAAAGTTGGTACTGTAACTCCAAACGTAGCGGAAGCAGTTAAAAATGCTAAATCTGGTCAAGTTCGTTATCGCAATGATAAAAATGGTATCGTTCACACTACTATTGGTAAAGCTAACTTTAACGAAGCTCAGTTGAAAGAAAACTTACAAGCATTGATGGCAGCTATCAATAAAGCTAAGCCTGCGAGTGCGAAAGGAATTTTTATTAAAAAAGTCAGTCTTTCTACTACTCAAGGAGCAGGCGTTGAAATTGATTTGAATTCAATCTAATTCAAACTTTGTTCCAAAATACTAAATGAAAACCATTGATATATTTAAATCAGTGGTTTTTTAGTTTTTAGTTTTAAAATAGTTGTTAAAGAACAAATTACTTTACAACTATTTTTTTTATAGCTAAAATAAAAAACTGTTTTGCATTTTATATGCAAATTTCTGGCTGGTGTTTGATTCTGATGTAAATCGTCAACCGAACCCCCGTCCGAGACCGTAGGGGAGCGATCTTAATTATCCTACGTAGATGGTGAACAGAATATAAGAATTTTCTTGCTTCTGTGCACCGAATTCGCCCTAACTAAAATTTATTCTCAAAGTCACTTAACGAGAGTAGATCAAGTTAGGATTTTTAATTCCGATTTATCGGAGTGTATTCAGGAGCTAAAAGCCAATGGCATTAAATCTTCAAGACAAACAAGCGATTGTTGCCGAAGTAAATGAAGCCGCCAAAGGCGCCCTTTCAGTAGTTATTGCGGATAGCCGTGGTGTTACTGTAGATAAAATGACTGAATTACGTAAACAAGCTCGTGAAGCAGGTGTTTCTATGCGTATTGTGCGTAATACTTTATTACGTCGTGCGGTGGAAGGTACTGAATTTGAATGCTTGAAAGATACGTTTGTAGGTCCAACACTTATCGCTTTTTCTAATGAACATCCAGGTGCAGCTGCACGTTTGTTTAAAGAATTTGCAAAAGCAAATGATAAGTTTGAAATTAAAGGTGCCGCCTTTGAAGGTGAAGTAAGAGATGTTGAATTCTTAGCAACATTACCAACTTACGATGAAGCAATTGCACGTTTAATGGCTACTATGAAAGAAGCTGCGGCAGGTAAGCTTGTTCGTACTCTTGCAGCGTTACGTGACAAAATGGAAGAAGCAGCTTAATTTTATTGAGCTGTTTCGTGAAAAGTTTAACTCATTTACTTAGGAATTGATCGTTATGTCTTTAACTAATGAACAAATCATCGAAGCAATTGCTTCAAAATCTGTAACTGAAATTGTAGAACTTATTGCTGCAATGGAAGAAAAATTTGGTGTTTCAGCAGCTGCAGCTGCAGTAGCTGTAGCAGGTCCTGCTGAAGCTGTAGAAGAAAAAACTGAATTTGATGTTATTTTAGCTGAAGCAGGTGCTAACAAAGTTGCTGTAATTAAAGCAGTACGTGGCGCGACTGGTTTAGGGTTAAAAGAAGCTAAAGATTTAGTTGAATCTGCTCCTGCAACTTTGAAAGAAGGTGTTGCTAAAGCTGAAGCAGAAGAACTCAAAAAAGCATTAGAAGAAGCTGGTGCTAAAGTAGAAGTTAAATAATTATAATTTAACTTTCGCCTAACTTTTTAGGCAGAAATGGCTGATGGTTCCGCCCTCAGCCATTTTGTGCTATCCACATAGGAATAAATTTACCGTTGTTTATTTCTATAGTTTACTCAAATGATGTAAGTTATATTACATTTATTTTGAGCTTCCACCCACTAAAGAAGTAAGGTTCAGAGTGCGGTCACTTAACGGTATCGTTGCCGCTAGCAAGTATTAGCGGTTGGGTCACTGAACAACAAGCAGAGGAACCCTATGGTTTACTCATATACCGAAAAAAAGCGTATTCGTAAAAACTTTGGAAAACGTCCACAAGTTTTGCACGTCCCTTATTTATTAACAGTTCAAATCGATTCTTTTGAAAAATTTATTCGCAGAGATCCCGAAGGTCAACAGGGATTAGAAGCAGCATTTCGCTCTGTATTTCCGATTGCAAGTAATAACGGCTATACAGAATTACAATACATCAGCTACCAATTAGGTCAGCCTGTCTTTGACGTCCGTGAATGTCAAATTCGTGGAACTACTTATTCTGCACCTTTACGCGTGAAATTACGTCTAGTGAACTATGATCGTGATGCAGCTTCAGGCACAATTAAAGAGATTAAAGAACAAGAAGTGTATATGGGCGAAATTCCGTTAATGACTGATAATGGAACTTTCGTTATTAATGGTACAGAACGTGTTGTAGTATCGCAATTGCATCGTAGCCCAGGTGTATTTTTTGATAGTGATCGTGGTAAAACGCACTCATCTGGCAAAAATTTATTTAATGCTCGTATTATTCCTTACCGTGGATCTTGGTTAGACTTTGAATTTGATCCAAAAGATAATTTATTTGCTCGAATCGATCGTCGTCGTAAATTACCAGTAACTATAATTCTACGTGCGTTAGGTTACACTACTGAAGAAATTTTGAATTTATTCTTCGAAAAAGTAGAATTTACTATAGATAACAACAAGTTATTAATGACTTTAGTACCAGAGAGATTACGTGGTGAAACTGCATCTTTTGATATTGAAGTAAATGGTAAAGTTTATGTTGAACGCGGTCGTCGTATTACAGCTCGCCATATTAAAGCATTGGCGAAAGATAATGTAACACAAGTTGTTGTTCCAACAGAATATATCGTCGGTAAAGTGGCTGCTCAAGAATATCTTGATCTTGAAACAGGTGAAATCATCTGTGCAGCGAATGAAGAATTAACATTAGAAACGCTGGCGAGACTTTCACAAGCAGGCTATAAGACAATTGAAACTTTATTTACGAATGACTTGGATGCGGGAGCATATATTTCTGAAACTTTGCGTATTGATCCATCTTATGATCGTTTAAGTGCATTGGTAGAAATTTACCGTATGATGCGTCCAGGTGAGCCGCCAACAAAAGAAGCCGCTGAAGGGTTATTTGAGAATATGTTCTTCTCTCCAGATCGTTATGATTTGTCTGCTGTAGGACGTATGAAATTCAACCGTTCTTTGGGGATTGATGATTCTGAAGGTAGTTGTGTATTAAGTAAAGAAGATATTGTTCGTGTAATGAAAAAACTCATTGCTATTCGTAACGGTAATGGTGAAGTAGACGATATCGACCATCTTGGTAATCGTCGCATTCGTTCCGTTGGTGAAATGGCAGAAAATCAATTCCGCATTGGTTTAGTTCGTGTAGAACGTGCAGTTAAAGAACGTCTTTCTTTAGGTGATCTTGAGTCGTTAACACCGCAAGACTTAATTAACGCCAAACCGATTTCTGCAGCAGTAAAAGAATTCTTCGGTTCTTCACAACTTTCACAATTTATGGATCAAAATAATCCTCTTTCAGAAGTTACTCATAAACGTCGTATCTCTGCATTAGGTCCAGGTGGGTTAACTCGCGAACGTGCAGGTTTTGAAGTTCGAGATGTACACGCCACACATTATGGTCGTTTATGTCCGATTGAAACTCCTGAAGGTCCGAATATTGGCTTAATCAATTCACTTTCTGTGTATGCTCGTACAAACGATTATGGTTTCTTAGAAACACCATATCGTAAAGTGGTAAATGGTCAAGTGACGGAAGAAATTGAATATTTATCTGCTATCGAAGAAGGTAAATATGTTATTGCTCAAGCAAACTCAAACTTAGACGATGATTTTCGTTTCACAGATGCCTTTGTAACAGCTCGGGGTGAAAAAGGAGAATCAGGATTGTATCGTCCTGAAGATGTGCATTATATGGATGTTTCAACACAACAAGTTGTATCTGTTGCTGCAGCACTCATTCCGTTCTTAGAACATGATGATGCAAACCGTGCCTTGATGGGAGCAAATATGCAACGTCAAGCCGTACCGACTTTACGTGCTGATAAACCTCTTGTTGGAACAGGTATGGAAAAACCTGTTGCACTTGACTCTGGTGTTGCTGTTATAGCAAAACGTGGTGGTACGATCCAATATGTAGATGCATCACGTATCGTTGTTAAAGTAAATGAAGATGAAACAATAGCTGGTGAAGCAGGTATTGATATTTATAACTTAATTAAATATACCCGTTCTAACCAAAATACATGTATAAATCAGATTCCTTGCGTGAAATTAGGTGAACCTGTTGATCGTGGTGAAATTTTAGCTGATGGACCTTCAACTGATTTGGGTGAACTTGCACTTGGTCAAAATATGCGTGTCGCTTTTATGCCATGGAATGGGTATAACTTTGAAGACTCGATCTTAGTATCAGAGCGAGTAGTACAAGAAGATCGTTTTACTACAATACATATTCAAGAATTATCTTGTGTAGCTCGTGACACTAAACTTGGAGCTGAGGAAATTACTGCAGATATTCCAAATGTAAGCGAAGCGGCATTGAGTAAACTTGATGAGTCAGGTATTGTTTACATTGGTGCAGAAGTAAAAGGTGGCGACATTCTTGTTGGTAAAGTAACTCCCAAAGGTGAAACTCAATTAACACCAGAAGAAAAATTACTACGTGCGATCTTTGGTGAAAAAGCTTCAGATGTTAAAGATTCATCTTTACGTGTTCCAAACAGTGTTTCTGGTACAGTAATTGACGTTCAAGTATTTACGCGTGACGGTGTAGAAAAAGATAAACGTGCACTTGAAATTGAAGAAATGCAATTAAAAGAAGCGAAAAAAGACTTAATAGAAGAGCTTGAAATTCTAGAAACAGGTCTTTTTGCACGTGTACGTAAGCTTTTATTATTAAGCGGTATGAAAGAAACTGCTCTTGATAAGATGTCTCGTGAAAAATGGCTTAGTCAAAGCTTAAATGATGACGAACAACAAATGCAATTAGAGCAACTTTCAGAGCAGTACGAAGAATTACGTAAGGAGTTCGAACAAAAACTTGAAGTACAACGTAGTAAAATTATCCAAGGTGATGATTTAGCACCTGGTGTACTTAAAGTTGTCAAAGTTTATCTAGCGGTGAAACGTTGTATTCAACCTGGGGATAAAATGGCAGGACGTCACGGTAATAAAGGGGTTATCTCAAAGATTAATCCAGTTGAAGATATGCCGTATGACGAAAACGGTCAACCCGTCGATATTGTTTTAAACCCATTGGGTGTACCTTCTCGTATGAATATCGGTCAGATCTTAGAAACCCATTTAGGCTTAGCTGCGAAAGGAATAGGTGACAAGATCAATGCGATGTTGAAACAAAAACAAAGCGTAGAAAAGTTGCGTGAATACATGCAAAAAGCCTACGATCTTGGTGAAGGTGAACAAAAAGTTGATCTTAATGCTTTCACTGACGAAGAAGTGATGCGTTTAGCCGAAAACTTACGTAAAGGTTTACCGATTGCAACGCCAGTATTTGATGGTGCCGATGAAAAAGAGATCAAAGGATTGTTAGAATTAGGCGATCTTCCAACATCAGGTCAAATTACATTATTCGATGGTCGTACAGGTGAGCAGTTTGAACGTCCTGTTACTGTTGGTTATATGTATATGCTCAAATTGAACCATTTAGTTGATGATAAGATGCATGCTCGCTCGACGGGTTCTTATAGTCTTGTTACTCAACAGCCATTAGGTGGTAAAGCACAATTCGGTGGACAACGTTTCGGAGAAATGGAAGTTTGGGCACTTGAAGCTTATGGTGCTGCTTATACCTTACAAGAAATGTTGACAGTGAAATCGGATGACGTGAACGGTCGTACGAAGATGTATAAAAATATTGTGTCGGGTAACCAACAAATGGAACCAAGTACACCTGAATCTTTCAATGTAATTATGAAAGAAATTCGTTCATTAGGTATCAACATCGATCTTGATGAAGAGTAAACCTGAATACTCTACAGCCCACACGCCTCAAAATTCGGAAAATTTTTCTGAAAAAAGGTGTGTGAATAAGTTTAACTCCGATAGGAGCAATTAAGTGAAAGACTTAGCAACGCTTTTAAAAACACAATCAAAAACAAGTGAAGATTTTGATGTAATTAAAATTGGTTTAGCTTCACCAGATATGATCCGTTCTTGGTCATATGGTGAAGTGAAAAAACCTGAGACTATTAACTATCGTACTTTCAAACCAGAACGTGATGGTCTTTTCTGTGCCCGTATCTTTGGTCCAGTAAAAGATTATGAATGTTTATGTGGTAAATATAAACGTTTAAAACACCGTGGCGTGATCTGTGAAAAATGTGGTGTTGAAGTAACTCAATCTAAAGTACGTCGTGACCGTATGGGGCATATTGAACTTGCTTCTCCAGTTGCACACATTTGGTTTTTAAAATCGCTACCGTCTCGTATTGGCTTATTACTTGATATGCCATTGCGTGATATTGAACGTGTCTTATATTTTGAATCTTTCATTGTCACTGAACCAGGTATGACTGATTTAGAAAAAGGTCAGCTTTTAACTGAAGAACAATATCTTGAGGCAGAAGAACGTTTTGGCGATGAATTTGAAGCCAAAATGGGAGCAGAAGCAATTCAAGATTTGTTAAGAGCAATGGATCTAGAGCAGGAATGTGAGCTTTTACGTGAAGAATTACAAGAGACTAATTCAGAAACTAAACGTAAAAAAATCACTAAACGTTTAAAACTTATTGAATCTTTCATTCAATCTGGGAATAAACCAGAATGGATGGTATTAACTGTTCTTCCTGTTCTGCCACCAGATCTTCGTCCATTAGTTCCACTTGATGGTGGGCGTTTTGCAACATCTGATTTGAATGATTTATATCGTCGCGTTATTAACCGTAACAATCGTTTGAAGCGTTTATTAGACCTTATTGCACCAGATATTATTGTACGTAACGAAAAACGTATGTTGCAAGAATCTGTTGATGCATTATTAGATAATGGTCGTCGCGGTCGAGCAATTACAGGTTCTAACCGTCGACCATTGAAATCTTTAGCAGATATGATCAAAGGTAAACAAGGTCGTTTCCGTCAAAATCTATTAGGTAAACGTGTGGATTATTCTGGTCGTTCTGTTATCACTGTGGGACCATTTTTACGTTTACACCAATGTGGATTACCGAAAAAAATGGCACTGGAATTATTCCGTCCATTTATCTATGCAAAATTAGAAAGTCGTGGTTACGCAACGACAATTAAAGCGGCTAAAAAAATGGTCGAACGCGAAGATGCAATTGTATGGGATATCTTAGCAGAAGTAATTCGCGAACATCCAATCCTGCTTAACCGTGCACCGACACTTCACCGTCTTGGTATTCAAGCATTTGAACCAATTCTTATTGAAGGTAAAGCAATCCGTTTACATCCACTTGTTTGTGCTGCATTTAATGCAGACTTCGATGGCGACCAAATGGCTGTTCATGTACCTTTAACACTAGAAGCACAACTTGAAGCACGTGCCTTAATGATGTCTACAAATAACATCTTATCGCCTGCAAATGGTGAACCGATCATTGTACCATCACAAGACGTAGTATTAGGTCTCTACTATATGACTCGTGAAAAAGTGAATGCAAAAGGTGAAGGTATGGTATTGCAAGATCCTCGTGAAGCAGAAAAAGCTTATGCCACGGGGACGGCAGAATTACATGCTCGTGTTAAAGTACGTATCACTGAATGGATGAAGAATGTAGCAGGTGAGTATGAACCAAGTACTCACCTCATAGATACTACTATTGGTCGTGCTATCCTTTGGATGATCGCACCAAAAGGTATGCCTTTTAATTTATTTAACCAACCATTAAATAAAAAAGGCATTTCTCGCTTAATTAACACTAGTTACCGCCTACTTGGCTTAAAAGAAAGTGTTATGTTTGCAGACCACATTATGTACACTGGTTTTTCATACGCAGCACGTTCAGGTTCTTCTGTTGGTGTTGACGATATGGTCATCCCAGCGAAAAAATATGAAATCATAGCCGAAGCCGAAGCCGAAGTAGCAGAGATTCAAGAACAATTCCAATCTGGTCTTGTTACTGCAGGTGAACGTTACAATAAAGTTATTGATATTTGGTCTACTGCAAATGAGCGTGTGGGAAAAGCGATGATGGAAAATCTTTCTACGGAAGAAATCATGAATCGTGAAGGTAAACTTGAAAAACAAGCTTCATTTAACAGCATCTTTATGATGGCAGACTCAGGAGCTCGTGGTAGTGCGACTCAGATTCGTCAGCTTGCAGGTATGCGTGGTTTAATGGCTCGCCCAGATGGTTCAATTATTGAAACTCCGATTACGGCAAATTTCCGTGAAGGTTTAAACGTATTGCAGTACTTCATCTCAACTCATGGTGCTCGTAAAGGTCTTGCCGATACTGCATTAAAAACAGCAAATTCAGGTTACTTAACTCGTCGTTTAGTTGACGTTGCACAAGATTTAGTTATTGTTGAAGACGATTGTGGTACTCATGAAGGTATTGTGATGATGCCATTAATTGAGGGTGGTGATGTTAAAGAAGCATTGCGTGATCGTGTTCTTGGTCGTGTTGTAGCAGAAGATGTATTAAAACCTGGTACAGATGAAGTCTTAATTTCACGTAACACATTAGTAGATGAAAAACTTTGCGACGTAATTGATGAAAACTCCGTAGATAATATTAAAGTACGTTCAGTTGTAACTTGTGAAACTGATTTTGGTGTATGTGCGAAATGTTATGGTCGCGATCTCGCTCGTGGTCATTTAATCAACCAGGGTGAAGCCGTAGGTGTTATTGCTGCTCAATCAATTGGTGAACCAGGTACACAGTTAACGATGCGTACTTTCCATATTGGTGGTGCGGCATCTGCAGCTGCGAAAGAATCCAGTGTACAAGTTAAAAATACGGGGACATTGCGTCTAACTGGTGCGAAATTTGTCACTAATAAAGAAGGTAAACTTGTACTGACTTCGCGTAACACAGAATTAACAGTTGTTGATACATTCGGTCGTACTAAAGAACATTATAAACTTCCATATGGTGCTATCTTAAACAAAGGAGATGGAGCGAACGTTGAAACAGGCGAAATCGCTGCAAACTGGGATCCACATACAATGCCAGTTATTTCAGAAGTAAGTGGTTTCGTGAAGTTTGAAGATATCATTGATGGTTTAACGGTTACGCGTCAAACTGATGAATTAACGGGTTTATCTTCTATTGTTGTCCAAGATGTGGGCGAACGCACTACTGCGGGTAAAGATTTACGTCCTGCGATCAAACTTATTGACGCAAAAGGAAACGATATCTTTATTCCAGGGACAGAGATCGTTGCACAATACTTCTTGCCAGGCAAAGCCATTGTGAATTTAGATGATGGCACAGAAATCTCAATTGGTGAATCTTTAGCACGTATTCCGCAAGAATCTGTGGGTACTAAAGATATTACTGGTGGGCTTCCACGTGTTGCTGATTTGTTTGAAGCACGTAAACCAAAAGAACCTGCAATTCTTGCTGAAATCTCAGGTATTGTTTCTTTTGGTAAAGAAACAAAAGGTAAACGTCGGTTATTGATTACACCAACTGAAGGCGAGATTTACGAAGAAATGATTCCGAAATGGCGTCAGTTGAACGTATTTGAAGGTGAAATGGTAGAAAAAGGAGATTTAATCTCTGACGGTTCTGAAATGCCTCATGATATCCTTCGCTTACGTGGCGTTCACGCAGTAACAGAATATATCGTTAATGAAGTACAAGAAGTTTATCGCTTACAAGGGGTAAAAATTAACGATAAACATATTGAAGTGATTGTTCGTCAAATGTTGCGTAAATGTATGATCACTAATGCTCATGATTCTGAATTCCTAGAAGGTGCACAAGAAGAAGTGGCTCGCGTTAAGATCGTTAATCGTCAACGTATTGCTGAAGGTAAGCCACCAGTAGAATTCCAACGTGAATTACTTGGTATTACTAAAGCTTCTCTAGCAACAGAGTCCTTTATTTCTGCGGCATCATTCCAAGAAACCACTCGCGTACTTACAGAAGCTGCAGTAGCAGGTAAGCGTGATGAATTACGTGGTCTTAAAGAGAACGTTATCGTAGGACGCTTAATTCCAGCGGGGACGGGATTTGCGTATCACAAAAATAAACGTTTGGATCGTGAAGCTGTGAATGCAGAAATTGATGTTGCCATTATGGAAAATCCTGCAATAGAAGAAGTTGCAGAAGTTATCAGCCCTGCTGATGAAGCAACGGCAGATTTAGCAAAAATGCTCAATATGGCAGATTAATTTGAATCAAACAAAGCCCCTAACTCTAAGGAGTAGGGGCTTTTTATTTTGATAAATTCATCAGAATATTTATCCACAAAATATCAAAGTGTTTTGCTTGTTTTATGCAAAGCAATGTCAGTTTTTGATATTCAAAAGGTCAGTATTTTTTGTCGAAAAATTTTTACGAATTTGAGGGCGTGAGTTAAAAGATCGTATAAAAAAGACAGATCCATACTAGACACTAAAACTTATTTAACGTTAAATTATTAATATTTCTATAATAGACACAAGGTTATGATAAATGAATCATTCACAACTTATTTCACAACTTATTGATATTTCAGGGCAATCTCAAGTTATTACTGAGCCGAGTAAAACGTTATTTTATCGAAAAGGTTATCGTTTTGGTGAAGGTAATGCCTTGGCAGTTGTTAAACCTAAAACACTGTTAGAATATTGGAAAGTATTGCAAGTTTGTGTAGCAGCAGATGTGATAGTGATTTCACAATCTGCTAATACGGGATTAACAGGAGGTTCTACACCCGATGGGAATGACTATGATCGTGATATTGTGATTATTAACACTTTATTACTTGACGGTATTCAGCTTATCGCAAAAAACACACAGGTTGTGTGTTTAGCTGGGGCAACTTTATATGAATTAGAAGATGTTTTACGCCCATTACATCGTGAGCCACATTCAGTTATTGGTTCTTCTTGTATCGGAGCATCAGTTGTCGGTGGGATTTGTAACAACTCAGGTGGTGCACTTGTTCAACGTGGACCAGCTTATACGCAAATGGCATTATTTGCTCAAATTAATGAAAAAGGTGAATTGGAACTTAAAAATCATTTAGGTATTCATTTGGGGCATACGCCAGAAGAAATCTTAACTAATCTTCAACAACATAATTATACAAACGAAGATGTCGAAAAAGATTGTGGTCAAGGTTCCGATCATGCTTATTGTAATCATGTGCGTAAGATCGATGCGGATACTCCTGCACGTTTTAATGCAGACCCTACTCGTCACTATGAAGCTTCTGGTTGTGCAGGTAAATTAGCAGTGTTCGCAGTCCGTCTCGATACTTTCCCAATGGATAAAGAAACAGCTGTTTTCTACATCGGAACAAATGACATTCATGTATTAAGTGATATCCGTCGGACGATGTTGACAGAATTTGATAGCTTGCCTATTTCAGGTGAATACATTCATCGTGATGCTTACACTCTTGCAAGAAAATATGGTAAGGACACGTCTTGGGTAATCAAAACAATGGGGACAAAATGGTTGCCAAAATTGTTTGCTCTTAAAGCGAAAGCAGATCGCATTGCTGATAAAATTCCATTTATGCCATCTTATTTCAGTGACAAGTTTTTGCAATTTACCTCGAAATTTATTCCGACTCAACCTACTGCCAAAATGGAATATTTTTATCAAAAATATGAACATCATTTGATCCTCAAGGTAGGTAGTGATTTGATTGCACAAACACAAAACTTTTTGCAAAATTATTTTGCTGATGCGAGAAAAGGCAACTATTTTGAATGCGATAGTCAAGAGACTCAAGCGGCGATGTTACATCGTTTTGCTGTAGCCTCTGCCGCTATTCGTTACCATAATGTTCATCAAAAAGAAGTAGGTGAATTGCTTGCTCTAGATATTGCATTACGTCGTAATGATAAAGAATGGTTTGAAAAATTACCACCTGAAATTGAAGAGAAGATTTTGCACAAACTTTATTACGGGCATTTTATGTGCCATGTTTTCCATCAAGATTATATTTTAAAGCCAGGTGTTGACGGTCATAAATTAGAACAAGAGATGTTGAAATTGTTAGATGAACGAGGAGCTCAATATCCAGCTGAACACAATGTTGGACATCTCTACGAAGCCAAACCCGCTTTGAAACAATTTTATCAAGACTTAGACCCAACGAACGGTTTTAACCCTGGTTTGGGACATACATCAAAGAATAAAAATTGGCAATAAATTACTTAAATTAATTGAAAATTTTTACGAAAATCACCCCGTGTTTTAAGGGTGATTTTTTTTATTACATATTTTTGCTTATTTATAAAGTAGTTACTTTTTGTGAATTGAATCTACAAAATTATAGTGATTGCAGTTTATGATCCTTCCCATTATGCTATGCATTCTTTATCAAAAAACAGAGTAATATTTGATCCACTTACAGTTATATTCAACCACTTTTAGGTAATAAATAATTATGAATAAAGCAACAATGGTGACAAAACGTGATGGTCGTCAAGAAAAAATTGATCTTGATAAAATACATCGTGTAATTACTTGGGCTGCAGAAGGTTTGGAAAATGTTTCTGTTTCTCAAGTTGAATTACGTTCACATATTCAATTTTATGAAGGTATTAAAACAGCAGATATTCACGAAACGATTATTAAAGCTGCTGCAGATTTAATTAGTAAAGAAACGCCAGATTATCAATATCTTGCTGCTCGTTTAGCAATGTTTCATTTACGTAAGAAAGCCTTTGGTCAATATGAACCACCACATCTTTATATACAGGTTACAAAACTAGTAGAGATGGGGAAATACGATCCTGCACTTTTAAGAGATTACACACCTGAAGAATGGGAGCAAATGAATGATTTTTTAGTGCATGAGCGAGATTTAAGTTTCTCTTATGCTGCAGTGAAACAACTTGAAGGTAAATATTTAGTACAAAACCGCGTAACGGGAGAAGTTTACGAATCTGCACAGTTTTTATATCTATTGGTCGCTGCTTGTTTATTTTCTCGTTATCCAAAAGCCACAAGATTAGATTATATTCATCGTTTTTATGATGCCGTATCGACTTTTAAAATTTCATTGCCTACACCAATTATGGCTGGTGTGCGTACCCCAACTCGTCAATTCAGTTCTTGTGTATTGATTGAATGTGGTGATGATTTAGATTCTATCAATGCTACAACTTCGGCAATCGTCAAATATGTATCACAACGAGCGGGGATTGGCATCAATGCTGGTGCGATTCGTGCTTTGGGTAGCCCAATTCGTGGCGGTGAAGCTTTCCACACAGGTTGTGTTCCGTTCTATAAACTTTTCCAAGCAGCTGTTAAATCTTGTTCGCAAGGTGGCGTGCGTGGCGGTGCTGCGACGGTTTATTATCCGTTCTGGCATTTAGAAGTGGAAAGCCTGCTAGTGTTAAAAAATAATCGTGGTATTGAGGATAATCGTGTGCGTCATATGGATTATGGTGTGCAATTAAATCGATTAATGTACCAACGTTTAATCAAGGGTAAAGATATTACTTTATTTAGTCCATCAGATGTTCCTAGGCTTTATGAAGCATTTTTCGCAGATCAAACAGAATTTGAACGCTTATATGAAAAATACGAACAGGATCTGAGTATTCGTAAACGTACGGTCAAAGCGGTAGAACTTTTCTCATTATTAATGCAAGAGCGGGCGTCAACAGGGCGGATTTATATTCAAAATGTTGATCATTGCAACACTCATTCTCCATTTGATCCTAAGCTCGCACCAATTCGACAATCTAACCTCTGTTTAGAAATCGCTTTGCCAACTAAACCATTAAATCATATTCATGATGAAGAAGGTGAAATTGCATTGTGTACACTCTCTGCGTTTAATCTTGGTGCAATTGAAAATCTTGATGAATTACAAGAAATTGCTGATTTAACTGTCCGTGCTTTAGATGCACTGTTAGATTATCAAAACTATCCTGTTGCAGCGGCTCGCAACAGCTCCTTAAAACGGCGTTCGCTTGGAATTGGCGTGATTAATTTCGCATATTATCTTGCTAAAAACGGTGTACGTTACTCTGATGGTAGTGCTAATGCATTGACGCACCGTACATTTGAAGCAATTCAATACTATTTGTTAAAAGCATCAATGATGCTAGCAAAAGAACAGGGTGCTTGTGAATTATTTAATCAAACTACTTATGCTCAAGGCGTTTTACCGATCGATACTTATAAACACAGTGTCGATGAACTTACTCAAGAACCTTTACATTATGACTGGGAAGGATTGCGTCGTGATATTCAACTATATGGTCTTCGCAACTCAACATTGAGTTCATTAATGCCGTCTGAAACTTCATCACAGATTTCAAATGCTACAAACGGTATTGAGCCACCACGTGGTCATGTTAGTGTCAAAGCTTCGAAAGATGGTATTCTAAAACAAGTCGTGCCAGAGTATGAAACGCTAAGTGAGAATTATGAGTTATTATGGGAAATTCCAAATAATACAGGCTACTTGCACCTTGTAGCGATTATGCAAAAATTCGTTGATCAATCAATCTCTGCTAATACTAACTATGACCCAAAACGCTTTGCTGATGGCAAAGTTCCAATGAAACAGCTCCTTGCAGATTTACTCACTGCTTATAAATATGGTGTGAAAACTCTTTATTACCAAAATACTCGAGACGGTGCAGAAGATGAGCAGAATGATTTAGAGAGTGGTTGTGAAGGAGGAGCATGTAAAATCTAATTAATAAGAATCCTCTTTGTTAGTGAGATTAAAGAAGGATTTATTTACGCCCGCAAAATCAGAAATTTTTTCTGATTTTGCGGGCGTTTCTTATTTCCAAAAAAAGCCCCAGTATACTGGGTTGATCTGTTATTGACATAACAGATCAATAAGGACTGTTAAATTATCTTTTATTTCGGAGAGATACAATGGAAAAGAGCAAAAAGTTAATTTTCATACTCACACTACTGACGTTATCAATCAATAACGTATTGGCAGCTGAACCAGTGTGGGTAGATCATGGAGATGCATTTTATAATGGTGGATCTTATACCCTAAAGGATAAGTTTATCGATATTGGTTCGGGTAAAGTAGGTTTGATGGTTTGCTCTAGCACAAAAATTAATTGCTACTATCCTGTTTTTAACGTAAAACCTGGCGTGTATACGGAAGTAACGAGTACTGGGATGCATCTTAAAACACACGAGGGTGCTAAAGGTGCTGTGGTAATAGGCGAAGAAGCGAAATTGATCTTGAATGATGCAGATATGGAATTTTTCGATGATGGCAATTTGTCTAAGTCTCTTGCTGTTGTCGCAGGAACGCTCGTTGCACGGAAATTAAAAGTCGTTTCTGAAAAACAAAATCTTACTGGGATTGAAGTTTCTAAGGGTGGAAAATTGACATTACGTGATTCTAGCGTGAAAAATCATACTATTGGAATTGAGAATGAATCAGGAAAAACATCAGTTATTACGCTGACAAATTCAAAAATTGTAAGTGCAGGACAAGCTATCACAAGCTCCTTTTCTGGTGAAGCAGAAATTAATTTAAATAATAGTACTATTGCTTCTTCTTTGCCTAATAATATGGGTTATGTTATTGGTGGTAGTGAATCCCATACACGCATTAATGCCTCAGGATCCAAGGTGGTAGGAGGCATAAGTCTTACAGGGAGTCGCGGCCGTGGCATTATTACTTTAGACAACTCCACTTGGTATCGAGCAAATGGATTTGTAACAGATCTTACTTTGAAAAATGGAAGTCACCTCTATTTTACCAATGAAGATGGCACAAGAGACACGTCTATCTTTGAATATACCCTTCTTCGAATCTTTGGGAATTATCATGGTGAAAACTCAACACTTCATTTTGGTGTCAAATTAGACGGTGATCAAAATTGGGATGACAATGTACGAGCTGATCATATCGTGATTGGGGGTGATGCTACTGGGAAAACGAATGTAGTAGTGACAAATTTAGGAGGGCGAGGTGCACAAACTGTTGAAGGCATTCCTATCATTGCCGTTAAAGGAAACTCTCCAGAGGGTACTTTTGTAAAAGCGGGGCGGATTGTCGCAGGGGCGTATGATTACGATTTATCTAGAGTTCGAAGCAAAGATAATGATTGGGAATGGCGTTTGACTTCATATCTCTCACCGTCACAACCGCAACCGCAACCACAGCCACAGCCACAGCCGCAGCCACAACCACAGCCGCAGCCACAACCGCAACCGCAGCCACAACCGCAGCCACAACCGCAGCCACAACCGCAGCCGCAGCCACAACCGCAACCACAGCCACAACCAAGCGAACATATGGTGCGTCCAGAAGTTGGGGGTTACCTTGCTAATA